>NZ_JBEYWO010000006.1:0-364364 GCF_040644455.1 Streptomyces sp. NPDC046977
CCACGTCCCCTGCCCCCCACCCGCCCCCCGCGGCGTTGCCCACGGCGCCCCCCCATCCGCCGAAGGCCGCGGGGGCGGCGCCGCGCCCCCCCCCCGCCGGCCCACGCCCGGCAGACGGCGGTGGCCGCTTCGACCAGAGCGGGAAGTGCCGCGCGCTCCTGTGCGGTGAGGCCGTAGCCGTCGGCGAGGACGCGCAGTCGCTCCGGGGCGTCCAGTCCGGCGGGGTAGTGGGCCGCCGCGGACTCGGGATCGAGCATGGGCACCCAGTAGCGGGCGGCCATGGCCAGGTCCCACAGGGGCCTGCCCGGGGCGGCCAGATCGAAATCGATCAGGGCCGCGGCACGGCCGTCCCGGAAGACGACGTTCTCCGGGCACACGTCGTTGTGGCACAGCATCGTCCCGCCTTCCGGGTCGGCCAGGTCCCGGGGCCACCCGGCGCCGGAGTCGACGGGAATGCGCTCGCTCGCGTCGTGCAGGCGCCGCAGGAGGCCGCCCACGGAACGCAGCGCGGTCCCGGTCGTCGCCCAGCCGGGGAACGGCGGCAGGGGGACGTCACCGGGGATCCAGGTCAGCTGCTCGCGGCCGTCGCCGGTGAGCCGGACGGGCTTCGGGGCCGCGTCGAAGCCGCGGTCCGCGAGCGCGAGGAGGTGGGCGTGCAGGGCCCGCGCGGTGCGCGGGGCCGGCCGTTCCACCACGGCACCGCGGCGGAACACGGCGCCCGCGTTCATGACCCCGCCTGCCAGTGCCTCGCCGTCCGCCGCCTCGCCCCGGGCCGTCATGCCGGTCACCCTAGCCCGTGTCGTCGTGACACGGCCTTGCCCAGCCACGACGGGAGGTGCCCCCAGGCACGGCACGCCCTCAGCCTTCAGTCTGGGGGAGTTGTCGCATCGTCCGAGCAGCCCGACCACGCCGCGATGCACCGCACCCGGGGGTATCCCCGGCTACCGCGGGCGGTGGCCCGCCACGAGCACCGGGCCGCCGGGGACGGTCGGGAAGCGCCGGACGTCCTCCAGGCCCTGGGCGGTCAGGACGGCCGCCATCTGGTCGGCGTCGTAGGCGGAACCGCCGTTGCGCGCGGCGTTCCAGCGGCCGACCGCCCGGCGCAGACCGTCGGGGGCAGGGGAGCCGGCGCCCGCCACGAGCCAGCCGCCGGGCACGAGCGCGTCGGCCAGCCGGGGCAGGGCGGTGTCCAGGACCGCTTCCGAGAGGAAGGGCGCGGGCAGCCAGACCAGGTCGTACGCGGCCTGCTCGGAGGTGTCGGCGACGTCGCGGAGCAGCAGGGTCACCCTGCTCGCGGTCTCCTGCGGGGCCCCGGCCAGTTCCCCGCGCGCCAGGTCCAGCGCGCGTTCCAGGACGTCGATGCCGGTGACCTGTGCGCGGGGGAAGGCCTCCGCCAGCGCGAGGGCCAGTGCGGCGACCCCCGTGCCGACGTCCAGGATGCGGCCGCCGTCGGCGGCCAGCCGGTCGCCCAGGCCGGGCAGTTGGGGCACGATCCGGCTGCCGAGCGCGCGGCCGACCGCGGCCGACGCGCGCCCCTGGTTGAGCAGCACGCGGTCGTCCAGCGCCGCCCAGCCGCCGGAGCTCTCGCCCGCCGCCGCGGCCACCGCCTGCCGCAGCGAGCTGAGGCGGGCCTCCACGGCACTGCGGGCCGTCGGCCCGTCCGGCGGGACGAGGGAGGAGTGCGGGACGAGTGCGTCGCCCTCCCGGCGCACCAGCCCGGCCTGCTCCAGGACGGCGGTGCGGTGCGGGTCGGCGGCCAGCACCTCGGCGAGCGGCGTGGTGAGCGCGTCGTGCAGGGTGCCGACCATCGCGGACATGGCCCAGGTGGCGGCCTCCAGCACGGCGGCCGGGTCCTCGTTCAGCGACAGGACGGTAGCGGGCGCGGCGGCGGGCGGTGTGGGCGGTGTGGACATCGGACGGGCCTCCTCGTCGTACGGCTTGCACAGGAGGACACGATGCCCGCGCCGAATCCGTTCGGCCGCGCCGCTCGCCGGTGCCGGCGAGGTCAGGGATGGTAGACGGACTGCAGCCACTGGTAGGCCTGCAGCCCCTCGGGGCCCAGTTCGCGGCCGAGTCCGCTGTTCTTCACGCCGCCGTAGGGCGAGGCGATGTCGGGCTGGTACCCGTTGAGGCCGATCGTGCCCGTGCGGATCCGGCGGGCCACGCGGGCGCCGCGCTCCAGGTCGGTGGTCCACACGGTGCCGGCGAGCCCGTACGCGGAGTCGTTGGCGAGGCGTACGGCGTCGTCCTCGTCCTCGTAGGGGGTGATCGTCAGGACCGGGCCGAAGATCTCCTCCTGGGCGATCACCGAGGAGTTGTCGACGTCGGCGAAGACCGTCGGCTCGACGAACCAGCCGCGGTCGAGGCCGGGCGGCCGGCCCCCGCCGGTGGTGAGCCGGGCGCCGTCGGCCCGCCCCTTGCCGATCCAGCCCTCCACCCGCTCCCGGTGCCGGGAGCTGACCAGCGGGCCGATCTGGGTGGCGGGGTCGAGCGCGTCGCCCACCCGCGCGTCGCGCGCCATCGCGGTGTAGACGTCCACGACCTCGTCGTAGCGGCTGCGGGGCGCGAGGATCCGCGTGCTCGCGAAGCAGGTCTGGCCGTTGTTGAGCAGGCTGGCGGCGAACCGCTCCCCGGGGTCCTGCCCGAGGTCGGCGTCGTCCAGGACGACGGCCGCGGACTTGCCCCCGAGCTCCAGGGTCACCGGCCGCAGCAGTGCCGCGCACGCGGCGGCGACGCGGCGCCCGGACGCGGTCGAACCGGTGAAGGCGACCTTGTCGACGCCCGGGTGCGCGACCAGGTAGGCGCCGGTCTCGCGCCCGGCGGGAAGGATGCTGACCACCCCTTCGGGCAGGCCCGCCGCCTCGACGGCCTGGGCCAGCAGCACCGAGTCCAGGACGGTCTCCGGGGCCGGCTTGAGGACCAGCGTGCAGCCCGCCGCAAGCGCCGGTGCGATCTTGAAGAATCCCACGGTCTGCGGGAAGTTCCAGGTCATGACGGCGGCGACCACGCCCACCGGTTCCCGGCGGACCTCGGTCGTGCCCCGGGGCAGGCCGGACCGGAACTCCTCGGCGGGAGCGGCGGTGGCCAGGGCGGCGTAATAGCGCAGGAGGGCGGCCGGTACCGACCCCTCGTAGGCCCGGGCGACCGAGATCGGCATGCCGTTCTGCGCGCTGACGCTGATCGCCGTCGCCTCGCTCCGGGAAGCGAGCTCGTTTGCGAGCCGGACCATGGCCGCCGCGCGGCGCTCGGGCTCCCAGGTCGGCCAGCCGCCCGGGGCGTCGAAGGCGGTGCGGGCCGCGCGGACGGCGCGGTCGACGTCGGCGGGGCCGGCTTCGGGCACGGCCCCGAGTCGCTCGCCGGTGCTGGCCGAGGTGACGGTAATGGTGCGGTGGCCGGACGGCGCGGTCCACCGGCCCCCGACGAACAGACGGCTCTCGTTCACAGGCATGGCAAAGGACGTCATGGCAAAGCACTTCTTCCGGGGCGGCGACCGTGAGGGCCGTCCCCTGATCGATCCCGCGCCGTGGCCGCGGGCGTTCCGTGGCACCGGCGTCGAGGGCGCGTGCGCGATGGTGGTCCGGCGCGTCGCGACAGCGCGACGGACGTACGAGCGGCCCGCTGCGCGGCAGGGGGCGCTGCGCCTTGGAGGCCGCGGCGGGGGCGAATCCAGCCCTCGCTGGCGGCGATATGTGCGGTCTGTTCGGTTGTGCACCGCAATGCCCCGAGGCTACACCCATCTGGGGGCACGTGACACCAGATGGCCGCCCCGCATCGACCGCCGATGATGACGAAGTGTCAGATCCAGCCGCGGCGCGTGGCCTCCATGGCGATCTGGAAGCGGGTCTGCGCGCCGAAGCGCTGCATGAGCTTGGTGACGTGCCGCTGCACGGTCCGCTCGCTCCACCCCATCGCCCGCCCGGCCGCCTTGTCCGTCGCGCCCGCCGCCAGCAGCGTCAGCAGCCGTGCCTCCTGCGGCGACAGCTCCTCCTGGCCGCCCTCCGTCGTGACCCCCTCGTGCGCCCGGACGTGGACACTGCGGTCCCACAGCGCCTCGAAGAGGGCGATCAGGGCGTCCAGCAGGGGCGAGGGGTGGATGAGGTAGGAGGCGGTCACGGCATTGTCGCCGGGGCGCAGCAGGGGAATGATGGCCAGCCGGTCGTCCGACACGGCCAGTTTCATGGGCAGGCCGGGGGCGATGCGCGCCTGTTCGCCGTGGCGTATGCCGACGGTGACGTCGTCGAGCCAGCCGGGGAGCGACAGGACGCTGCTGTCGTAGATGACGCGGTAGGCCACACCGCGGTCCAGCAGCGCGAGCTCGTCCCGGTTCGGCTCGGTGTGCGCCTCGACCGCGGCGTACGGGGGCCGGTCGAAGCCGCGTACCTGGGTGCGGGTGCTCTGCTGCATGTGCGCCCAGCGGCGGTTGACGTCCTCGCGCCCGGAGACGACCTCCACGAGGTCGTCGGGGTTCACGAAACGGGTGGCGGCGCGGTAGACGTCCATCAGACCCGCGACCTGCGCGCGCACCTCGCTCAGCGAGCGCTCCCGGTCCCGCAGCACCGCCTCCAGCCCGGTGTCCGGGGCGACGACCACGTAGGTGACGGGACGGCCGGGGGCGCGGATCGCGAGGCCGAGCGCCACCAGCGACTGCACCGAGCGCCGGGCGACGGCGACGGAGAGATGGCCGTCGTGGGCGAGGTCGGCGACGGTGGCCCGGGTCCGGCGGATGAGGATCTCGTAGACCGCTTCGTCCTGCCGGCTCAGGCCGATCGATTCGAGCATGATCCTTCTCCGTGCGCCGGAAGCATGAACAGGTGTCGTTCTCACGACACATGGCGGGAAGCTGCCGCCGGTTCATCTTGTCAGGGCGATCAAGCCGATGGCGGTGTTCCGGGAATTCGCCGGCGGGCATCCGCCGGCCGGTCCGCCGTGGACCGCTCCGCCCGCCCCGCGCGTGATCGCCTATCGTCGTGCCGACGGGGATCGATCGCGCCGCCACGGCGGCATCCGCGGGAGGACGACTGTGCGTACGAGGGACCTGGGACGCAGCGGGCTTCGGGTGTCCGAGATCGGCTACGGGGCCTGGGGCATCGGGGAGTCGGCGTGGGTGGGCGCGACCGAGGACGAGTCGGTGCGGGCGCTGGACCGGGCCGTCGAGCTCGGGGTGAACTTCATCGACACCGCCCGCGGCTACGGCGAGAGCGAGCGCATCGTCGGGCGGTTCGTCCGCCGGCGGGCCGGCGCGGGCGACGACATCCTTGTGGCGACGAAGGTCCCGCCGAAGAACCGCCTGTGGCCCGCGCCCGACGGCGTCGACCCCGCGGAGGGGTTCCCGGGGGCGCACATCCGGGAGAGCCTGGAGACCAGCCTGCGCGCGAGCGGCCTCGACCACTTCGACGTCCTGCAGTTCCACGTGTGGAGCGACGAGTGGGTGGGCCGCGGAGACTGGCTGGAGACGGTCGCCGACCTGAAGCGGGAGGGGAAGATCCGCCTCTTCGGCGTCTCCGTCAACGATCACGAGCCCGGCAACGCGCTCGCGCTCGTGCGCAGCGGCGTGGTCGACACCGTGCAGGTCATCTACAACATCTTCGACCAGGCCCCGGCGGACGCCCTCTTCCCGGCCTGCCAGGAGCACGGTGTCGGCGTGATCGTCCGGGTGGCGCTCGACGAGGGCGGGCTGACCGGCGGCGTCACGGCCGGGACGACGTTCCCGGAGGGCGACTTCCGCAACCGCTACTTCCGCGGCGACCGGCCCGCCGAGGTCGAGCGGCACGTCGACGCCATCGTCGCCGACCTCGGCATCGGCCGCGACGAGCTCGCCGAGACGGCGCTGCGCTTCGTCCTGAGCTCCCCGGCGGTCTCCACGGTGATCCCCGGCATGCGCTCCGTGCGCAATGTCGAGCGGAACGCCGCCGTGAGCGACGGCCGTGCCCTGGCGTCCGGACAGCTCGACGTACTGGCCCGGCACCGCTGGCAGCGCAACTTCTACAGCGCCTGAGCGACCGGGTGCCCGTGCCGGGGCCGCCGGTGCGCACCCCGCTCACCAGGGGCGATGCCGTGCACCGGGCCCCGCGCGCCTGCCGGGCGTCAGGGTTGTCTGGAACGAATCCAAGATATTAGCGCATATATCCCCTAATGGTGCAAACATGGGATGTATGCGTACTTCGTGGTTGACTCATCCGCAGGGCACCCTCGCCGCGCGGCCCCGCACGCGCGAGATCGTGGACCGTCCCTGGCACATGCTGATCGGCGGGGAACTGACCGACGCGGTCTCGGGGGGCACGCTCGATGTGATCAACCCGGCGGACGAGACGGTGGTGGCGCGCATGCCCCTCGGGGGCTGCGCGGATGTGGACGCCGCGGTCGACGCGGCCCGCGACGCGGCGCCGGCGTGGGCCGCGACGTCGATCACCGACCGGGCCGCCGTGCTGAACGTGCTGGCCGACGCCGTGGAGGCGCACGGCGAGGAACTGGCCTGGATCGACACGATCGACAACGGCAGCCCCATCGGTGTGATGCGGGACGACTTCCGCGTGGCCGTGGCCCAGTTGCGCTACTTCGCGGGCCTGGCGCTCCAACTGCGCGGCGAGACCGTCCCCATGGCCGACCCCGACGCGTTCGACTTCACCCTGCGCGACCCCTACGGCGTGGTCGGGCGGATCGTCCCCTGGAACCACCCGCTGATGTTCGCCGCGGCCCGGGTCGCCGCGCCGCTGCTGGCCGGCAACGCCGTGGTCCTCAAGCCCGCCGAGGTGACCTCCCTGTCGGCGCTGCGGCTGGGCGAGATCGCCGCCCGCATCGTGCCGCCGGGAGTGCTCAACATCGTGCCGGGGCTCGGGTCCGTGGCGGGCGAACGGCTCGTGACCCACCCCGACGTCCCGCGCATCGCCTTCACCGGCTCGTCGGCCACGGGACGGCGCGTCCAGGCACGCGCGGCGAGCGCCGCCGTCAAGACGGTCACCCTCGAACTCGGCGGCAAGAACCCGATCATCGTCTTCCGCGACGCGGACGTACGCGCCGCGATCGACGGCGTGATGGCCGGGATGAACTTCCGGTGGCAGGGCCAGAGCTGCGGCTCCACCTCCCGGCTGTTCGTCCACCAGTCGCTGTACGAGCGCGTGGTCGGGGAGGTGGGGCGGCGCATGGACGACCTGCGGATCGGCGACCCCGCCGAGACCGGCACCGACATCGGCCCGCTGGTCTCGGCGGCCCACTACAGCAAGGTCTCCTCCTACGTCCGGGCCGGCCTCGCCGACCCGGCCCTCGACCTCGTCGCCGGCGGCACCTTCCCCGACCGCCCGGGCTACTACGTCCGCCCCACCCTCTTCTCCGCACCCGGCGGACCGGGCGGCCCCCTCTTCACGGACGAGATCTTCGGGCCGGTCCTCGTGGCGGCCCCCTTCGACAGCTACGAGGAGGCCGTCGGCGAGGCCAACGCCCTGCCCTACGGCCTCACCGCCAGCGTGTGGACCCAGGACCTGCACACCGCCCTGGCCGCGGCCCGCGACCTGCGCACGGGCTACGTCTGGGTCAACGCCAGCTCCTCCCACCTTCCCGGCACCGCCTTCGGCGGGGTCAAGAACTCCGGCGTCGGACGCGAGGAGGGCATCGAGGAACTGGCCGAGTACACCCAGCAGAAGAACGTCTACGTGCGCTTCTGAGCCGGCCCACCCCGGGCCCGGACGGCCGTCAGGACCAGCCCATCTCGGTGTAGGGACGGCCGTGCCGGACCGCGTCGATGGCGGCACGGGTGTAGGCGACGGTCCGTTCCGGAAGGCGGTCCACGGGCCACCAGTCCCAGCTGACGCACTTGTCGGGTTCGAGGAGTTGCGGCTCGCCCTTCCACTGCCGGGCGCGGAAGACCAGTTGCAGGCGGGGCCGGGTGCCGGGGGCCCAGAGCATGTGCACGGCGTGGACGAACTCCACGTCGGCGGGGTCGATCACCAGGCCCGCCTCCTCGCGGGCCTCGCGCACCAGGCAGGCGACGGCGGACTCCTGCTCGCAGTGGCCGGACAGGAAGTGGTACTGCAGCGGGGCGAAGGGCGAGTCCGGGTGGCGCAGGCCGAGCAGCACCTGGCCGTCGCGTTCGAGGTACAGGTGGGCGCCGACGACGTTCGGAACCCCCCGGCCGGCCGGCGCACCGCCGGGCGGCGGCACCGCGGCCCCGGCGGCCTGGTGGCGCTCGATCACCCGGGCCGCCCACGGCGCCATGGTCAGATGGGCCATCGTGGCGACGTCGAAGAACGCGAACATGATGCCCTCGCCCACCTCCAGGCGGGAGGGGTCGCCGTCCCACTGCCCCAGGAAGATCTGCACGTGCGGCCGGGGGCGGCCGTCGGGGTCGGGGCGCTCGACGACCCCGAACCGGGTGAGGCCGTCGATGGTCAGGCCCGTCTCCTCCAGCAGCTCCCGCGCGATCGCCTCCTCCGGCGTCTCGTCGCCCTCCCTGGCGCCGCCGGGCAGCGACCAGGTGCCGGGGTCGTTGATCGGCTTGTTGGCGTCCCGCAAGTGGAGCAGGTACTGGCCGCGCCGGTTGACGATCAGCGCGGTGGTCTGGTGCGGCTCGGGCGTGACCGCGGGCATGGGCGAGTCCTTCGGGTCGGTGGGAATCCGGGCGGCTCCGGGGGGAACCCTACGGCCTGCGGCGCGGGTGTCGACGTCCAGCAGGATGCCAGGACAAGGCCGCGGCGCAGGAGTACCGCGTGGCGCGCCGTGGACCGGCCGTGCCCCGGACATGAATGTCGGCGGTACCGTGACGCGCCGCCCGGCGGGGGCCGGGCCGGGCGTGCGCGTCGCGGTGCCGCCGGCAGCGGGCCCCGGGCTCACATCTGGTGCACAGTGCCTTCGTTGCGCGTGTAGTGCGTGGCCGCAAGGACGGCGGCCATGAGCTCCGCGTCCAGGGCCGAGGTGTCGGCGAGGCGGGTCGGGGCCGTGTAGGAGTTGAGCAGGGTCTTGGTCACGCGCAGAGCGCCCTCGGGGCGCCGGACGACGGGTCGCGCCCACGCGGCGACGGCGTCGTCGAGCCGGTCCTCGGGGACGACCTTCTGCAGGACGGACAGGGACAGCGCCTCGTGGGCGTCGAAGGACCTTCCGGTGAGGACGAGTTCGCGCACGCGCGCGGCGCCGACCTCGTTGAGGAGCCGGGGGAGCAGGCCGCCCCAGGCGGTGGGCAGGCCGAGGGCGAGTTCGGGGAGACGGAAGGAGGCGGTGTCGGAGCCCACGCGCAGGTCGCAGGCGAGGGCCAGGCCGAGACCCGCGCCGATGGCCTTGCCGTGGACCTTGGCGATGGTGACCGCGGAGTTGCCGCTGAGTGCCTCGCAGACGAGGCGGCCCTTGGTGGCCGACGCGCGGATGCCGCCGCCGGTGGGGTCGTGGTCGAGGAAACCGGCGTACTCGGTACGATCGCCGCCCAGGCAGAAGTCGTCGCCGGCGCCGGACAGCACGATGACCCGCACCCCCGGTTCCGCGGTGGTGAGGACCGCGAGCAGCTCGTCCAGCATGGTCTCGGTGACGGCGTTGCCCTGGCCGGGATCGTGCAGCTCGATGTCCAGGACCGGGCCCCGCCGGCCGGTCCTGAGCGTGGTGAGGGGCCGGGGCGCGCCGCCGGCCGGGTGGGGGAGGGACTGCGGGGCGTTCATGCGGTCACTTTCATGGAGGTCACACGGCGGAAGACCATGCGGGGCGCGTAGATGGGCGCGGAGGCGAGGCGGAGTGCGGGGAATCGTTTCAGCAAAGCGGTCAGCAACGTACGGGCCTCAAGTCGTGCCAGCGCGGCCCCCAGGCAGTAGTGGGCGCCGCCGCCGAAGGTGAGATGCGTGCCCTTGCGCAGGATGTCGTAGGCGTGCGGATCGGCGTTCCGCCGCGGGTCGTGGTTGGCCGCCCCGTACATCACGTGCACCATCGTGTCCTTGGCGATCGGGACGCCCGCGAGGACCGTGTCGTCGGCGGCGACACGGCTGTTGAGGTGGATGGGCGGGTCGTAGCGCAGGGCTTCCTCGATGGCGTCGTCGACGTGCTCGGGGTGCCGTCGCAGCCACTCCCAGCGAGCCGGCTCGTCGAGCAGCAGCCACACGGCGACCGACAGCAAGGTGGCCGTGGTCTCCAGGGAGGCGATCGTGAGGAACATGACCAACTGGTAGATCATCCGGTCGGCGGCCTCGCGATCGCCGGGCAGTTGCTCGTCCCAGTGACGAATCCAGCCGGACAGGACATCGTTGCCAGGCCGGGCGCGCCGGCCGGCCACCAGGTCGGTGAAGAAGGCCCGCATGTCGGCCGTGGCCTCTTCCGAGATGGCCAACTCCGACTTGGTGGGCAGCAGTTCCTGCGCGTGCACCTGACGGTGCGTGAAATCCAGGATACGGGCGTGGTCCGTGGCCGGGATGTCCAGCCAGCGGCCGATCGTGACGACCGGCAACTGCTCGCTGACGGTGCCGACGAAGTCGGCGACGCCGTCAGCGAGCAGCCGGTCCTCCAGTGTGTCGAGGAGCCGGGTGACATGCCCCTCGACCTCCGGCTCCATGGCGGCGACGGTGGTGCGGTCGAAGGGGTTGCCGAGACTGCGGCGCTGGCAGGTGTGGGCGGGCGCGTTCAGCCGGGACAGCGTCCGGCTCATCTCCTGCGTGGCCGGGGCGTGCCACCGTTCGGTGTCCCGCTGCCGCTCCTGCCAGGCGAAGTCGGGGACGATCCAGTTCCTGCCGCGCAGGACCTGGTCACAGGCGTCGTATCCGGTGATGAAGTACCCGCCCCAGGGGGCGGGCACGACATCACCCATGGACTGCAGTTCCGCGTAGAGGGGGAAGGGATCGGCCTGCCCTTGTGCGGTGCGAAGGCGCCGAAGGACGGATATGACGGCTCGACGGTCAATGACTGTGCCACTTATGTCACCGACTGCGGTCACGCAGAGCTCCTCAGGCTGGGCGTCCGGACCGGCGGAACCTACCCCTTCCTCTCCAGCGGTCATGCGGTCCTTGGGTGTTGCTCCTGTCACATGCCGCTCGTCAGACCCGGAAGAGGTCCAGGAACGTGCTCCAGAACCCCTTCTTCACCTGCGGACGGCCCTCCGGCGACGGCTGTGCCTCCGTCACCGCGGGACCGGTCGCCGCCGGCACCTGGGCGCGCGGCAGGGGCTCGGCGAACCGGGTGGCCGGAAGGGGGCTGAAGCTCACCGGCAGCGTCACCAGGGCCCGGTGGAACGGACCCGGCCGCCACTGCAGCTTCTCGGGGTCCTCGGCCAGCGTCAGGTCGTGGAGGGTGTTGAGGATCTTCTCCACCGCCGTCAGGGCGATCAGCTGGGCCGGGGACTTCGCCGGGCAGGCGTGCGGTCCCGCGCCCCAGGCGAGGTGGGCGCCCTTGCTCAGCGTCTCGCGCTCGGCGGTGAGCGCCGGGTCGCTGTTGGCGGCCGCGAAGCTGATGACCAGCGGGGTGCCGGCCGCCACCTCCACGCCGTCGAGGTCCACGTCCTGGAGCGGGAAGTGCGTGGCGTAGTTGGCGATCGGGGGGTTGTTCCACAGCACGTCGTCCATAGCCTCCTCGATCAGCATGCCCGAGTGGCGGCCCGAGGAGTCCTCGGACAGCAGCAGGAGCAGGGTGTTGCCGATGAGGTTGCGCTCGGGCTCCACTCCGGCGCCCATGAGCATGACGAGCTGGTCCTTCAGCTCCTCGTCGTTGAGGCCCGCGGGGTGCGCGATCAGCCAGGAGGTGATGTCGTCGCCGGGCGTGCGCCGCTTGAGGGCGATGAGCTCCATCAGGCAGGCGGTGAGCTCCTCGTTGGCCCGCAGGGCGTCCTCGCCGTCGAAGATGGCGGCCATCGAGGTGGTCAGGCGGTCGCCGATGTCGGCGGGGCAGCCGAAGAGCTTGTTGAACAGCAGCAGCGGCAGCAGCTTGGCGTAGTCGTTCAGCAGGTCGGCGCGGCCGCGCTCGCTGAACTGGCTGATCAGGTAGTCGGCTATCTGCTCCACGTCGCGGGACAGCCGGCTGACGTTGAGCCGGTCCAGGCTCTCCGTGACCGCCTTGCGCAGCCGCAGGTGCACCGTGCCGTCGGTGAACAGGCAGTTGGGCCGGTAGGCCATCATCGGCAGCACCGGGTTGTCCAGCGCTATGCGGCCCTCGTTGAGCGCGGTCCAGCGGCGCGAGTCGCGGGCGAACAGGGTCGGGTTCTGCAGGACACGGCGCGCGGTGTGGTGCTCGGTCACCAAGGTGGCGTCGACACCGGGGGACAGCTCCACGGGCGCGGCGGGGCCGAACTCGCGCAGCTGGTCGTAGATCCGCCCGGGGTCGGCCGCGAAGTCGTGGCCGTGCATCGGGCATCTGGAAGGGGCGCCGGGGACGGGGGTGGGGTGCTGAGATTCCATGGGGGTTCCTTGAGGGGGCCGGAGTCCTCCCGCCCTGGCGGGCGGTGAAGGGCTCCGGTGGTCAGGCGGCGTGGGTGAGCAGGTGCTTGACGAGGGAGATCAACGCCTGTGCCGAGGAGGCCTCGTCACGGGCGTCGCAGTACACGACGGGGGTGTGCGGGAAGAGGTCGAGCGCTTCCCTGATCTCGTCCTCCTGGTAGCGGTGCTCGGTGTCGAAGTTGTTGACGGCGATGGCGTACTCCAGGCCGTACTTCTCGACGAGATCAATGACGGGGAATGACTCGGCGAGCCGGGCGGGGTCGACCAGCAGCAGTGCCCCGAGAGCGCCCCGGGACATGTCCTCCCACAGCTGCATGAAGCGCTGCTGACCGGGGGTGCCGAACAGGTAGAGCACCAGCTCCTCGCTCAGCGTCAGACGGCCGAAGTCCAGCGCGACCGTGGTGGTCCGCTTGTCCGGCGCGCCCGCCAGGTCGTCCACGTGGAGCGACGCCTGCGTCATCTTCTCTTCGGTGCGCAGCGGGGCGATCTCCGAGAGCGTGCCGATCAACGTCGTCTTGCCCACGGCGAAGTGACCCACCACGAGGATCTTCGCGGCGGTGGTCACCCCCTCCGACACATAGGCGTTGTCAGGCAAAGCGCCTTTGGAGTCCATGCAACACCTCTTCGAGGATTCTCTTGTCGACGGCCTGGGCGGGGGGCGGGGCTTCACGGCGCAGCAGGTGCCCATGCTCGGTTAAATCGGTCAGCAGCAGTCTCGCGACGCCCACCGGGAGTGCGAGGTGGGCGGCCACCTCGGCCACCGACAGATACCCCCCGGAGCACAGCTCCCAGATGGCGCGCACCTCGGGACCCGCCCCCAGGGGCAGCTCCCGTTCGGGGGCGATGGTGACCAGGGTGAGCAGGGACAGCTGGTCCGCGGCCGGGAGTTGGCGGCCGCCGGTGATGACGTACGAGCGGACGAAGTCGCTCGAGACCGGTTCTTCCTTGCCGGACGACGTCATGCCTCGGCACCGGCGTTCTGGCGGGGCGGCGTGGTCATCGCCTTGCCCAGCGCGCCGACCTGCTGCTGCATCCGGAAGCTCATGGCCTCCATGTCCACGTCCGGAGCCGCCGAGGCGGCGAGGTACGCGCCGTCGCCCGCGGCGATCAGGAAGATCCAGCCGTGCTCGTACTCCAGCAGGGTCTGCCGCCACGGACTGCCGCCGCCGCCGGTGAACGGGGCGACGGCCCGGGACAGCGACTGCATCGAACTCATCGCCGCCGCGTTGGTCTCCGCGTCGTCACGGCCGATCTCGCTGGACTTCTCCAGCAGCAGACCGTCGGCCGAGACGAGGATCGCGTGCCGGGCGCCGCGCACCTGGAGTACGTCGTTCAGCACCCACGACAGATCGGGGTTCATTGGTCCTGGAGTCCTTCCGTGTTCGTGGTGTCCCGACCGGACAGGGTGCCGCGCTGGAACGCCCCGATGCGCGAGGCCCGCGTGCCGCTGGACTGCTCGCCCACCGGTGCGGCCGTGCCGTCGGCGTCGGACGCCGCGGGCTGCGGCAGCACCGTCACCCGCTGGCGACGGCGCTTGGGCAGGCCGCCCGCCGTGGTGCCCGTGGCCGCCATGGCGACGGGAGCGCTCACGGGTGCCAGGCGCTTGGCGGGTGCCGGCTCCGTGTCGTCGTGGGCGTGCGCGTGGGCGCGGTCGTGGACGGCCTCGGGCTGCGGTGCAGGGACTTCGTTGCTCAGAAGGTCCTCCGGCAGAAGGATTACCGCCCGCACGCCGCCGTACGGGGAGACGGAGTCGACGGACACCTCGAACCCGTAGCGGGCCGCGAGCATGCCCGCGACGGCGAAGCCGAACTTCGGGGGGTTGCCGAGCGTGGTGATCCCCACCGGAGCCGGCGGAGACAGCAGGGCCGCGGCGCGGTCCTTCTCCTCCTGGCTCATGCCGAGGCCGGCGTCGTCGACGATGACGCAGACGCCCTTGGGCACGGCGCGGATGTTGATCTCGACCGGGGTGTCGGGCGCGCTGTAGTTGGTGGCGTTGGCCAGCAGCTCGGCGAGCACCACGGCCACCGGCTCGACGGCGCGGCTGGCGACAGTGAAGTGCACCTGCGCATGGATCTGCACCCGGTCGAACCGCCGGATGCGGCCCTGCGCGCTGCGCGCCACGTCGTACACCGAGGCGACGGCCTCACGGCGGCCGAGCCAGCCGCCGCAGAGCACGGCGATGCCCTGGGCACGGCGGCCGAACTGGCTGTTGGCGTGGTCGATCGCCATCAGGTCGGCGAGGATCTGGGGGTCGTCGCCGTACTTCTTCTGCACCCGGTCGATGACGACCTGCTGCTCGTCGGCGAGCACCTGGAGCGTGCGCATCGCCGACTTCAGAACGGTCTTGGTGTCCTCCTCCGCGTCCTTGCGCACCTCCGCCACTTCGGCGGTGTGCTGTTCCCGCTGCTCGGCATGGGCCGCGCGGACGTGGTCCCGCTCCTGCTGCAGCGCGTTGCGCTCACCTTGGAGCCGGGCGTTGTTGCCGCGCAGGATCATGTTGGTCCTGCGCGCACGCAGGATGATCAGGACAGCGGCACAAAATACAACTATCGAGATCCACAGGAGTGGATCATCCCAAATCGATGTCATGAGGCTCTCTTCAAGTCGCATCACGACGGAGGCGACGATCCGGGCCGCGGCGTCGGGCCAATGGCGAACACCGCGACAGGGCGTGTGCCGTCAAGCCGAGCCAAGAGCCGCTCCTCCGCGATGGGGCCCTGGAGACTGTCCCCCGCGCGCATGACGCGCCATCAGCCTTCTGGAAACCCGCTCACCCTAGCAGCAGTGGATCATTAAATAACCACGCGGTTCGGGCAGTTGCACATCTTCACATCGTCACCGCAACCTTCCAGGTCAGCGGCGCCTCCGGGGTGGCTGCGGGCGGTGTTCCCGGTTGTCCCGCCATGCCCGGATCGGGCCACCGCCGGGAGGCCGGGAAGGGAAGCGCAGGAGGACGCGGGGCCACCGGGGGGCCGGGCAGCGGGGAACCACTCCGGTTGCGAGCCCCGACCACGGCGAGAGCATGTTTAAAGGGCCCGCCAGGCGCGACGGAGGACGAGCGATGGCTGCCGTGGAGAACGCACAGGACCGCTTCCGCAGGTTCGTCCGCACCGTCCTGGCCCACCGGCAGGGCAGCCGGGGCGCCGGGCACGACCCCGGGCACGCGCGGGAGGTGTACCAGAGTTCCACCATGGGTGCGCTGATCGACGGCGTGTACGACGGTGATGTGTCCGTGGCGGAACTGCTCCGGCACGGCGATTTCGGCCTGGGCACCTTCAACCACCTCGACGGCGAGATGCTCGTCCTGGACGGTGTCTGCTACCACCTGCGCGCCGGCGGCCGGGTGGAAGTGGCCGAGGACGGCGAGCTCTCGCCGTTCGCGGCCCTGACCTGGTTCGGGGCCGACACCACCGAGGACGTGGCCGCGCCCATGACCCGCGCCGAGGTGACCGCGCTCGTCGACCGCACCACGCGCAGCCCGAACCTGATCTACGCGATCCGGATCACCGGGCTCTTCGGCGAGGTGCGCACCCGTACCGTACGCCGGCAGGAGCCGCCCTACCCACCGCTCACCCAGGCCGCGGAAGGGCAGGCGGAGACCACCTTCACCGGCCTGCGGGGGACCCTGGCCGGTTATCGCACCCCCGAGTACGAGCAGGGCATCTCGGTGGCCGGCTACCACCTGCACTTCCTGGACGACGGGCACACCCGCGGCGGCCACTGCCTGGACTTCCGGCTGGACCAGGGCACGATCGCCCTCGGCGAGCGCTCGGAGCTCCACCTCAGCCTGCCGACGACGGAGCAGTTCCTCTCCTCGGACCTCAACCCCTCCGGACTGTCCGACCGCATCCGGCAGGCCGAGGGCGGCTGACCGCCGGCGCGGCCGGCGGTCCCGGCGCCGCCCGAGCCGCGCCTCCCGTTCCCCATCGAGCCCACGGCGAAAGGGGTTTCCCATGACCGCATCCGACGTACGCGCCGCCCAGAGCGCGGTCGAGGTGCTCTCGGCGTACGGCGTCACCCATGTCTTCGGCGTGCCCGGCGCCAAGATCGACGCGATCTACGACGCGCTGGTGGACGGCGGCCCGCAGCTGGTGGTGTGCCGGCACGAGCAGAACGCGGCCTTCATGGCCGCGGCGGTCGGCCGGCTGACCGGCGTGCCGGGGGCGATCGTGGTGACCTCCGGCCCGGGCACCTCCAACAGCGCGACCGGGCTGCTCACCGCCAACACCGAACAGGACCCGGTGGTCGCGCTGTGCGGCGCGGTGTCCCGCGCCGACCGTCTCAAGCGCAGCCACCAGTCCATGGACGCCGCCGCGGCACTGAAGCCCTTCACCAAGTACACCGGCGAGGTGGACGACCCGGACAACGTCGCGGAGGCCGTCGCCAACGCCCTGCGTGCCGCGGTGACCGAGCCCCGCGGAGCCGCGGCCGTCGTGCTGCCGTCCGACGTGCTCGCCGCGCCCACTGGTGCCCGCATCACCGAGCCGGTGCAGGCACCGGCCCAGGGGGCCGCGCCGTCCGCCGCCGTCGAGCAGGCGGCACGCATGATCCGCGGCGCCGAGCGTCCGGTGCTGCTCGTCGGGCTGCGCGGGGCGGGGCCCGAGGCCTGCGCGGCGCTGCGCGAGCTGATCGCCGCAACCGACCTGCCGGTGGTGGAGACCTTCCAGGCGGCCGGCGTGGTGCCGCGGGAGCTGGAGGACCACTACGCCGGACGTGTCGGGCTCTTCCGCAACCAGCCCGGCGACATCCTGATCTCCCACGCCGACGTGCTGGTGACCATCGGCTTCGACGCCGTCGAGTACGACCCCCGGCTGTGGAACAGCGATCCGTCGCGCACCCTGGTGCACATCGACTCCCTCCCCGCTGACGTCGACACCCACTACCGGCCGGCCGTGGAGGTGCGCGGCGATGTGGCCGCCACCCTCCGTGAACTGGCGGGCCGGCTGTCCGGACTGCGGCTCGATGAGGAGGTGCTCGGCGAACTCGCCGAACAGCGACGCGCACTGGCCGGCATTGACGAGACGGCGCGCATGGCCGGACACAACGGGAGCGGCCTGAACCCGGTGTCGGTGCTGCTGACGCTGCGCGACATGGTGGACGACGACGCCACCGTCACCTGCGACATCGGCTCGCACTACATCTACATGGCCCGCCACTTCCGCGCCTGGGAGCCCCGCCACCTGCTGTTCTCCAACGGCCAGCAGACGCTCGGCGTGGCCCTGCCGTGGGCGATGGCGACCTGTATGGTGCGCCCCGGCAAGCAGGTCGTGTCCGTCTCCGGCGACGGCGGCTTCCTGTTCAGCGCCCAGGAACTGGAGACCGCCACGCGCCTCGGCCTGCACTTCACCCATGTGATCCTGCGCGACAACAGCTACAACATGGTGGGCTTCCAGGAGGAGCTGAAGTACGGCAGGACCTCCGGGGTGCGGCTCGGCGACTACGACATCTCCCACTACGCGGCCGCCTTCGGCGCCCACGGCTACCGGGTGCACACCGACGAGCAGTTCACCAAGGTCCTCGGCGAGTCGCTGTCCCGTGAGGCCCGGGTCCAGCCCGGCGTCACGGTCATCGACGTCCCCGTCGACTACAGCCGCAACACCGAACTGTTCGCCCAACTCCACGAAGGCGTCCTGGAGTAGGGGCGCCGTCCGGGGGCGGAAGCCGTCGATCCCGGCGGCCGTCGGGGACATGGCGTCCCTGACGGCCGCCCGCGCCCGGTTCAGGCGCCGGTTCAGGCGTGACAACTAACTTGTGCACAAGTCAATCGTGGGCTATGTTTCTCCTCGTGAACCGGCCGCAACGGTCCGGTCACCGCTCTCGAAGGAGTCGGCCATGTCCGAGCACGTGCCCACCGCCCCTGTCCTGGAGCCCGCCGCGGCGGATTTCGCGGCGGCGACGGCGAAGCCGCCGTTCCTGTTCGACCTGGCCCCGGCCGAGGGCCGCAAGGCCGTGGACGAGGTCCAGTCCGGTGACATCGCGGGGCCCGAGGTCGACGAGGAGTGGATCACCGTCGAGGGCGGCCCGACCGGCAGCGTCCGCGCCCGGATCGTCCGTCCCGCGGGCGTGGAGGGCACCTTGCCGGTGATCCTCTACATCCACGGCGCCGGCTGGGTCTTCGGCAACGCCCACACCCACGACCGCCTGGTCCGCGAACTGGCCACCGGCGCCCGGGCCGCCGTCGTCTTCCCCGAGTACGACCTGTCCCCCGAGGCCCGCTACCCCGTGGCCATCGAGCAGAACTGGACCGTCGCCCGCTGGATCGTCACCGACGGCGCCGCCAAGGACCTCGACGCCACCCGCATCGCGGTCGCCGGGGACTCCGTCGGCGGCAACATGACCGCCGCCCTGACCCTGATGGCCAAGGAACGCGGCGGCCTGCCCCTGGTGCAGCAGGTGCTGTTCTACCCGGTCACCGACGCGAACTTTGACACCCCGTCCTACCACCAGTTCGCCGAGGGCTACTTCCTGCGCCGCGACGGCATGCAGTGGTTCTGGGACCAGTACACCACCGACCCCGCCCAGCGCGCCGAGATCACCGCCTCCCCGCTGCGCGCCACGACCGAGCAGCTCACCGGACTGCCCCCGGCCCTGGTCATCACCGGCGAGGCCGACGTCCTGCGCGACGAGGGCGAGGCCTACGCCAACAAGCTCCGCGAGGCCGGCGTCCCCGTCACCGCCGTCCGCTACCAGGGCATCATCCACGACTTCGTCATGGTCAACGCCCTGCGCGGCACCCACGCCGCCCAGGCCGCCATCACCCAGGCCCAGACCGTCCTGCGCGAGGCACTGGGTACCGTCTGAGTCACGGGACCCCTCCACGGGTCCCCGGCCGTCCTCGCGAAAGGCAACGACATGAGCAGTGAACCGTACTGCGACGTCCCGGTCCCGGTACTCGCCTCCGTCGACTGGACGGCGGCCCCCGGGGAGCCGGTCGCCGAGTGCACCCTGTGCCGGGAGCCCACGGAGTACAAGGCGCAGATCCCGGGCACCCCGCTCTGCCCACGCTGCGAGTGGCAGGAGGCCCAGCGCACCGCCTGCTCCGGCTGAGCCCGGACCCGCCCGCCGGTCACCCGGCGGGCGGGCGCCGTTCGGTGTTTGCCCAGGGACCGGTCAGCCGGCGGAGACCCGGCGCAGCGGCGCGAGTGCCTTGCTCCAGGCGACGACCTGGTCCAGGACGACAGCGAGCTCCTGGGCCCGGCGCGGGCCCGGCTCGAAGCGGCTCATGTCGACGAAGTCGTGGAACAGCGACAGCGCCACCTGGCCACGCACCGTCGCCACCTGCACCTCCGCCATCACCAGCCGCAGGTGCTCCACCGCCCGCGTCCCACCCGCGCTGCCGTAGGCCACGAACCCCGCCGCCTTGTTGTTCCACTCCGCGTACAGGAAGTCGATGGCGTTCTTCAGCGCGCCGGGGATCGAGTGGTTGTACTCGGCGGTCACGAAGACGAACCCGTCGAACGACGCGACGCGCTCCGCCCACGCCTGCGTGTGCGGGCGGCTGTAGTGGCCCATCGACGGCGGCACCTGCTCGTCCAGCAGCGGGAGCCCGAGGTCCTCGACGTCCACCAGCTCGTACTCGGCGTCGTTGCGCGCCGCGGCGTTGTCGTACACCCACTCCGCCACGGCGGCGCCGTTGCGGCCGGGCCGCGTGCTGCCGAGAATGACGGCGATCCTGGTCATGGCGCTGCTCCTGGGCGGTCGTCCGGGGTCGGTGTGCCGGGTCACGTTCCATGCCCGTGCCTCCGGCAACCGGACCCGCCCGGGGTTTCGCCCGATCGCCGGGCGGTGGCTGCGCCGGGCGGGTGAGGACCGGGCGGGCCCCGGGGGTTGGCGCCGCCCCGTCGTTACGCCTGCGGACCCGCCGGCTGCCGGTCCACCTCGTCGGCCCGGCGCCGCAGGTCGGCGGCGATGTCGTCCCAGGCCGGCCCGTGGAGGTAGAGGCTGTCGGCCGCCTCCCGCAGCAGCGCCGCGTCGTGGGGGCGCTGGAGCAGGGCGAGCCGGTAGGCGAGGTTGCGGATCCACACCGGCAGCAGTCCGTCGACGACGTGCGGACTGAGGTCGTGCAGCATCGCGACGATCGAGTCGGCGTCGGCGAAGGTCAGTTCGCCGACGAAGTGCTGCTCCTGGTGGTCGAGCACGCAGTCGCGCGTGGGCCGGTACTCGTCTCCGTACAAGCACCGGGCGTGCTCCGTCAGGGTCGTGTGCATGACGCGCAGCTTAAGGGAACTTGATCAATCCGTGGAGTGGTTCACGACGGCACTCGCGCAGGTCGTGCCGGGGGTGGTAGCCTCCGCGGCCGCTGTGGATCATCACCTTCCCGACACGCCGGGACCCGGCGACGCGGCGGGCCGCGGGGACGCGCGGCGATACTGCGGCCATGCGCGTCGACTTCGATCCCGAGACCATGAGCAGTGGCGCCTTCTACCGGTTCATGACCTCCGTCGTCGTCCCCCGGCCCATCGCGTGGATCTCCACCGTCACACCGGACGGGCTCACCGGGAACCTGGCGCCGCACTCCTTCTTCAGCATCGCCAGCACCGATCCGCCGATCGTGCAGTTCACCTCGATCGGGCGGAAGGACTCGCTGCGCAATGTCGAGGACACCGGCGAGTTCGTGGTCAACTTCGCCTCCGAGGCGCTGCTGCGCCTCGTCAACCGGACGGCGACCGACTTCCCGCGCACTGTCAGCGAGTTCGACTACGCGGGCATCGAGCGCGAACCCAGCCTGCGTGTGCGCCCGGCGCGGGTGGCCGCCTCGCCGGTCGCCCTGGAGTGCCGCTCGCACACCACCGTGCGCATGGGCAATTCCACCCTCGTCTTCGGGCGCGTACTCCATGCCGTCGCCGACGAGGACGTCCTCGCCGACGGCCGTCCGAGCGCCCCGCTGCTGCGCCCCCTCACCAAGCTCGGTGCCGACGAGTGGGGGACCCTCGGCGAGGTACTCCACCTCAACCGCATCCCCTACGAGGAGCCCCGCCCGGCGGGCTGAGAGCGGGCGCCGGTGTCCTGACGGGCCGTTTGCTCACCGCCGTCGCGCGCGCCGGCCGGGGGCGGATCGCCGTGCACGGTGGTGAGGCACCGCAGGGCCGCGTCGACGCGGTCCAGGGCCGCGTGAGCCGGTACCCCGTCCGGAGCGGTGGGCAGAGCGTGCCGGGGCGGTCCCGGCCGGCGCCCGAGGGCGCGGCGGGCGGCGACGACATTGGCGGTCAGGGCCTTGGCGCGGGCGGCGAGGTCCGGCCCGGGCGGGACGGGGAGCGCGGCGAGGTCGCCGACAGGCCCGGCGCAGCCGAGCAGCGCGTCGATGGCGTCGGCCGGATGAGGGGCCGTGCGGCCCAGCAGCCGGACGAGCCGGCGGTGGGCCCGGAAGGGAGCGGCGATCTCGCCGAGACGCACGAGGCTGACCTCGAACCGGGCGCGTGCCGCGTCGAGTTGCCCGGCGTCGTGACCGCGGAACCCGGACAGCACATCGGTCAGGGCGGCCAGCGCGTCGGCGGTGCGTCGCCGGGCCACGTCGCCCGACCGGACGGGAAGGACGAACCATGAGGCGGCGACGCCGCCAAGCCCTCCTCGCCCTGACGCCGGCCGGCCACGCCGCGCTCCTGGCGGACGTGGCCGAACGCGACGCGTGGCTCGCGTCGGCCCTCGCCGGGCTGAGCGAGACCGAACGCGAGGTGCTGCGCCTGGCCGGACGCCTGATGGACCGCCTCTGCGATCCGTGATCGGTGATCCGGACCGCTATGCGCCCTTCTCCTCCTCCCACAGGCCGGTCCGGTACGCGGAGGTCAGCGCCCGGACGCGGGCCAGCATGTCCTCGGCGGGGAGCGGCGGGAGCCGCCGGCCGTCGCGCAGCCGCACCGCCACCTGACCGTCGACGGCCTCCTTGGCGCCGATGACGGCCTGGTACGGGACCAGACGGGCCTCGCGGACCCGCGCGCCCAGGGTGCCGCGTTCCGGCCCGGTGACCTCGGCGCGCAGTCCCAGGTCGACAGCCCGCCCGGCGAACGCCTCGGCGACCGGCACCTCGGCGTCGGACACCGGCAGGACCGCGATCTGGGTCGGGGCCAGCCAGGCGGGGAATGCGCCGCCGTGCTGTTCCACGAGGTGCGCCACCGCCCGCTCCACGCTGCCGATGACGCTGCGGTGGACCATCACGGGGCGGTGCCTGGCGCCGTCCGCGCCGACGTAGTGCAGGTCGAAGCGGTCGGGCTGATGGAAGTCGACCTGGACGGTGGACAGGGTCGACTCGCGGCCGGCGCCGTCGGCGACCTGCACGTCGATCTTGGGTCCGTAGAACGCGGCCTCGCCCTCCGCCGCCTCGTACGGCAGGCCCGAGCCGTCCAGCACCTCTTCGAGCAGCGCGGCCGACCTGCGCCACAACTCCGGCGCCGCCACGTACTTGCCGCCGGGGCCGGGAAGGGAGAGCCGGTAGCGGGCCGGGGTGATGCCCAGCGCCGCGTAGGCCCGGCGGATCATTTCCAGCGCGCCGCGCGCCTCGTCGGCGACCTGGCCGAGGGTGCAGAAGATGTGCGCGTCGTTGAGCTGGATGGCGCGGACGCGGGTCAGCCCGCCCAGCACCCCCGACAGCTCCGAGCGGTACATGCCGCCGAGTTCGGCCATGCGCAGCGGCAGTTCCCGGTAACTGCGGGCGCGGGAGCGGTAGATGAGCGCGTGGTGCGGGCACAGGCTCGGCCGCAGCACGACCTGCTCGCCGCCCAGGTCCATGGGCGGGAACATGTCGTCGCGGTAGTGGTCCCAGTGCCCGGAGATCTCGTACAGCTCGCGTTTGCCGAGCACGGGGGAGTTCACGTGCCGGTACCCCGCGCGCCGCTCGGCTTCGTGGACGTAACCCTCCAGGGCGTGCCGTACGGTCGCGCCGTCGGGCAGCCAGTAGGGCAGCCCCGCCCCGATCAGCGGGTCGGTGTCGAACAGGCCGAGCTCTCGGCCGAGTCTGCGGTGGTCGTGCATGGCGGTCTCCTCGCGGGGGCGGTGGGCGAGTGACCGTGGGTACGCCGAAGCCCCGGGGCACTCGCCCCGGGGCTTCGACTGATGGCATCGGTCAGCGCGCCGGGACACTCTCCGGCGTCGTCGTCATGGCAGCGCGCTTCATGCGGACGACGTTAACAGGGCCGGCCGGTGGGACGCAGGGCATTTCCGCTGTGACCCCGGTCTCTAATATGCATTTCAGATGCATATTTTGCTACGGTGGGCGCATGGAACCTCGCCGCAATGCCGGGCCCGACCGATGAACGCCGCCGCCGTCCTCGTGCAGATCGCCGCCGTCTTCCTGTGGCTGGGCATGGTCCTGGGCATCTCGTTCCTGGAGGCCCCGCTGAAGTTCCGGGCCGAGGGCATCACGCTGCCCCTCGGCCTCGGCATCGGCCGGATCGTCTTCCGGGCCCTGAACCGGGTGGAGGTGGCCCTCGCGGTGTGCGCCGCCGCCGCGACGGCCGGGGACGTCCCCGGCCCGGTCGCGATCGCCGCCGGCGCGGTGGCCTTGGCCGCGCTGGCCGTCCAGCTGACCGCCGTACGACCCCCGCTCAACCGGCGCACGGCGCGGGTCCTCGCGGGGGAACAGGTGCCGCGCAGTCGCACGCACCTGGTGTACGTCGCACTGGAGGGCACCAAGGTGCTCGCCCTCGCGGTCTGCGGTTCCGCACTCGTCCTGGGGCGGCTGTGACCCCGGCCGGCGGCGCACCCGCCGCCCGCGACCTGGTGGGCCGAGCGGACGTCGAGGCGCTGGTCTCTGCCTTCTACGGCAGGGCGTTCGCCGATCCCCTCATCGGCCCGGTCTTCACCGACGTGGCAAAGATGGACCTGGCCGCGCACATGCCCGTGATGTGCGACTTCTGGGAGTCGGTGCTCTTCGCGGCCGGCCTCTACCGACGCAACGCACTCCACCCCCACCTCGCCCTGCACCGCCTCGCCCCGCTCGGCCCCGCCCACTTCGACCGCTGGCTGGCGCTGTGGACCTCCACGGTCGATTCGCTCTACCGAGGCGAGAAGGCCGAACTGGCCAAGACCCAGGCGCAGCGCATCGCGGGCTCGCTGCTGCGCCGCCTGAACGGCGGGGAAGCGAGCGAGTTCGTGACGATCCGCCGCCGCGGAGCCCCGGAGGGGTGAGCGGGGGCGCGGTCGCTGTCCTGATCGACGGTCGAGCCCACCGGACGCTGTCGGTGCCGAGTGCCCCGGCCTCCTCCGCATCGGCCCGGCGGCCCGCACGGCCGTCGAGTCCACGTACGTCACGGCGCAGCGGACGGGAACGGGCGGGCCGCCGACGCGAAGGCCTCAGGTCAGGGCACTCTTGCGCGCTCGTCAAATGTCCGCAAAGCCGCACGGTGTTCATGTTGGATCAACCGGATTTGGCCCCGGCCGGGCGCGAGAACAGCGTGGTCAACTCCAGCAACCGGTGCCTAGCCTGTGCTGCGCACACCCTGTGATCTCTTTGTGGGGGGAACCACATGAAACACCGTCCGCATCGCCGCGCCACGGCGCTGACCGCAGTCGTCGGCGCGGCGATGGGCCTCGTGCTCACCGGAGTTGTCGCCGTCCCGGCGCAGGCAGACGACCAGCCGGTCATCGCGCTCCAGCAGATCGCGCCGGTCGCGGTCTCCCCGGCGACCCTGGCCGGGGTGTCGAAGACCGCGACGCCCTATCTCTCGTTCACGACCACGGCGAAGAGCCTGAGCACCAGTGCCACGCTGACGATCGACGTGACGCAGCTCTCCGAGATCGCGAACGTGACGTTCTCCGGCAACTGCACAGTGGTCCAGCACGTCGCCAACTGTGAGGAGTCGTTCTACTACGACGACCTGACCGGTGTCGGCTCGATCGGCGCCGAGACCCAGATGACCGTGAAGGCGAAGGCCGGCGCGCCGGTCGGGTCGTCCGGCGGCTACACGATCAGCGGTACCGCGGACAACGCGGAGATCGTGGGCGGCCAGGGCACGGTGGAGATCGGCGGACCGGCCTACGACCAGGCCCAGCCGACGAACCTGACCGACCTGGCGGTCGGGTCGACCGTCAACGAGCCGGTGCGCTTCACCAACATCGGCGACCGCGCCGCCGACGGCACGCAGGTGCTGCTGTGGGCCTCACCCGGGATCGGGTTCGCCAGACACTTCGCCAACTGCGAGTACAGCACCGATGGCGGCCCCATGGTGGCGGAGGTGGCGCTCTGCACCATCCCCGGACAGGTGCTGCCGGGGGAGAAGGCCGCGCTCGCGCCGGCAGTCCGGCTGAACGTCGAGTCGACCGCGTACTACACCTACCTGGACTCGATGATCGCGCCGGCCGGTGATCCGGGCATCCAGCGGTCGGCCGCGGGCCACCGGTGGACGCAGGGCGTCGGCGGTCAGCTGACGCTGAAGGTCATCACGCCCGGGACCGCCAACGACGCGCCGTCCGGCGTCGTGTCGCTGTCCGAGCGCGGCTCGCACGGCAACTACCGCATCACCAGCCTGCGGGCCGCCAACACGGCGGACTTCTCGGTGACCGGCGCCGGCGTCACCGCGGCCGAGGGCGACACCGTGACGCTGGACTTCGCCATGACCAACAACGGTCCCGCGAGCATCTTCTACCGCAGCGGCGACCTCGTCGGCACCGTCGACGTCCAGCTGCCGCCCGGCACATCGCCCGTCGGTTCCTCCGCCAACTGCCGTCCGCAGGGCGGTGGGTACTTCTGCTCGAGTCAGAGCATCGTCTCGAGGGCCGGCACCGTCACGGACTTCTCCGTCACCGTGCGCGTCGACCAGGTGATCCCGGGCGCCCAGGGCTCCGTCTCCATGGCCTGGGGGCCGTCCGGGCAGCCGGCGTTCGACACGAACACGTCGAACGACACGGCCGCGCTCACCGTCAACTGACCGCGTCCCCGCACTCGGAGGGCCGGTTCCCGCCACGGGAACCGGCCCTCCGGCCTTGAGCGCCCACGTGCGGTAGCGGCCTCGGCATCGCGTTCGACGGTCACTGACGCGCTTTCCGGCGGCCGGTCCGCAGGTGGAGACAACGTTATCGTCCGATGTCTCGGTCGTCCGCGGGCCCGTGCAGCAGACGACTTCAGGGCGCCAGCTCGCCCGACCCCCGCGGGATCAGCCGGGTGGAGACGATGACCGTACGGGTCGGGCGGGCCCGGTTCGCGCGGCGCGCCGTGAGCAGTTCGATCGCGGTGCGGCCGATCTCCTCGTCGCCCTGGGCCACGACCGTGACCCCCGGCCGCAGCAGATCGGCGAGGCCGAAGTCGTCGAAGCCGACGAGGGCGATGCTGCCGAAGTCCGCGCCGAGCGCCCGGATGACGGCGACGGTGGTGCTGAAGTTCCCGGTGACCAGGGCGGTCGCCGGGTCGGGCCGCTCGCGCAGGGCGGCCAGCGCGGCGGTGACGCGGGCCGGTTCGACGGGGCCCGGGTGGACCATGCCGTCGAGGGGCTGGCCGATCCCGGTCAGCGCGTCCCGGAAGGCGGTCGCGCGCTCGCGCCCGGTGTGGATCCGCTCGTCGTCGCCGATGTAGCCGATCCGCCGGTGGCCCTGCGCGGTGAGGTGCGCGAACGCCTGGGCTATGCCGCCGCGGTTGTCGGTGAGCACGGTGTCCACGTCCAGACCGGCGGCCGGGCGGTCGAAGGCGACCACGGCCAGACCCGAGTCGATCTCGGGCTGGAGGTAGTGGTGGTCCTGGGCGATGGGCTCGATGATGATGCCGTCCATGCGGCGCCGGCACATGGACATCACGGCGTCGCGCTCGCGTTCCTCGTCGTCCTCGGTCGACATCGCCACCACGGTGAGGCCGGCGGCCCGGGCGGTCTCGTCGATCGCTCGCAGCACCGGGTGCGCGTCGGCGATGTGACGGACCGCCGCGCCTATCGCGCCGCTGCGTCCGCTGCGCAACTGCCGTGCCCGCTCGTCGGGTTGGTAGCCGAGCCGGTCGACGGCCGCCCGGACCCGGCCGGCGAAGTCGTCGCCGACCGTGGTGTCGCCGTTGACCACGCGCGACACCGTGCGCAGCGCGACGCCGGCCTCGCGGGCCACGTCCACCATCGTGGGACGGCGCGGCCGGTGCGGAGCGCTCTTGGCGGGCTCGGCGGTCTCGCCGGTGGCGTCGGGTCCGGGCACGTGGCTTCCCCTCTCGCGGTTCTCTCGTTCCCCTGCGTCCGCAGTCTCCCCGGGAGTTCCCCGGTTCCCCTGCCGGGGTCGTCCGGACCGCCCGGGTGTGTTCCGGAACCGGCCCGTGGTCCTCGGAGGACTTGACGTGCTGTCGGAGGACTCTACTGTATGGGGCGAGACAACGTTATCCCAGCGTCGGGATGCGGTCGTTCGCCGGGTGCCGCGGGGCTCCGGCGGGCGGTGTGCGCCGCTTCCCGGAGGGCCAGGTGCCTGTCTCCCGACAACTCCACACCCGGAAAGGGACCGCCATGCCCAGAAGAACGGCCCTCGGCAGGCGCAGCACCGCTCTCCTCGCAGCCGCCGGACTCTCCCTGCTCGCCGCCTGCTCCTCCACCGCCTCCGGCGGGGCCGGCGGCAACGCGCTGACGTACCTGACGTTCAACACCCCGACCCTGACCCCGGCGTTCTGGACGGACTCGATCGCCAGGGCGCAGAAGGCCGCGCCGGACGTGACGATCAAGCAGGTCGTGGCTCCCAGCACCGACCGCGACTCCTACGCCAAGCAGCTGCGGGCCTCCGGCCAGTTCCCCGACCTGCTCCAGTCGATCACCCCCGCGCAGTACACCGAGGCCGGCCTGCTCACCCCGTACGACCAGGCCTGGATCGACCGGAACTTCCTGCTGCCGCAGGGCAACGCCATCAAGGGCAAGGTGTACATCCCGCCGACCAACTCGCAGATCATCCCGCTGGTCTTCTACAACAAGAAGCTCTTCCAGAAGGCCGGAGTGACCCCGCCGGCCACCTGGAAGCAGTTCCTCGCGGTGTCGGAGAAGCTGAAGGCGTCCGGCGTGACCCCCCTCGAACTGGGCGGTAACGACCCGTTCGCCGCCGGGATGCCGCTGACCGGCGCGTTCAGCGCCGACGTGCTGGGCAAGAACCCGCAGTGGATCCAGCAGCGGCACGCGGGCACGGTGAAGTTCACCGACGCCGACGTCGTGGCCGCCGCGACCAAGATGCGCACCCTGGTGCAGAAGGGCTACTTCCAGGAGGGCGCGCTCAACGTCAGCTACGCCGACTCCATCAAGGACTTCAACGCCGGCAAGGCCGCCATGTACCCCATGGGCAGCTGGTACCTCGGCGCGATCCCCAAGGACCAGTGGGACACCATCGGCGTCTTCCCCTGGCCGACCGACGACGGGTCCACCGTCGTGCCCTTCGCGGTGGGCGGCTCGATGGCGATCAGCAGCAAGGCCAAGGACCCCAAGGGCGCCATGGCCTTCGCCAAGGCGTGGTCGCTCGACGCGGGCAACCTCAAGGCCCTGATCGAGGGCGACGGCGCCTTCCCCATGCTCAAGGACAAGACCCTCGACGGCTACGGCGTCAACGTCAGCCCCGCCTTCACCGACTCCTACGCCTTCGTGACCAAGGACAACACCAAGGTCAGCGCGATCGGCTGGGCCACCAACGACGACGCGCTGCCGGGCTCGCTCAACAACGAGTTCTTCGCCGCCGCCCAGGCCCTGTTCAACACCGACGACGTCAAGGGCGAGATGGCCAAGCTCGACCAGGCGTGGGAGTCCGCGACGAAGTGACCTGACAGCACGTCAGTCACACCTTCCCAGGAAAGGAGAAGGCGGGTGAAACCGCTGTCGACGTGGTTCCGCGACGCCTCGCAGGACCTCGGGCTCCGCCTGATCGCCGGGTTCGGCCTGTTGCTCTACACCGTGTTCATCGTCGTCCCGGTCCTCATGAGCCTGCGCAGCAGCTTCACCGACGAGAACCCCCTGAAGGCCGGCAGCGACTGGATCGGGTTCGGCAACTACACCGAGATGCTGCACGACCCGCAACTGCGCGCCAGCGTCCTGTTCACCCTGGCACTGGCCGTCGGAGTGACGGCGGTGGCCAACGTCGCGGGCCTGCTGCTCGCCGTGCTGCTCAACCGGACCGCGCTCACCTACCGGGTGCTGCGCACCGTGGCGTTCCTGCCGCAGGTGGTCTCCGGGGTGATCGTCGGCTTCGTGTGGAAGGCGATCTTCACCCAGGGCGGCCTGCTCAACGACACACTGATCAAGCTCCATGTGATCGGCGAGCCGGTGGACTGGCTCGGCAGGCCGCACCTCGCCCAGCTGTCGGTGGGCATCGTGGTCGCCTGGGTGCTCTCCGGCTTCACCACCGTGGTCTACCTCGCGGCCCTGCAGAACATCCCGCAGGAGCTGTACGACGCGGGCTCCATCGACGGGGCCACCGGCACGCAGCAGTTCCGGATGATCACGCTGCGGATGGTGGCCCCCGCCACGACCATCAGCGTGACCATCTCGCTGATCACCGTGCTCAAGCTCTACGACATCATCCAGGTCCTCACCTCCGGCGGACCGGCCAACGCCACCCAGTCCACCGCGCAGTACATCGTGAAGACCGCGTTCACCACCGACCGGTTCGGCTACGCCTCGGCCGTCGCCATGTTCCTGCTGGCACTGTCCGCGGTCATCGCCCTGTCCGTCACGAGCATCCTCCGCCGCAGGGAGATCGACCTGTGACCGTCCAGCACGCCCCCGCCCGTCCCACGACGCGCCGCCGGCCGAGGCCGGAGCGGCCGGCGGCCGCCCCCGGGCGGACCGGGCGGTACCGCGGGCTCCGTTCCCCGGTGCGGCTGACCGCCGCGGTCGCCGTGGTGCTGCTCTTCGTCAGCCCCATCTACCTGACCGTCGTCAACGCCTTCAAGACCGAGGAGGCCATCGTCGCCAACCCGGCGGCGCCCCCGGTCCACCCCACGCTCGGCAATCTGTCCACCGCACTCGGCCGTCCGGACCAGCTCATCCAGCTCGGTCTGCGCAACTCGCTCATCGTCGTGCTCTGTTCGGTACTGCTGCTGATCCCCCTCGGCTCGGCGTTCAGCTTCTGGATCTCGCGCCGGCGTACCCGCCCGCGGGCCGCGATCCTGGCGGTCCTCGCGGCGGGGCTGATGATCCCGCCGCAGGTCGTGCTGCTGCCGACCATCAGGATCCTGACCTTCCTCGGCCTCGACCACTCGTATCCCGGGCTCGTCCTGTCCAACCTCGGCGGCGGCTACTTCTCCTTCGCGGTCTTCGTCTACGTCGGCTTCATGCGCGCGGTGCCGGACGAGGTCGTGGAGGCGGCACGGCTGGATGGGGCCGGAGGGCTGCGGATCTGGTGGACGATCGTCATGCCGCTGGTCCGGCCCGCCACCGCCACCGTGGCGATCTTCCTGTCGCTGTGGATCTGGAACGACTTCCTCAACCCGCAGTTCATCCTCGGCCCGCTGCAGGGCCAGACCATCACCACCGGTCTCTATCTCTCCGTGGGGCAGTACCAGATGGATTACGGACAGCTGTTTGGCATCATGTTCCTCGCCGGGATCATCCCGGTGGCCGGGTACCTGCTGATGCAGAAGCAGTTCGCCGCCGGACTCACCGCAGGATCGGCCAAGTGAGCGCGACGCCGCGCACCGCGGCACCCGCTCCGGCCCCCGGCCCCGTACCGGCCACCGCGGGGGTGCCCCCGCTGGACGAACTCGCCGGCGAGTGGATGCCCGCCGACCGGCTCGCGCACCTGCCCAGCCTCCGCAACCAGTGGGGGCAGGGGCATGTGAACGCCGATCTGACGTCGTTGTCCTGGTTGGCCTTCCCGCCGTACAGCGGCGGCTACCACACCGGCGTGCTGCGGATCGACGGCCGCCCGCTCGCCGCGGAACGGCTGCGCTGGTCCCCCTGGGGTGTCGAACGCGAGGCCACCCGGGGCGCGTTGACGGTGCACACCGAGGTACGGATGGGCTACGAACGCAGCCGGCTGCTGTGGCGGATCACGCTGCGCAACACCTCGGCCCAGCCGGTGCGCACCCGCGTCGAACAGGAACTCCTGGCGATGTTCGCGCACCACGAGACGGACTGGGGCTGGCTGTACGGCACCCCGTGGAACCACGGCCACCACCACGACTTCTACGCCACGGAACGCCTCCGGTCCGAGGTCCTGGCCGACCGGCCGCGTCAGGTGCAGACCCTGCCGCACGGCGAGCGGTGGCTGCGGCTCGGCTCGCCGCGCATCCCGGGCATCCAGCGGGACGAGGACGCGGCGCCCATGCTCCTGGAGTCCGAACTGCCCGACCACTCCGCCCCGGACGCCGACCGCGTCCGCGAGCCGGGCGCCCCGTGCCTGGTGGACCGGCTGGAAGTCCGGCGGCCGGACGGCACGATCACCCCCGTCGGTACGGCGGGCGCCGCCTGGACCGTGCGGCCCGGCACCGACCTGCGCGTCGGCACCACCGCCCTCGGCGCCGGGGACGCCCTCGCCCTCCGGGTGCGCGTCGACCGGGCCGCCGCCCACGGCATCGTGGTCACCCACGGCAACCACCCCGACTCCGCGACGATCGGCCTCGACGAGGGCCGCCCCTTCCTGCGCATCGGCGGCGAACAGGTGCGCGCCGACGTGGCGTTGACCCCCGGGCAGTGGCACCGGATCGCACTCCGCCTCGGGGACGACGGCGCGAGCCTGGAGGTCGACGGCACGGAGCGCGCCCGCACCCGGCCCTGGTGGGAGGGCCAGCGGTGGACGGCCCGGGTGACGGACGGCGCCCTGTGCGTGGCCGACTCCCGTAGCCCGGCGCGGTCGGCGTACGCCTTCGCCGAGCCGCCCGCCACCCTGACCGCGAACGGCGCCCGCGGGCGCGCGCGCTGGGACCTGCGGCTCGCGCCCGGGCAGGCACACGTGCTGGAGTTTGCCCTCGACATCGGGACGTCCCAGGAGGAGACGCACGGCGCGGCCACGGCGACCGCGCGCACCTTCGGGACCGGCTTCGAGGGGATCGCCGACCGGTGGCGGACCACCTGGCGGTACGCCTTCACCCCGGGCAACCCGGAGTTCTCCGGCCACCTGCCCACCCTGCACACCGACGACGCCGACCTCGCACGCACCTACTACCTGGGCGCGCTGCTCGCCGTGTACATGCGCAACACCCGGGTGTCCCGCACCGGCCCGGTCTTCCTCACCGGGGGGCCGCGCCTCGGCCCCACCACGACCTTCTTCTGGGACCAGTCCGAATTCGCCCGCACCGCCGCCCTGCTGGAGCCCCGCGGCCTGCGCGCCTGGCTGCTGGCCGCCCTCGCGCAGCCCTACGACCACTGCCACTCCTTCGACACCCGCAACCTGCTCCCGGTGGGCAACCACTACGCCGCCAACGACCACGCCCTCTTCCGCACGGTCACCGCGTACGTCACCGTCACCGGGGACACCGGCCTCCTCGCCGAGCGGGCCGGCGACCGCGGCGTGCTGGACCACCTGCGCGCGATGGCCTACCGGCCGCGCGAGCGGCGCGCGCGGTACGCGGACGGCGTCCTGGCCGATCTGGGCGCGGACGCCTGGGAGTTGCTGGAGTGCGTGCCGAACTACCGGGACGCCGTGGTCTCCTTCAACGCCGGGTACGCGGGCATGCTGCGCTCGCTCGGCACGCTGCTGCGGTCGCTGGGCAGCGAGGCGGAGGCCGTGGAGGCCGAGGCGGAGGGCGCGCGGCTGGCCCGCGCGGTGCTCGGCCAGTACGCGGGCGACGGACGCTGGCGCATCAGCCACCCGCAGGGGACGGACGTCATCGGGCACTGCCTGGACTTCGTCCTGGTCGCCGCCGACATGACCGGCGACCTCACCCCCGCGCATCGCGAGGAGATGGTCGGGTTCGTCACCGGGCGGCTGCTCGACGGCGACTGGATGCGCGCCCTGGACCCGCGCGACCCCGTCGCCCCGTTCTCCGACCGCCCCGACCACGGTGCCGCGGGCGCCTTCGCCGCCTGGCCCGGCGCGACCGCGTACGGCCTGTGCCGCCTCGGCCGTCCCGACCTCGCCGCGGGCATCCTCCGCCGGGCGCACCGCACGACCTCCGGTGCCCTGTGGGGCCAGGCCATGGAGGTGACCCCGGACGGCGGCTACCGCGTCGCCGAACGCGGCGTCTCCAACCGCGAGAGCGTGGCCGCGGTCGCCGTCACCGAGGCGGTGCTCGCAGGGCTCTTCGGCATCGCGGCGGAGGTGCTCCAGCCCGGCGGGGCACCCCTGGAGAACGCCTTCGGGCGACTCACCGATGTCCGCGCGGCGGCCTGACCACCACTTTGCATCCGGCCGTCGAGCAGCGGCAAAAGCCCATGCCGATCGTCATCACCGCGGGACAGCGAGGGGACTCCCCGCAGTTCGAGGTCGTCCTGGGCCGAGTCCGGGTTTCCTCGCCCGGGGCTTGGGAGGTCGCGCACCCGGCTGAGGCGGGTCCGAGCGGATCACGCGTACGCTTCGCGCAGGAACCGTGCCTACCTGCGGCGACGTGGCATCCGCTGCATGATCCCGGACAAGGCCGATCAGGCACGGAACGGCAAGGAACGCGGCTCTCGTGGCGGCCGGCCTCCGAAGTTCGATCCGGTCGGCTACCGCGAGCGGCACGCGGTCGGGTGCGGCATCAACCGCCTCAAAGGGCACCGGGCCGTGGCGACGAGGTACGACAAGCTCGCGGTACCTTACGGGGCGACCGTGCTGGCCGCGGCCATCAACGAGTGGCTGTGACCAGGCGGCTCAAGACGGGAAGCACGCCTCGCAGGTCGTTGCCGTCCACCGTGACGGTCGCCGCATCGCGCGCACCTGCCGAGGCATTGAACGCCACGCTCAACCCGACGGATGCGAACAGCGGCAGGTCGGAGCGGCTGTCTCCGATGGCCCCACACGAGCGGGGAGCGAGCCTCAGCTCTCGCGCTTTGGCGAGGGCGAAATCTCGTTTGTCGTACTCGTCGAAGTGACGGGCGACCCGGCCCGTGAAGCGGCCGTCGACGGTCTCCAGGCGAGGCCCGCTGAACGCGTGGAAGCCAAACCGGTCAGTCAGGTAGCTGCCGACTGGCGACCAGGCAAGAGTTGCCAGCACGGGCACCAACCCGTTCTGCCGGCACCAGGCCACAGTCTCTGTGATGCCCGAGACCAAGGGAAGCCGGTCGAGCCAGCGGGAAACCCGGTCTTCGGGAACCCCCGCCCAGCCCGCCGCATCCAGCTCGGAGACCTGCCGATTGTCCAGGGCACCAGAGGCGTAGGCGTCTTCGGCCTTGGCCAACTCGTCCCGATGGCCAAGGAAGCCAGCCAGAAAGACCGACGAACTCGTACCCGGAACGAGGGTGCCATCGACATCGAAGAACACGACGCCCACATGATCGGATGAGAGCACTGGCCAAGGATGCCACTCTCCCGAGAAACACCAGGTCGGCGGGTGCCCCCCGCTTGCTTCCGATACACGCACTAACACCTCATGCCCGCACCCGTCAGCGTCGACGAGAGGAGCCGCACGCGACATGGATCGGGATCATCCGCGAGAACTCGGCCTGAACTCACCCCGAAACTACTCGTAGATCCGGGCCGCCGACAGTTGCAGGGCCACCGACCGCCAGGTGACCGGTTCGAGCTGTCCGTGCAGCGGCGACGTGCCGCCGACCCAGGCCGCCCAGGCCTCGAGCCAGTTGTACAGCGTGCCGTGTGCCCATCCGCTTCCGTCGTCCGCCCGACCGCCGCGGCGGATCCGCGCCAGGCACTCCTGCCGGTCGCGGTCGAAGTCCGCCGCGAGTGCGGTGACATACGTCCGCAGGTCCTCCGCGGACTCCACCTGCTCCGAGGTGATGCCGGGCACAGCTCCCACAGTCACGGGCGCGGGCGTGGCCGTGCGGGCGGCGTCGAGTTGGTGGGCCAGACCCTGCCATCCGGGCCTGCCGGGGGCCTGTTCGTGGAGAAGGTCGGTGCCGTTGATCCTGTGCCCGAGGAGCCGGGCCCAGCCCCGCAGGAAACGGTCGACACTCTGGTTCGTCCAGCGCCCGGCCGGGAGTTCGCCCGTCGCGCGGCCCGTGCACGCTCGCTCGCAATCGGCGGCGAGGTGTTCCAGATAGGCGGCGAAGTCCTGCCGGGACTCGACGTGGTGCCAGGAACCGGCCGTGGGGGAAGGGGACATGCCGGGAGGCTACGAGGCACGCCGGGCCCGCGTCGACCGGATATCGGCGCGGGCCGGGCGGCGTACCGCTCCGGCCCGCACCGGGTCGGGTCACTTCAGGCCGAAGGCCCTGGTGACGGTCTGGTCGACCGCGTTGCCCCGGTCGTCGGAGGCGGTGGCGCGGAGGGTGACGTAGGACGCGTCCTTCGGGGCGTCCAGGCGGGTGCGCCAACCGTCGCCGATGTGCTTGAGCGGGGCCCGGTGCCAGGTGGCCCCGTCGTCGTAGGAGACCTCCAGGCCGACCGTGCCGATGGCCCAGGTGGGCGGCAGTTGCTGCTCCGCCTCGGGCGACGCCAGGTGCGAGGGCGTGACCGTGAAGCGCGCGTCACGGTCGGCCCGGCCCATGTCGTCGGTGTCGACGGCGTAGTCGAGCTGGATCATCGGCAGGGCGACGCCCTCGTGCAGCCGGCCGGGGGCGGAGGTGAAGTCCCACGCCGTGCGCGTACTGGTGGAGTAGGGGCTGTCCCAGTCGCCGCGCGCGGTCTCCAGGAGGTACCGGTACGGCAGCGGCTCGGGCTTGAGGCCGCCGGTGTAGACGAAGGTGCCGGGGTAGCTGGCCAGCAGGGTGCCGCCCTGGTAGAGCGAGGCGGTGGACTGTGCGTCCGGGGTGACGGCGTAGCCCTCGCGGCGGGTGCCCCCGTCGCCCCAGCCCGGCACCGTGATGAACAGTGCGTCGTCCTGGCGCCAGCTGCCGTTGCCCGGGAAGGCCCAGTTCGCGCGGGGCCGCGCGATGGGCGAGAACCACTGGTCGTGGGTCACGCTGCCCGGCGCGTACGTGCGCTGCGGCGCCAGGGTCCTGACCTCCCCGATGACGGTGGCCGCCTGCGCCCACTGGACGCCGGAGTCGGTGGAGACCCAGTCGGTGCGGGTGCCCCGGGCCGGGCGTGGGAGTTCGGTGCCGAGGCCCACCAGCGAGAACCCCGGCCAGATGTCGTAGCGGTAGTCCCGGGCGTCGGCCTGCCGGGAATTGTCGAACTCGGTCTTGACCTCGGCCAGTTCACCGGCCCGCGGCCGGTACGTCGGATCGGCGGGCACGGCGCCCGTCCAGACGCGGGTGAGGTCGTACAGGTAGTCCGTCACCGGGTCGGAGTGCAGCCGCAGTGAGGCGCCGCCCTGCTGGGCGCCGCGGATCAGGGCCTCGCCCTGGTCCTCGCCGACCCCGACGACGGTGATCGGCGGGCTGACGTCGGTGCGCGGGTCCAGCCGCCGGCCGTCCCCGCCGTCGACCACGAGCAGCATGCGGGCCCCGGCCCCGGCCGCCGCGGCGGTCTGCTCGGCGAGGGACACGGACTCGTCGCGGCGTACGACGGCGGCCTTCCCGCGGACCTGGAGACCGGTGTAGTCGGCGGGGGTGCCCTGCCCGGCCCAGACGGTGTCCAGGCGGAGGTTGCCCTTGGGCAGCGGCTGTGCCGCCTGCCGTACCAGGATGTCGTCGACGTCCTCGCCGTCGGCGGAGATCTTCAGCACGGGCTGCTCGTCGCGCCAGCGGGCGCGCAGCTCGAAGATGCCGTCCTCGAGCTTCCCGTCGGTGGGCAGCACGAAGAAGCTGTCGTAGTCGGGCCAGGAGCCGAAGTTCCACTGCCAGGTGCCGGAGGCCTCGCGGGTGCGGATGTAGTCGACCCGCATCGCGGTGGTGACGGTCTCCTTCGGGGTGACCGCGGTGAGCCGGCGTGCCTTGGAGGCGTCGAGCGTGAGGGTGGTGTCGTGGTCGAGGGTGAGCTCGGGCACGGCGAGCAGGGCGAGGCCGCGCGAGCGCGGTCCGTGGACGCCCTCCACCGGGACGGTGGCGGCGACGGTCCAGGGGCCGCCGTCCATCAGGAAGGTGGTGGGGCCCTCGATGGTCAGCCACCCCATGAGGCCGGGGTCCTGCCCCTGCTGGACGAAGACCAGCGTCTCGCCGGTGACGACGCGTCCGGAGCGGTCCTTGGGCACGAGGGTGAGCTCGAACTGCTCGTTCCGCGTTGAGACACCGACGGCGGTGGCCACCTTGACCGTGTCACCGGCCGAGGCCTCGACCCGGGCGTCGTACGAGGTGCCGAGGGCCGTGGCGTCCAGGTGCGTGGTCACGGTGACCGCGGCGGTGCCGTGGGCGGGCACGGTCACCTTTGGCGCCGACAGGGTGAACAGTCCCGCGGGGGAGCGGGGGGACGTCACCGCGAGGTCGAGGGCGACGGGGGCGTCGCCGGTGTTGGTGTAAGTGATGTCGCGGTCGACGGTCGCGCCCGGTGCGGGCGGCCAGGTCTGCACGCCCTCGGAGACGGTGCCGGTGGCGAGCAGCGTCGCCGAGGCGGCCGCCGCGGCGTCCACGCGCCCGTTCCCCGCCTGGTAGGCGGTGTACGAGGGGGTCGCCTTCGCGGTGCTGACCAGCGCGTCCTTGATCTGTCGGCCCGTCCAGCCCGGGTGCGCCGCCGCGACGAGCACGGCCGCGCCCGCGACGTGCGGGGTGGCCATGGAGGTGCCGCTCATCGTCGTGTACGGGCCCTCGCCCGGCGAGTACTGCGACCGCGCCGCCAGCACCCCGACGCCCGGCGCGGTGATCTCGGGCTTGATGGCCGCGTCGCCCGCCCGCGGCCCGCGCGAGGAGAAGCCCGCGAGCGCGTCGGAGGTGTCGACGGCACCGACGGTCAGCGCCTCGTCCGCGGCTCCCGGCGCGCCGATCGTCCCGCTCCGGCCGGAGTTGCCCGCGGCGATCGTGAACAGGGCGCCCGTCTCGTCGCTCAGGCTGTCGACGGCCATGCTCATCGGGTCGGAGCCGTCACTGGGGTCGGAGCTGCCCAGGCTCATGCTGACGACCCTGGCGTGCTCGGTGCGGGCCGCCCACTCCATGCCGGCCAGGATCCAGGAGGTCTGTCCCGAGCCCGTGTTGTCCAGGACCTTGCCCACGTGGAGCCTGGCACCCGGGGCGACGCCCCGCTCCTTGCCGTCGGACGCCGCCCCGGTGCCGACGATGGTCGACGCGACGTGCGTCCCGTGGCCGTGCCGGTCGACGGCGGTGTCGCCGGGGACGAAGCTCTCCTCCGCGGCGATCCGGCCCGACAGGTCGGGGTGCCCGTCGTCGACGCCGGTGTCCAGCACCGCGACGTCCACACCCTGACCGGTGTTGCCGCCCTTCCACACCTCGGGCGCCCCGATCCGGGCGACCGTGTCGGCGAGATCGGCCTTCACCTTGCCGTCCAGCCAGACGCGTTCGATGCCGCCCGCCAGGACCGGCGCGGCGGCCCGCTTCCCCGCGGCGCCCTTTTTCGTGAAGCCCTGCGCGCCGTCGACCGTGGTGCGCAGGGTGCTGCTGCGGTTCAGGGCGGCAGGGCTCACCCCTTCGGTGAGGGAGTCCCAGAACGCGGCCGCGCCGTCGTGCCTCGCGGCCACCGCCGCGCCCTGAATGCTCGTCAGGGGCCGTACGCCGGCGGCCGCTTCGGGTATCGCCTTGGCGCGCGCGTGGGCCGGGTCGGCGTAGCGGACGATCAGGGGTGTGCGGTCGGTGCGGGCGTTGTCGTAGCCGTAGGCCAGCAACCGCGTCACATTGAAGAGGTTCTTGTCGAGGACACCGGCCGACACATAGGGCATGACCTCGTCCGGGTACACGTAGGTCTCGCCGTCGGCCTTCGTGGTCGATGCCGCCACGGGCCGCCCGTCGGGGCCGTGGAGGGACGTCACGGTGAGCGGGCCGCTGCCGGTGACGGTCACCTCGTCGCCGGTGATCAGGGTGACGGTGCGGGGGGCACCACTGCCCTGGGCCGCCGCCGCGCGTGCGGCGAGACCGGCGGTCGTGGCGCTCGTGGCGGGAGGCGGGGACGCGGACGCGGAGACGGCGCCGAGTGCGGGGAACAAGGACAGGGCGATGCCGACGGCGGCGAGCCGCCGGCCATGCCGGAAGGAGGGAGGCAAAGGATCTCCTAACTGAGCACAAAAGGCTGGGAAATCGGGAGCCTCGATGAATGATCCGCACATGGCGGCGCCCCGCCAACACATCCCGGCGTCGCATCGGCGCCATGTCCCATGGACGACACCGGGCGCTGCCACGCGCAGGGACGGGTTGGCCAACTGGGGAGGCGGAGCGCCTGGTTCACCGCACGGCGACACGACCGGGCCGGCCGCACAGGAGTGCGGCCGGCCCGGTACGGACGCCGGTCAGACCAGCGGCTGCCCGCCGTCGACGGGCAGGCAGACGCCCGTCAGGAAGGTGTTGGTCATCGCGAACACCGCCGCGTGGGCGACGTCCTCGGGGGTGCCGATGCGCCCGACGGGATTGGCGGCGGACAGCCGGGCGAAGAAGTCGCTCTTCTTCTTGTCGCCGAGCGCGTCCCACGCGCCGGTGTCGACGGTGCCGGGGGAGACGGCGTTGACCCGGATCGGGGCGAGTTCGACCGCCAGCGAGCGGGTGACGGTGTTGACCGCGCCGTTCGTCGCGGCGACGCCGATGAAGCCCGGGTCGGGTTCGAGCGCCGCGACACCGGAGAGCAGGACGAACGAGCCGTCCCCCGGCATCCGCGACGCGAAGTGCTTGGCCAGCATGAGCGGTCCGACGACCTTGGTGTGGAAGGACAGCACGATCGCCGCGGGGTCCAGTTCGCCGACCAGGCCGCGGGCGCGCGCGGAGGCCGCGGACACGATGTGGTCGACGGCTCCGAGGTCCTCGGCCAGGGCCGCGATCGACGCCTCGTCGGTGAGGTCGACGTGACGGACCGTCACACCGGTGCCGCGGTAGGCCTCCTCGAGGCCGGTCACCGAACGGCCGGCCGCCACGACGCGCGCGCCCTCGGCGAGCGCCGCGTCGGCGACGGCCCGGGCGATCCCGCTGCCGCGGCCGACGACGAGCACGGTCCGGTCCTTGAGGGATGTGGGCATGAGGGATCTCCTTGGTGGTCGGGAGGGGCGGCCGGCGCGCCGCCCCCGGGATGTCAGGCGCCGCGGACCTCGGCGGCGTCCAGGCCGCGGTCCACGCCGTGGGGGACGACCTGCTGGCCGGGTTCGAGGACGAGCCGTTCGCCGTCGAGCAGCACCTCGACCTTGTCGGGCTCGAACGAGACGAGTCCGCCCACCCGCGCGACCTCGGGGTAGGCGTCGCGGTACGACCACGCGGCCTTCCGCGAGCCGCCGATGTCGTAGTAGTCGGCGAGGCCCTTGTAGGGGCAGAACGTCTGCCCCTCGGCCGGGTTGAGCGCGGTCTCGTCGACGTCCGCCCGCGGCACGTACCAGCGGGGCGCGAACCCCGATTCGTACAGCACCACCGGATGCTCCGAGCGGGCCACGACACGGCCCTCGGAGCGCACCTCCAGCGTGCGGGAGGTGCCGCGGATGTCGATGCGGTGGTAGGCGTCGGCGGCGTGCCCGAGGATGCGTTCGTCCTCCTCGTAGAAGGCGTCCATCGCCCGCCAGGCGAAGGCGACGCGCCCTTCGAGCTCGCTCGCGTGGTCCGGGAGGGCGGTCAGTTGCCAGGCGGCGCGCTCGGCCTGCCGGTCGCCGGCCCGCACCGTGAACCAGGAGGTCTCGCCGAGGTCCTGGTGCCGGGTGGTGCGGCCGGTGGGGAGCAGCGCGTCGTCCCGGACGGCGGTCCGCGGGAAGTAGGCCACCGGATAGCGGCCGGGCTCGTGGAGCAGGACCACGTTCTCGCTGTCGGCGATCCACTCGCCCGCGTACCGGACCCGCATGCGGCGGCGCAGCCGTTCGGCGAACAGCATCCGCTCGGGGAGGGGGTCCGGGACCAGGAAGCGCCCGAGCCTGGTGGTGGAGAGCGGTCCTTGCTGCCATGACAGTCCCATGGCGGTCCCTCTTCCGTGTCGATGGCTAATGCTTCAATCGACACTAGTTCCATTAGAACCTGAAGGCAACGGCAGCCGGGACGCGTCGCGAAAGTGCGAGGTGGACCTCTTCGTGACTAATGGGTAGCATCACTATGTGAGCATTCAAGTAAGCGTCGAGGAGCTCCAAGCCGCGGGCTTCCCCATGGGGGGCGAGCCCCTGGTTGCGCTGGATCTCGCCGACACGGTGATGACGGCCGCCGAGCCGCCCGTCGACCTCATCGAACCGTCCGCCGCCGCCACCGCCTGGTGGGACATCCAGTCCCGCCGGCTCCCCCCGGGCCCGGTCCCGGCCCCGGGGGCGACGCGCAGGCTTCGCGCCGCGATCCGCGAGGTGCTGGACGCCCATCTGGAGGACCGTCCCGCCGACGCCGCCGCCGTGGACGACATCAACGCTGCGGCCGCGGCGGTGCCCGCCAGCCCGCGCCTCGTCCTCACCGGCGACGGGCCGCGCGCCGCCACCCGCTGGCACACCGAGCACGGCGGCAACGCCGCACTCGCCGCCATCGCGGGCGAGGCCATCACCCTGCTGGGCAGCCCCGACCGGCTGCGCCTGCTGCGGCGCTGCGCGAACCCCGAGTGCTCGATGCTGTTCCTCGCCGAGAACCCGCGCCGCAAGTGGTGCACGAGCAACATCTGCGGCAACCGCGCCCGCGTTGCACGCCATTACGCCCGTACCCACGCGGCGGGCTGACCCCTCCCGGTCGCCGTGGGCCATGCCGGTGATGTGCCCGCCCGCCCCGACTGGCCCGTACCGCGCCCATGTGCATGGGCGGGACGTCGCGCCCCCGCGCACCAGGGCACGCCGCCGCCGGCCGCCGCCCGGGGCGCCGCGGCGCGCGCCGCCACCCTGATGGCGGTGCGGCGCGCGGTGGCGGACCGCGCGGGCACCGCCGAAGCTTTTGTTCTGCATCGTGGTGTCTGGTGGTGTCGTGTGCGCTTCGTGCCGTTGTCGGATCGTCGTGGGCGAGTGTCGCTGCTATGGGTGAGGTGAGTGGCGCCGGGCGGGACCCTGGCGGACTGGGACACGCGTGGTTCCCGCTGGATCCGGGCCTGGAACGCATCTCGACGGAGCTGAACGACCTGGCGCGGGCCCAGCGCAGGCTGCAGTTGCTGATGGCCGCGATGCTGGCGATCAGCCGCGAGCTCGATCTCGAAGTCGTGCTGTCCCGCATCGTGTCGGCCGCGGTGGACGTGGTCGGGGCGCGCTACGGCGCGCTCGGCGTGCTCGACGCCAAGGGCGAGAGCCTGGCGGAGTTCCTCACCGTCGGCCTCGACGAGTCCGAGAAGGAGCGCCTGGCCGGTACGGAACTCCCGCGCGGCCGCGGTCTGCTCGGCTATCTGATCCACCACCCCGAGCCGCTGCGCGTGGCCGACATCGCCCGGCACCCCGAGTCCGTCGGCTTCCCGCCCGGCCACCCGAAGCTGCGGACGCTGCTCGGCGTGGCCATCAGCGTGCACCAGCAGGTCTACGGCAACCTCTACCTCTCCGAGCGCCTCGACGGGAACCCCTTCGACGAGTCCGACGAGGCGATGCTGGTGGCACTGGCCGGGACGGCGGGCGTCGCCATCGAGAACGCCCGCCTCTTCGAACGCGTCCGCGACCGCAACGAGGAGTTCCAGCGCCTCTTCCTGCCCGGCCTGCCCGACCTGCGTCCCGTCGAGGCGGCCGCCGTCTACCGGCCGCCCGTGCAGCCCGAGCACATCGGCGGCGACTGGTACGACGCCGTGCTGCTGCCCGACGGCTCCTGCGCCGCCGTCGTCGGCGACGTCGCCGGCCACGACCTGCGGGCGGCCGCCTCGATGGCCCAGACCCGCAGCATGCTCCGTGCGCTGCTCTACGAACTGCGCACACCGCCGAGCGCCGTCCTGTCCCGGCTGGACACCACGCTGGACGCCTTCGACGAGCATTGCGTGACCACGGCCTGCCTGGTCCGCATCGAGACCAGGGGCCCCGACGCGTGGACCCTGCACTGGAGCACGGCCGGCCACCCGCCGCCGCTGCTCGTCACCCCGGACGGCCACGCCCGCTATCTGGCTCCCGAGCCGGACCTGCCCCTCGGGGTCGACATCTGCGAGCGCCGGCACGACCACGCCCACCGCCTCGAACCCGGCTCCACCGTCGTGCTGTACACCGACGGGCTGGTCGAGCACCGCGATGTCCCCGTCGACATCGGCCTGCGGGCTCTGGCACAACTCGCCTCGGCCAACTCCCACCTGCCGGTCGACCGGTTCTGCTCGGTCATCGCCGACCAGCACCCGAGCGACGGCCACGACGACCTGGCCGTCCTCGCGCTGCGCACCCCCTCGGGCTGAGACCGGCCGTTCCCTCCGACGTATCGCGGGTCCTCGCGCGTGCCGGCGCCCGCGCTTGACGGACACCCGGCCTTCGCACCTGTGCAATTGCGCGTACTCCCAAGGGATCTTCTCTTGTCATGCGCGCGTGAGGCGACGAGGGTCGGGGCGAGCCGCGGGCGCGATGGTGCGCCAGGCATCGGATGTCCCACTACCGGGCCCGGGTTCGCACCGGGCCGTCGGAGGCACGTTGTCCATGTCATCTCGTACACGGCGCACGCCCGTTCACAGACCCGGCCGCGCCGGCCTCGCCGCCCTGCTCGCCGTCACCACGGCGCTGGGTGTCGCGGGCCTGACGTCTCCCGTACACGCCGAGGAAGCGGCACCGGCCGCGCCGGCCGGCACCGAGCCGGCTCCCGGCACGGCGACTCCCGCGCTGGTGGAGGGGCTTGACGACGCGGTGGACGCGTCGGCCCCGGCCGCCGAGGCGGCGCGGTCGCACCTGGCCGGGCACCAGGAGCGGTACCGGATCCCCGCACCGGACCGGGACCTGGTCACGGACTCGGTCTCCACCGAGGCCGACGGCTCCGAGACCGTGCGGCTCGGCCAGAAGTACCGGGGCGTGCCGGTCCTGGGTGCGCAGTACGTGGTGCGCATGACGCACCGGGACGGGAAGCGGACCGTCACCGGCACCTCGGGTGCCTACTTCACCGCCCTGGACGTCGACACCGCCCGGCCGTCCCTCCCCGCGGCCACCGCCGTCCGGAGCGCCGTCGAGGAGATCCGGTCCGGACTGGCCCGCGGCGGCTACCGCCCGGCCCACTCCAAGTCCGCCGCGGACGACCTGTCGGGCACCGACCGCGGCCTGACCGTCCTGCCGGTCGGCAAGGGCGTGCTCGCCCGTCATGTCACCGTGCGCGGCACCGACCCCGCTACCCGCACGCCGCTCGTCCAGGAGGTGTACGTCGACGCCGCCACCGGCGTCGCGCTCTTCCAGTCCGGCGGCCTTCCGACCTTCGCGGCCGCTGCGCCCGCCGCCTCCGCCGTCGGCACCGAGGGCACATCGATGCGGACCGGCAAGCCGGCCACTCCCGGCGCCGGTTCGGGGAGCGTGACCGGCAGCGGGACCCTGCTGGGCGGCAGGACCGTGCCGCTGTACCTGACCAAGGACACCGCCACCGGCCAGTACCTGCTGCGCGACACCGCGCACATGGCGGACAGCAAGCAGCACGGCGTCATCCAGACCTGGGACGCCTCCAGCGTCTGGTACCAGGACGTCTCCGGCGCGTGGCCCGAGAGCGTCGTCCCGTTCGTCTCGCCCACGCCGAAGGTGGGCCCCGAGTTCACCGAGACCGGGGCGGTCGACGCGCACTGGGCGGCGGGCCAGGTGTACGACTTCTACCGCGACACCTTCAAGCGCGACAGCCTCGACGGCAAGGGCATGACCATCAACTCCCTGGTCGGCGTGACGGACTTCGGCTCCCCGTTCGTCAACGCCTTCTGGGACCACACCAAGATGGTCTACGGCACCGGCGACGACGAGTACCGCTCGCTCGCCTCCGACCTCGACGTCGTCGGCCACGAGATGACCCACGGCGTGGTCGAGCACACCGCGAACCTCGTCTACGCGGGCCAGTCCGGCGCCATGAACGAGGCGATCGCCGACTACTTCGGCAACACCATTGACGTCACCGTCAACCACACCCCGATGACCGACCCCGACGCGGGGCTCATCGGCGGCGACTTGTGCCGTACCCGCACGCCGCGGCAGTGCGCCTTCCGCGACCTCAACGACGGTGCCACCACGGCCAAGTTCCTCGGCCTGCCGCTCGGCTCCTCGTACGACAACGGTGGCGTGCACATGAACTCCACCATCTTCAGCGGCGCCCTGTGGGACATCCGCGAGCAGCTGGGCGGCACGCTCGCCGACCGCATCGTCTACCGTGCCCTGACCTCCTACATAGCCCCGCTCGACGGGTTCGACGAGGGCCGTGATGCGGTCGTCGCGGCAGCCCGGTCGCTCGGCGTCAAGGGCAGCCAACTGGCCGTCGTCAAGGGCGCCTTCGACGCCCACGGCATCGTCCCCGGCTGGGAGAAGTCCCTCGGCCTGGACAGCGACGTCCTCATGGGCCGGGTCGGCACCCTGATGTCGTACACCGGCAGCGGCAACAACCCCAGCGCGAGCAACGGCTGGTGGGCGGCGCCGAAGTCCAGCGCCGACAGCCTGGCCCCGTACGCCGTCTGGGTGGGCCGCACCGACGGCTCCGGCAAGCCCCGCCAGGTCTCCCCGGACGACGGCCGCTCCCACCTCAGCCCCGTCACCGACGGCAAGCGCGTGGTCTGGGTGGCCGTCGGCGACCTCGTCTCCCCTGACGACCCCTACACCCGCACCTACGACATCCTGGCCGCGCCGGTCACCGGCGGGAAGCCGAAGACGCTCTTCAGCACCACTGCCGAGATCAGCGGCCTCAGCGTCGACGGCGACACCGTGGCGTGGTCGTACCGCGAGGCGTCGTCCGGCCGCCAGCGGGTCTTCTACCTCAAGGGCGGCGCGACCGTCCCGCGCAAGGTTCCGCTCAGCCGCGAGGAGAACCAGGCCGCGGAGCCGTCGGTGCGCGACGGGCGCATCGCGTACATCCAGGACGGCCTGTTCGACGGTGTCTACGGAGTCGCCGTCGAGGTGTACGACATCGCGGCCGGCACCACCACGATGCTGGGCGCACCCTCGCAGCCGGAGTGGATCAGCGCCCCGGTCGTCACCGCCTCCGGGGTCTACTGGGTCATCGACACCGACTACACCGACGACGACTTCACCACGCTGCGCCGGGCGGACATCGACGGCTCCCATGTCACCGACCTCATCCCGGAGAAGAGCGCGCACCCGGTTCGCGCCTACGGCCTGACCGCCTCGGACACCGCGGTCACCCTCACGGTCTACGCGTCCTGGAGCCAGGTCTTCGACGACTACAACGACTCCCTGGCCAAGCTCTACCAGTTCACCCCGCAGGGCGCCCCGCTCGGCCGGGTCTCGTGCAGCCACGGCCAGCAGGCCAACGCCGCCGCCGACACCGGGCGGCGTGTCCTGTGGCTGGACACCACGACCACCGACACCGATCTCGTGACCCGCAACCGCCCGGCGGGCACCTGCTCCTGACCCTTTCCCCCAGGTGGGCCCCCGCAGCGACGTGCCGCTGCGGGGGCCCACTGCCGTACCCCGTCAGCGGCTCCACGGAAGCCGGAGCGCGCGCCCCTGCGCGCGGCCCGCTTCGGCGGAGGGCCGGCGCGTGGACGGGTCCAGCGGGCTCGTGCCGATGGCGGCGAGCGAGGCCTCGTCCGGTTCGACGACCGCGACCTCGGCGCCGCCGGCGCGCAGTTCGCGGACGGCCTGCTCCAGGGTCACCTCGGTGGGGAACAGGTCGGTGCTCCCCAGCGGCGCCAGCACCAGGACCCGGGAGGCGCCCCCGGCGTAGTCGGCGTTGGTGGCCGACCGGACGCCGCCGTCGACATAGCGGTGACCGCCGATGGTGGCGGGCGGCCAGACGCCGGGCACGGCGCAGCTCGCCGTGACGGCGTCGACCAGGCTCACGCCGGACGTGTTGTCGAAGACCTGGGGCTCGCCGGTCCCGGCCTCCACGGCGACGATCCTGAGCGTGCGGGCGGGCCAGTCGTGCGAGGGGAGGCGCCCCTCGACGACCTTGCGGCGCACCTCCTCGGTCACCGTCTCCGTCTCCAGCGCGAACCTGCCCACCGCGCGGCGCATGTCCGCGATACCGGTGGCATCCTGCAGCGAGCCGCCGATGCGCTCGCCGAGGGTCGTCAGGTCCACGTCGACCATGATCTCCGCGGACTGGAGCCCGGGCTCGGTCTGCCGGGCGTACAGCTCCTCCAGGGTCAGCCCGCTGCCCAGTTGGGCCGCGACGGCGGAACCCGCCGACGTCCCCACGACCACCTCGGCCCCGGAGACGTCCTGACCCGCGTCCGCGAGCCCGGCCAGCAGCCCGGTCAGCCATGCGATCCCGGCGACGCCTCCGCCGCCGAGCACCAGTGCCTCGGTCATGTCCCGCCCTCTCGCCATGTCGGGGGTCCCGGGTGATCCCCGCACCATCCTCCCCCCAGGGGCCGTGGGCGGCACGGAAGCGCTTATCGGAAATGAAAACCGTTTGTGTATAGTCCTCGCCAGAGCCCGCCACGCACCGCGCCGTGCCGGGCCGCCACCCCTTGCCCAGCGCGTCGGAGGAATCCATGTCCCTGCCCACGTCACCGTCCCGGCTCCTGGCCCTGAGTGCCGGACTCTGCCTCGCGGTCCTCGCCGCCGGGTGCGGCACCACGGAGGACACCGCGTCGGACACCTCGTCGCCGACGGCCGCGGCCTCCGGATCCGCACCGTCCGCGAACGTGCCCGTGGTCGCGTCCACGAACGTCTACGGGGACGTCGCCCGCAGCATCGGCGCCGGGCGGGTCACCGTCACCTCGATCATCAGCAGTCCCGACCAGGACCCGCACTCCTACGAGGCGGGCACGCAGAACCAGTTGGCGCTGTCCAAGGCCAAGGTCGTGATCGAGAACGGCGGCGGCTACGACGACTTCGTCGACCGCATGCTGCGCAGCGCGGGCAACGGCTCCGCCCGTGTGATCAACGCGGTGAAGGTGTCGGGCAAGACCGCCCCGCCCGGCGGTGAGCTGAACGAGCACATCTGGTACGACTTCCCCTCCGTCGCCGCGATCGCCGACGAGATAGCCGGGGCGCTCGCCGGGGCCGACCCGGCGGGCGCGAGCGACTACAAGGCCAACGCCGCCGCGTTCAAGGCGAAGCTGGAGCCCCTGATGGCGAAGGAGGCCGACATCAAGGCCTCGCATGGCGGCGAGGCAGTGGCGATCACCGAACCGGTCCCGCTGTACCTGCTCGACGCCAGCGGCCTGCGCAACGCCACGCCCCCGGACTTCAGCGAGGCCATCGAGGAGGGCGACGACGTCTCCCCGCGGACGCTGCAGGACACCCTGGCGCTGTTCACCGGGAAGAAGGTGAAGGCGCTGGTCTACAACGAGCAGACCTCGGGCCCGCAGACCGAGAAGGTCCAGCAGGCCGCCGAGGCGGCCGGTGTCGCGGTCGTCCCCGTCACTGAGACGCTGCCGCAGGGCAAGGACTACCTCGGCTGGATGACCGCGAACGTCGACGCCCTCGCCGCCGCGTTGGGCGCATGAGCGACCCGGCCGCGGCCCGCATCCCCCCGGCCCGCCAGGGCCGTTCCCCGGAAAGCGGCACCGGCGGCACCGCCGCGGCCCCGGTGATCAGCCTGCGCGGTGGCGCGCTCGCCTACGGTACGCGCGTGCTGTGGGAGGGGCTGGACCTCGACGTGCGGCCCGGTGAGTTCCTCGCCGTCCTCGGTCCCAACGGCGCGGGCAAGACCAGTCTGGTGCGCGCACTGCTGGGCCAGCGGCCGCTGTCCGCCGGGACGTTGACCGTACTCGGCGAACCCCCGCGCAGCGGCAGTCGGCACATCGGCTACATCCCGCAGCAGGCCGCGCTGTCCGCGCAGACCATGCTGCGGGCCCGGGACCTGGTGCGCCTCGGCATCGACGGCCATGTCTTCGGACCGCGCCGGTCCGGCCGCGCGGTGCGCCGCCGGGTGGACGAGGTGCTGCGCTCGGTCGGGGCCGAGGCCTACGCGGACGAGCCGGTCGGCCTGCTCTCCGGCGGCGAGCGGCAGCGCGTACGGGTCGGGCAGGCGCTGGCGGGCGATCCGCGGATCCTGCTGTGCGACGAGCCGCTGCTCTCCCTGGACCTGCACCACCAGCGGGCGGTGACCGGGCTCGTCGACGCCCGGCGCCGTTCGCACGGCACCGCCGTGGTGTTCGTGACGCACGAGATCAACCCGGTGCTGGCCGCGGCCGACCGCGTCCTCTACCTCGCCCGCGGCGGCCACCGCTCCGGGCCCCCGGACGAGGTGCTGACCTCGGAGTCGCTGTCCGAGCTGTACGGGACCCGGGTCGACGTCGTCCGCGTCGGCGGCCGTGTCACGGTCGTCGGCGCGCCCGACGAGACGGCCGCCCCTCCGCACCACGCCGAACTGCCGGAACAGACACGGAGATGACCGATATGACAGGCGTGACGCTCGCCGACGGCCTGTGGCAGCAGGTCTTCGTCTTCGACCACTACGGCGAACTCCTGCCCCTGGTCCGCAACTCCCTGATCGCCGGTGCCGTGATCGGACTGGTCGGCGGGCTGGTGGGAGTCTTCGTGATCATGCGCGACCTGCCGTTCGCCGTGCACGGGATCAGCGAACTGTCCTTCGCCGGGGCCTCGGGCGCCCTGCTGCTCGGCGTGAACGTGGTGGCGGGCTCCATCGTGGGCTCCCTGGCGGCGGCCGGCGCGATCGGCGTGCTCGGCGCGCGGGCCCGGGAGCGCAACTCGGCGATCGGCATCATCATGCCGTTCGGGCTCGGCCTGGGCGTGCTCTTCCTCGCGCTCTACAAGGGCCGCGCCGCGAACAAGTTCGGACTGCTCACCGGGCAGATCGTGGCGGTCGACACCCCGCAGACGACCTGGCTGATCGGCACGTCCGTGCTCGTCCTCGCCGCCCTGGCGGTGATGTGGCGGCCGCTGACGTTCGCCAGCGCGGACCCGGAGGTCGCGGCCGCCCGCGGTGTGCCGCTGCGCGGGCTGTCGCTCGCCTTCATGCTCGCGCTGGGGGCGGCGGTCGCGCTGTCGGTGCAGATCATCGGGGCGCTGCTGGTCCTGACCCTCGTCGTCACGCCTGCCGCGGCCGCGGCGCGGGTGACCGCCTCACCGGTCCTGCTGGCGGTGCTGAGCGCGGGATTCGCCGTCCTCTCGATCGAGGGCGGCATCCTCCTCGCGCTCGGCAGCACCATCCCCATCAGCCCCTACGTCACGACGATCTCGTTCACGATCTACGGGTGCTGCCGGCTGGCGGGCCGTCGTCGCCCGCGGCGGGCAGTGCGTCCCAGAACGACGTGAGGGCCGCCGCCGTGGCCGCCGGCTGCTGGAGGTTGGGCGAGTGCTCGGCGTCCGCCACGACGGTCCGGTGGGCGTCGAGGCGGCGGGCCATGTCCGCGAGGAGGTCCGGCGCCCAGGCGTCGTCCCGGTCTCCGTACAGCACGTGCACCGGCAGCGCCGTCACGGCGGCCAGTTCGTCGGTCCGGTCGGGCTCCTCCAGCAACCGGGTCCCGGCGACACGGAGTTGCACCGGGCTGTTGCGCAGCCAGCGCTGCCGCAGGAGCTCGGTGTCGGCCGGCGTCGTGGCGGACGGCTTGAGCTGCTGCATCACGTCCCAGATCTGCTGCATCGTCATGGTCGCCAGGGCGTCCAGCAGCAGCTTCAGCAGGAACGCCCGCTCGTCGCCGACCTCCGCGGGGCCGGACGACATCAGCGTGAGGGACAGGAAGGGGCGGCGGTCGGTGAGGACGGCGGCGCGGGCGACCTGTCCGCCCATCGAGTGGCCGAGCAGGTGCACGGGCACGGCCAGCGCCTCCGCCTGGGCCAGGACGTCGGCCACCAGGGCCTCCTGCGCGTACGCGGACTCCTCGTCCGGGCCCGTCGTCGCGTCCTGGCCGCGGCCGTCGACGGCGACCGCGCGGTAGCCGGCGTCCGTCACGGCCCGCAGCAGGGGGATGAACTCGTCCTTGCTGCCGGTGTAGCCGGGCAGCAGCAGGACGGTGCCCCGGACCGGGGTCTCGGGAGCGGCCTCCAGGGCGGCGAATTCACCTCGCCGGGTCGGCAGCGTCGTACGGCGGGCCCCGGGCGGCAGGGCGAAGAGGGAGAGCGATGTTTCGTCGGACACCCGTGAAGCCTATGCGGCCGCCTTTCCGCCGCTCACACGGGCAGGCCCTGTCCCACGCCGCGCGGTGCTCCGAAGGGAAGGCACGCCCGCACAGGACGGCGGCCGTCCACGGGGGCGCCCGGGCGCGGAGCTGAGCACCAGGAACGTCAAGGAGCGCTTTGCGCCTCGATGATGACGGGCCGTCAACTTCTCCGTGGTGTTCCCGCGGCTGGGCAGGGCCTGAGTCCGCGGCGGCGACCGGGCCCGCGCGCCGAGCCGGCGTCCTCACCCTGGGCCACCCCCGCCCCTGAACCGCGAGGCTGCTGCTGAACTCTTTCTGCCGATATGATGCGTTTCGTGGTCATGCGCAGACAGTTACGGGGCAGTAGCTCCCGCCGCGTCGGCCGGTGGCGGGCGGCCCTGCTGCCGCCGGTGCTGCTGACCGTCCTGATCGCCGTCCTCGCGTTCGCCACACCGCGCGAGATCGCGTTCAGCCGGCTGCTGCCCACCGCGCCCGCCCTCGCCGCCGCGATGTGGCCCGTGATCCCCACGATCCTGCTGGGCGTGTGCTGCCTCCTGGTCATGATCGGCGTCGGCATGGTCTACCCCGACCTGGGGACCCCGTACACGGGCGCGGCGATCGTCGCGGTCACGCTGGCGGCGGCCTACGCCAGCCACGTCCGGCTCCAGCGCGAGGAAGCCCTCTTCCAGGTGCGGCTCGTCGCCGACGCGGCACAGCAGGTGCTGCTGCGGCCGCTGCCGCACCGCATGCAGTCCGTCGAGATCGAGTCGCTGTACCTGGCCTCGCAGGAGCAGGCCAGGATCGGCGGCGACTTCTACGAGGCGGCCGACACCCCGCACGGCGTGCGGCTGCTGATCGGCGACGTACGCGGCAAGGGCCTGTCGGCGGTGGGCGCGGCGGCCGCCATCACCGCCTGCTTCCGCGACAGCGCCCACGACGAGCCCGATCTGATGGACATCCCGCCGCGCCTGGAGACCAGCATCGCCCGGCACAGCGCCACCTTCCCGGGGCCCGATCTGCCGGAACGATTCGCCACCGCCGTCCTCGCCGAGATCCCGCACGGCAGCGGCCACGTCAGGATCCTGAACTGCGGGCACCCCCCGCCGCTGCTGATCCACCGCGGCGAGATCCGCGTGCTGGAGCCCACGACACCGTCCCCGCCGCTCAACCTCGCGCGGCTGATCGGCGGCCGCTACTGGGTCGACACCTTCGCCTTCGACCCGGGCGACCAGCTGCTGCTCTACACCGACGGGGTCACCGAGACCCGGGACCGCACCGGTGCCTTCTTCCCGCTCGCCGACTGGATCAGGGGCCAGGGCCGCAGGTCGCCCCGCGAACTGCTGGACCGGCTCCACCAGGACCTGCTCCGGTACGGCGGAGGACGGCTCGGCGACGACATCGCCGCCGTCGTGGTCCAGTGCCACGGAGTCCGGGCCCGCGAACCCTCCGCGTGAACCACTGCGCCCGCCCCGCCCCGCCGCGCGCCCCGGCGGATGCGATGATCACGGGTACGGGCCATCTCCCGCGGAGATGACCCACCAGAGCCCGGGACACGCGAGGACGGTGGTGGGCGCCGATGGACCTGCGGCAGATGGAAGTGGTCGTCGCCGTGGCCGAGGAGGGCGGGTTCACCGCGGCGGCGCGGCGTCTGCACGTCGTGCAGTCCGCGGTGTCCGGGACGGTGCGCGCCCTGGAGAAGGAGCTCGGCAGCCCGCTCTTCGACCGTACGACGCACCGCGTCTCCCTCACCCCGGCCGGTGAGGCCTTCCTGCCCGCGGCGCGGACGGCGCTGCGGGCCGCGGCCGACGCGCGGGCCGCCGTCGACGCGGTACGGGGCGAACTGCGCGGGCGCGTCACCGTCGGCACGATGCAGGGGGTGTGGGCCGGACTGCACCATGCCCTCGCGAACCTGCGCAGGGACCATCCCGGCGTCAGCGTCCACCTGCGGCAGGCGGCCGTGGCCGACATCCGGCAGGCGCTGCGCGAGGGGACCGTCGACCTGGCCGTCGTCTCGCTCGCCCGCGAGCAGCAGCGGGGCCTGGTGACCCGCCTGCTCTCGCGCGAGGACATGCTGCTCGTGGCCTCGCCCGCGCGCGCCTTCGCCGAGACCGACGTGGTGTCGCACGCCGAGGTGGCCCGGCTGCCCTTCGTCGACTTCTCACCGGGGTGGGCGGTCCGGTACGCCGTCGACCGCTCGTTCCGCGCCGCCGGCGTGGAACGCGCCACCGTCTACGAGGTGAACGACATCGTCGCCGCCTCCGAGCTGGTCCGCCACGACCTGGGCGTGAGCATCATGCCCGCGTCCATCGCCGCCCGGTTCCCCGGCCTGGCGGTGCGGCGGTTCACCCACCACGTCCCGGCCTGGAAGGTGATGGTGGTCCGGCCGCAGGGCGAGCCGACCCCGGCGGTCGAGGCCCTGCTGCGGCACATCGAGCACATCCCCGCGGCGGGGACCGGCGTGCCGGGATGACACCGGCCGGTCCCCGCCGCGGTCGCCCGCTCCGAGTGCCTCAGCCCGCGGCGTCCGGCCGCGGCCGCCGCGGCTCGGTGGCCCAGTAGGCCAGCGCGAGCAGCGGCAGGAGGGCGCCGAACGCGCTCACCGCCGTCCAGCCCGCGGCGTGGTAGGCGAGCGAGCCGAGCTGGGACCCGAGGGCGCCGCCGGTGAAGAAGATGGCGATGAAGGCGCTGTTGAGCCGGGCCCGTGCGCCGGCGTCGAGCTGATACACGGTGTGCTGGCCGAGGATCATCGTGGTCTGCACGGCCATGTCGATCAGGATCGCGGCCAGGGCGAGCAGGACGATGTGGTGCCCGCCGAAGCCCGCTAGGGCGAAGCCCACCGCCGCCACGGCGAACGCGGCCGCCGTCATGGGCCGCACCAGCCTGCGGTCGGCCCAGTGCCCGGCCAGCGGGGCCACGGCGGCACCGGCGGCCCCGACGAGCGCGAAGAGGGCCACGCCGACGGGGGAGTAGTGGAAGCGCGGCCCGGTCAGGACGAAGGACACGGTGGTCCAGAAGGCACTGAACCCGCCGAACATCGCCGCCTGGTACAGCCCCCGGCGCCGCAGCGCGGGGTGCGTGCGCACCAGGCGTGCCGTCGACCGCAGCACCTGGCCGTACGGCATCGAGGTCGTCGGGGCGTGCTCCGGCAGGGCCACGCGCAGCGCCACCGCGAGCAGGGCCATCAGGACGGCTGAGCCCAGGTAGACGTAGCGCCAACCGGCGATGTCGGAGACCAGGCTGCTGATGGTGCGCGACAGCAGGATGCCGGTGAGCAGCCCGCTCATGACGCGGCCGACGATCCGGCCCCGCGCGTGGTCGGGGGCCAGGCTCGCGGCGAAGGGCACCAGGATCTGCGCGACCACCGACGTGGCGCCGCTCACCAGGGACGCGAGCAGCAGCACGGGGAAGCTCGTCGCGAATCCGGCGACGGCCAGGGCCACCGTGGTGACGGCCAGCAGCGCGGTGATGAGCCGGCGCTTCTCCAGCCGGTCGCCCAGCGGCACCAGGAACAGCATGCCGATCACATAGCCGACCTGCGTGAGGGTGATCAGCCCTCCGGCGGCGGTGGTACCGAGGTGGAAGACCCGGCTCAGCGAGGACAGCAGCGGCTGGGCGTAGTAGAGGTTGGCGACCGTCATACCGGTGGCGACGGCGAGCAGCGCGACCAGCCAGCCCGGCACACCGTGTACGTCCTTGCCGGACGCGGTGGTGCGCGGGGCCCGCTGTGCGGTTGATGCGAGCACGGGTGCTGTCTCTCCTCGTACGGGAACCGCGTCGTGCGGTCCGGGTGGGGCTCTCCTGCGGGCGGGGCCGTTCGCCGGCACCCGCCCCTACGCGTGGTCCAGCGTTGGGGAGGCCTCGTCGCTTCCCATGCGGTGGAGATGAATGATGATGTCAGTCATCTCTGTGAGGGATAACCATGCCCGAGGCGGGCCGGGGCCGCGCGGACCGGGGCCGGTTTCCGTGCGACGCGAAGTTGTTACGTGAACACTTTCCGTCACGAATCCGTGGTCCCGGTGCGGCGATCCGGGGTCTGCCCACCGGTGCCGGCGGGTCGCCGGGGGTCGGAAGCGGGCGTCAAAACGCCTCGGAATGTGGGGACTTGGCAGGACGACGCATCGGTGCGTCCGGCGGTGCGAGGTGCGGGCGCTCTTACGGGCATCGCTCACACACGGTGAGTGATCAACTTGCTACCGAGCGTGGCAAATACGGCGAAAGCCCAGTTCCCAGGCGGCGCTTTGGCCCCTCCTGCCTATCTTTTGACTCCCGGACCCCCTCGTGGCACGGTCATATCTGGGCGTTTTTAGTGGCTTTGGCCACATTGGTCACGTCTGTAACGGCGGGACCACGTCCTCGGACGAAGCGCCCAGGTCGTACCGGTCCACCACGTAAGGGCCGGTGCGGCAGCGGTCGCCCCACGCGGACCGCGATCCGACGTTCCCGTCCCGAAGGGAAGTCCCATGCGCGCGAACATCACCACTCGTCGAGTCGCCGCGGCCGCCCTGGCGGCACCGCTTCTCGCACTCGCCGGCGCCGGCGCGGCCAGCGCCGCCACTCCGCAGGTCGCTCCCGCCACCGTGTCGTCCGCCCACTTCGGTGGCGGCGGCTGGGGCGGAGGCTGGGGTGGCGGCTGGGGCCGCGGCTGGGGAGGCTACGGCGGTTACCGTGGCTTCGGCGGCTACGGAGGTTACGGCGGCTTCGGAGGCTACGGCTTCGGAGGCTACGGGGGTTACGGCGGCTTCGGCGGCTTCGGTGGCTACGGCTTCCGGTGATCGCTGAGCAGCACCCGGCCCGTGCCCGGACCTGTCAGGTCCGGGCACGGGCAGCCCCGTGTCAGGTGGCCGCGCGGGCCGATGCCCCGGGCCGCGTGGCCGCCTGACGGGGTGTCAGCGGCCCGTCGCCGTCCGTGCAGACGACAACCGCCTCCACCGGTGCGCCGCACTCGCGGTGCACCACCTCCAGGGGCGGTCCCTCGGGATCCGCGGTGTAGCGGTCGCCCCATTGCTTGAGGGCGATCATCGCGGGCCACAGGTCCCAGCCCTTGCGGGTCAGGCGGTACTCGTGCCGGGTGCGGCTGCCCGGCTCGCGGTACGGGACCGTGTCGAGGATCCCGGCGGCGACGAGCTTGCGCAGCCGGTCCGCGAGCACCGCCTCGGACAGGCCCATGTGCCGGCGGAAGTCGTCGAAGCGGTGCACGCCGTTCATCGCCTCGCGCAGCACCAGCAGCGACCATTTCTCGCCGATCAGGTCGAGGGTGCGTTGCACGGTGCAGTTCTCGGTGCTGGTCTCCAGCCAGGTCATGCCCGTCATCGTAAGCTGGCTTCGGCATTGACAGCCAGATGTGCGACCCTCTAACTTCGGATGCCGAAGTCAGCTGGAGAGAGGGAGAGGGCCGTCATGACCCGGTCACGTACGTTCGAGTGGAAGGACCCGAGCGTCTCCGCGGCCGCCGTCGGGCAGCGCAGCGGACTGGACTTCCTCCAGGACATCGTGGCCGGACGCCTGCCCGCCCCGCCCATCGCCGCGACGCTCGGAATCACTCTGCAACAGGTCGAGTTCGGCCGTGCCGTCTTCACCATGGAACCGGGGGAGGAGCACTACAACCCCATCGGCAGTGTCCACGGCGGCGTCTACGCCACGCTCCTGGACTCGGCCGCGGGCTGCGCCGTGCAGTCCGTCCTGCCCGCCGGCACGGGATACACCTCGCTCGACCTGAACCTGAAGTTCCTGCGCCCGATGAGCGTGGACACCGGCAAGGTGCGCGCCGTCGGCGGCGTTCTCAACCAGGGCCGCCGCACCGCCCTCGCCCAGGCCGAACTGTTCGACGCCCAGGACCGGTTGCTCGCGCACGCGACCAGCAGCTGCATGCTCTTCCCGGTGCAGTCGCGCTGACGGCACAGCGGGGCGGCGCCCTTGCGGACGCCGCCCCGGGGACCCTTCGGAGGTCAGTGCCGGCCCGTCTCCGGGAGCACCTGGATCGTGTCGCCGACCGCGCGCTCACCCGTCGCGTCGGAGGTGACGTTGACGAGGGCGCCCTTGACCGTCATCGCCGAGGAGCCGCCGCCGTCGAGGTTGAGGGCCTGGACCGCGCCGAGCGACCGCATGAAGCGGGCGGCCTCGCCCAGCGTGAAGCCCTCACTGACGCCGGGCTGGCGCCCGTCGACGGTGACCAGGAGCAGTCGTCCGTGCCGGTCGATCCCCGCGAGGGTGCGCGGCTGGCGGACGTTGGACCAGGCGAAACCGAAGGACAGGTCGCGCGGGTCGAGCGTGCCCTCGGTCGCGGCGTCGATGTGGACGCGCCCGTTCTGCACCAGGGTCGGCGCCGCGCTCACGATGCTGTCGTCGGGGCCGAGCCGGACCTGCCGCCCGGAGGAGTCCCGGACGACCTCGCTCAGCGACAGCCGCCGGCCGGTCGCCGCGTGGCCGTTCAGCCAGTCCGCCGCCGCGCCGGTGCCCTGGAGGACCGAGCCGTCCTCCGGCACCGAACCGCCGCGCGCACCGGCGGAGACGACGACGCCCCGCTTGTCCAGGACCACCTGGGTGCCCGCGCCCGTGGGAAGCGCGGCCCGGAAGGCCGGGGTGAACTTCACCAGGTCGTCCGCCAGCGTGCAGGTGGTGTCGTGCCGCGGCTGCTCGGTGGGAACCGCGCCCGGACGGCCGCAGTTGCGGAGCTTGCCCGGGACGCGGTTGATGCCCTGCACCGCGTACGAGGCGCTGCCGGAGCGCACCGTCACGGTGGTCGACAGGTCGGCGATGCGCGGCCGCCGGCCCCCGTCACCGAGGATCAGCGCGGCGCGCGAACCGACGGCCATGGACTCCAGCTCGCCGTGCACGGCGGACAGGCCCGCCATCGTGCCCTGGACGCCGTCGGCGTCCGAGGTGATGAAGAAGCCGCCGTTGACGCCGATCAGCGAACCGAGCCGGCCGGCCACCGTGGAGGTCTTCTCCCGGTCCGCCGCGTTGCCGCCGTCGCTGACCTCGATCGTCCCGCGCAGCCGGGACGGGTCGAGGACGGCGACGTGGATGCGCTCCCCGTCGGCGGCCTGCCGGCCGTCGTAGCCGGTCCACTCGACGGACGTGCGGAAACCGGCGCCGGTCATCCCGGAGTTGGTGGTGCCCGCCGCGGCCTGGGTGGCGAACCGGCCGACCCTGACCTGCCAGCCCATCGTGCCGTGCGGGGTGTCGGAGTAGTCGTCCCACGCCACGCGCTCCAGGCGGGGCTCGAAACCGGCGTCGCGCAGGCGCGCCGCGGTGGTGTCGGCCCAGGTGCGGTCCCCGAGCGGGGCCCACGTGGCGGCACCGGTGAGGCGGTTGACGGCGGGCGCCTGCACGGTGACCGTCCACACCCCGGCGGCGTCGGCGTCGTCGAGCACCCCGGTGCGGACCTGGACGCCGGGGGCCACGTTCTGCGTGGTCCACGCGATCCTGTGCGGGGCGGACACCTGGGACGCGTTGGACGACGCCCCGGCCGTCGCGGGCGGGACCAGCGCCACCAGGGCGAGGGCGGCGCCCAGGGCGGCCCCTCCCCAGGCTCCGTGCCGTACCCGGCCCGTTGCGCGGCGCGTCTTCTCGGCTGTGACGGACATGCCTCTCCTGACGTACGGTCCTCCACGGCGCCGGAACTCCGGGCGCCGCGATCGAACGTCATCCCAGCCCCGTGCGGAGACGCGCACGTCAACCGCCAAGGGCCCGTGGGAGAAACCTCGGTGACAAGCGCAGACGGCTGTCCGCCGCGCCCGCTGCGAAGTGACGGTTCGTCAGTCGCGCCGGTGTGCCGCGGTGAGGGCCGCGGGGCCCGCTTCCACCGTGCCTTCCGGGAGCGTGTCCGGGCCTTCACGACAGCCGTGTGCATTCTGTCGCGCGCGTTCATTTGTGGGCGGCAACGATCCTCTGGAACGCGTATGTGAACGACATCGCCCAACAAAAAGAGAGGAAGCGGATCGGCCGGATCCGGGGACGCCGGCGCATTGCGATGCGACGGGAAGGCGGGGGGAGCCGGGGCGCGGTGCGGGCGTGTCCGCCGTGCGGGCAGCCCACCTGCGATGTCGGTGTCCCGCCGTGTCGCGGGACGCGCTTGCGAGATGCGTCACATCGAGCCGATGGTAACGATTTCTCGGGCAACGGATCCGGGACGATCTGTTGTGATCACCTCACACTTCGGCGTACTAATCTGTCATCCGGCGTGCGGGTGTTCATCCGTTGTGGCTTTACCCGCCACGACGGATATCGGGAACGCCGGAACGTGCCATATTGGAAGCTGCCGACCGGTCGAGGACGAGAGGACACCTGGACTCAATGACGCACACCCCCCGGGACATTGAGGCCACGGCAGCGGCCCTCAGGGACGAGGCGGAGCGGCTCGAGGCCCAGAAGCAGGGACTCGAACGCGAGTTGGCCGCCGTCGCGGCGCACCTCTGCTCCGTGCACAAGGCACTGGACGCCCTCCGCAAGCTCATGCCGTCGGCCGTCCCCGACACCGCCACGATCGGGCGCCCCAGGTCCGCCGCCCCGTCGTCCCTCGTCGGCCGCTACACCGACCTCACGCCGAAGTCCGCCGCCGAGGCGGTCAAGGTCGCGCCGGAGGCGGAACCCGGCGAACCGGGCACGGAGGGCGACGACGACACCCACGCGACCGCGCAGCCGGGCTACGGCAGGCTCACCGAGCAGATCCTGGAGTACCTGGCGACCACCGACGGCGCCGAGGTCCGCGCCCGCGACGTCGCCGCCGCCCTCGGCCGGGACGCGAACGCGGGCAGCATCAACGCCGTGCGCAGCACCCTCGACCGGCTGGTCGGCGCGTCCCGCGCGCAACGTGCCGGCCGCGGCCTGTACCGTGCCGCCACCTGACCGTCCCGTGCGTCCCGGTGCGGTGAACGTGGTCGCCCCTGCGGTCCTCCCCCTGTCGTAGGTGAACACACTGCCGGAGTGCTGTTGTCGTCATGTGATCGTACAACGTGGTTCCGGCGGACCGGGCGCCGCGGCCGCCCTGTCACGTCCGCGGGGAACTCTCGGTGTACACGCCCCTCTCGGGCGTTGAACAGCGGCTTGCACCTGCCCTCCATGGCGCTGTGAAGGGCGCCGTCCCGGCCCCGGCATTCCTGGGAACGTCTCCGCCGGCCGCACACGGTGTGCAGAACGAGTGAAGGTGTGTGCCTCGCGTTCAGCGCTTTGAGTGTCACTGAAGCGTGTATAGGGTTGGACATCGTCTCACTGGCCGACGGTGGAGAACCGGCCGGCCGGGGGCGACCGAGGGCGCGCGGCCGGAGCCGGAACGTCCGGAGCACGGCCCCGGGCGTCGTGGTCGGCGGCGCGGGCCTCGTGTCCGCGGGCGCCACAGGTCCCCGCGGGCGGCGGCAGTGTCAACGGGGGCGGGGCACGGATGTGCCCTGCGGTAGGGAGCGCGACATGGTGGTGCGAGGAGACGTAAGAGGCAGGTCCCGGCCGACGGGAAGGGACCGGGTGCCGCGTCACCAGGTCCTGCCGGACTGCCACGCCGTACGGGCCGAGGCGATGTTCGACGGCTTCTCCGTGTCGGGCCCCGTGACGGTGCACGTCCGGCGCGGCAGGATCGTCGCCGTGGACCGCACCGGCTCGGTGCCGCAGGACACCCATGTGATCGACCTGGGCGCCGACGTCTGCCTTCTGCCGGGGCTCGTCGAGTCCGGTCTCCACCTGTCGTTCGACGCGAGCACGCACCCGGTCGCCTCGCTCGTGGCCGAGGACGACGACCAGGTGCTGACGCGCATGCGCGCGGCGGCCCACGAGGCGCTGCTCGCCGGCATCACGACCGCCCGGGACCTGGGCGACCGGAACTTCCTGTCCCTGACGCTCGCGGACGAGACCCTGCGGGCGCCGCACCTCGGCCCCGAGATCCTGGCGTCCGGGCCGCCGATCACCACGCCCGGCGGTCAGTGCCACTTCCTCGGCGGAGCCGTCTCGGGCGAGGCCGCCCTGATCGAGGCGGTGCGGGAGCGGCACGCCCGCGGCTGCGCCGTGGTGGGGATCCTCGCCAGCGGCGGGGCCATGACGTACGGTTCGCGGGCCCATCTCCCGCAGTTCTCGGTGACCGAACTGCGCACCGTCGTCGAGGAGGCGCACCGCCTCGGCCTGCCCGTCGCGGCGCACGCGCACGCGACGACCTCCATACGGGACGCGCTGGCCGCGGGCGTGGACATCCTGGGGTACGTGAGCTTCTGGGAGGAGTGGGGCGTCACCCGCGACCTGGAACTCATGGCCCGCATCGCGGGCAGCGGCACCTTCGTCGGCCTGCCCCTGGGCCGGCGGGGCGAGCCCGTCAGGACCGGTTTCGACGGCCTCGCGCTGCGCGCCGACGGCATCCGGGCGGCGTCGGGTTCCCTGGTGCGGCTGGGCGCGCGCGTGGTCGTCACCTCCGGCGGCGGCGTGGCGCCCCACAAACCGCACAACGTGCTGCCGTACAGCGCCGGCGAACTCGTGGAACTCGGGATGACGCCCCTGGAGTCGCTGAAGGCCATCACCAGTGAGGCCGCCGCGGCGTGCGGGGTCGAGGGCAGGAAGGGCCGGATCCAGGCGGGCGCCGACGCCGATTTCCTGGCGGTCGCCGGCGATCCGCTGCGGGACCTCGGCGCCCTCCACGACGTGCACGCGGTCTTCCGCGCGGGCGTCCGGATCCGCTGACGGCGCGGTGTCCCCGCCCGGACGGCTTGATCTGACCTGTCGTCCGCATGGTTGAACGGGCAATAATCGGCGATGTTGTGACGGTGCGACAGCAGTGTCACACCATCGCTGTGACAGCCCACCCCCCCACGGACACAAGGCGGATCGCATGACCAGTTCCAGGACACGCCCGCTCACCGGTGTCGCCGCGGGCCTCCTCGGTACCGCGCTGCTGGCCTTCGCCGGCTCCGTGCAGCCCGCCGGAGCGGCGACCTCCCCGGACGCCGTCTTCTACACCGGCGCCGGCCGGAGCGGGTCCGCGATGACCGCGGACCTCGGCGGCACCGCCTGCCAGGCCCTCCCGAGTCCCGCGCTCTCCGCGCAGAACCTGTCCGGCACCGACATCGCCGTCTACTTCAACCCCGGCTGCCGTCCCGGCACCCCGGGCAGCAGCGGCGACACCGTCTTCGTCCTCGGCAGCCTCCACACGGCCGCCTTCGCTTTCCCCGCCCTCAGCTACCGGGTGCTCGACCACTGACCTTCTGACCCGCCTCAGCGGACGACCAGGCGGTTCGGGCCTGCCGGTACCAGTTCTCCGACGATGGGGGCGCCCGGTACTTCGCCGGCGATCAGGAGTCCGCCGGAGGTCTGGGCGTCGGCGAGGAGGAGCCGGGTGAGTTCGTCGGTGGCGCCGAAGTCGGTACGGGGGGCGACCCAGTCGAGGTTGCGGCGCGTGCCGCCGCTGACGTGGCCGGCACGGGCCGCCTCCCACGCGCCGTCGAGGAACGGGACGGCGGAGGGGTCGAGCACCGCCGTCACACCGGAGGCCCGGGCGAGTTTGTACAGGTGCCCGAGGAGGCCGAAGCCGGTGACGTCGGTCGCGCAGACCGCGCCCGCCGCCAGCGCGGCCTGAGCCGCATCCCGGTTGAGCGTCACCATCGTCTCCACCGCCTGCGGGAAGACCTCCCCGGTCGCCTTGTGGCGGTTGTTGAGCACGCCCAGCCCCAGCGGCTTGGTGAGCGACAGCGGCATGCCGGGCCGCCCGGCGTCGTTGCGCAGCAGACGGGACGGGTCGGCGGTGCCGGTCACCGCCATGCCGTACTTGGGTTCCGGGTCGTCGACGCTGTGCCCGCCGGCCACGAGGCAGCCCGCCTGTGCGGCGACGTCCGCACCGCCCCGGAGCACCTCCGCGGCCAGGTCGAAGGGCAGCACCTCACGTGGCCAGCACAGGAGGTTGACGGCCACGAGGGGCGTGCCGCCCATCGCGTAGACGTCGGACAGCGCGTTGGCGGCGGCGATGCGCCCCCAGTCGTAGGCGTCGTCGACGACCGGCGTGAAGAAGTCCGCGGTGGCGACCACCGCGGGCGCGCCGGGACCGTTCGGCAGGCGGACGACGGCGGCGTCGTCGCCGCTGTCGAGCCCCACGAGCAGGCCGGCCGCGGTGCCGCCGTCCGTCCCCGCCCGGGAGGCCAGCCCGGCCACGATCTCCTCCAGCTCGCCGGGCGGGATCTTGCAGGCGCAGCCGCCGCCGTGGGCGTACTGGGTCAGCCGCACGCCGGTCCGGCGGACGTCGGTCTCCGTCATGGTGCGTCGTTCCTTTCGTGGCAGGGTGCGCCGTGTGGCGCGTTGACAGGCCCGGGGGCCGCGGGTTCGGATGGGCGCGTGGCCGGAACGGCGCCGCAGGGAGACGTACAGGTGCCTGGTGGCCCTCCCGGTCTTCAAAACCGAGGTGTCCGAGCAACTCGGGCAGGCGGGTTCGATTCCCGTCCGTCTCCGCCGGCACGTCGCACCCGGAGGGCTCATCCCGCGTCCGCCCCGTCCTGGTCCGGCGTCGGGCCCGCCGCGCGGCAGCGCCGAAGCGCCCCTTCGAGCCGCACCGTGCGGCCGTGCCGGTCGAGGTGTTCCAGCAGCGGGATCGCGACCCGCCGCGTGGTGTCGAGGGCGCGGCGCGCCTCGCTCGCGCTGAACGGCTGCTCCAGCCGCGCCAGGATGTCCGCGGCCCGCGCGTCGGCGCCCGGCAGCAGCACGATGCCCTCGCCGATCCGCAGCAGCGCCCCCGCCGCCTCGGCGGCCGCCAGCAGTTTCGGGGTCAGCCCGAGCTCCGCCAGCCGGTCGGCCTCGGGGGCGCGGAACGGCGTACGGGCCAGATCGGCGCGGACCGCGTCCACGGCAGCGGCCACAGGGGGCGGGAGCGCAGGTCGGCCCTGGCCGCCGTACAGTCGCCCGTCGCTGTGGCGCAGCCCGGGCTCGGACGTCAGCAGCGCCTCGACCAGGGAGCGGTCCGGCAGGCCGAGCACCTGACGGGCCGCCTCCAGCGGCATGCCCGGTTCCAGGGGGTGGCGCTCGGCGTGGTCGTCGACGGCCCGGCGCAGCCGCTCGCGCAGGTCCGCCCAGTGGGCCGGGTCCGCGAGCCAGTCCCCGGCCACGGCTTCGGACGGCGGGAGCACGCCCATGGCCAGCAGTTCCTGGCGGCGCACCAGTCCCCGGCGGCGCAGTTCGGCCGCCCCGTCGGCGGGCCCGGACGCGCACCGCAGGTCGGCCGCCCGCGCCGCCGCCGCTCCCCGGCGGGTCAGGCGGGGCGGCCGTACGTCGAGGACGGTGATCCCCGCGGCCACGCGATGCCGCCCCGGATCGCGCAGCAGCGCGACGTCGGCGACGCGCAGCGGCAGCGGCGCGGCCAGCCGCAGGCGTGCCGTGTCGTCGCCCAGCGGACGGACCGTCACCGGGACCGCCGCGGACCCCGCGTGCAGGGTCAGCTCGCGGGGCAGCTCCCGAGCGGAGTCGCCGCGCAGTGCCACGTCCACCTGATCGGTCGTCAGCCAGCGGTCCGGGGTCAGCAGTGCGTCGCCCCGGCGCAGGTCGGCGGACCCGGGACCGGTCACGTTGACCGCGACCCGCGCGACCGCCCCGACCTCCTCCCGCGGCTCCTTGAGGGACTCAAGTCCGCGCACCCGTACGGGTTTTCCGCTCCGCGCCTGGTGGAGGTGGTCGCCGACCCGCACGGCGCCCGCCCCGAGCGTGCCCGTGACCACGGTGCCCCGGCCCCGCACCGTGAACGCCCGGTCGACCCACAGCCGGACGTCGGCGGTACGGTCTGGGGCGGGCAGTGCGTGGGCCAGCCGGGCCAGCGCCGCCCGCAGCTCGTCGAGGCCCTGGCCGGTCACGCTGCTCACGGCCACGCAGTCCACGTCGCCGAGCGAGGACTCCGCGATCCTGGCCAGGGCCTGCTTCCGTGTCGTGCCGGGGTCCGCGAGGTCGCAGCGGGAGACGGCGAGGACACCGTGCCGCACCCCGAGGGCGTCCAGCACCGCCAAGTGCTCCTCCGACTGCGGCTGCCACCCCTGGTCGGCGGCGACGACGAAGACGACGGCGGGCACCGGCCCGACCCCGGCCAGCATGTTGCCCACCAGGCGCTCGTGGCCGGGCACGTCGACGAAGGCGATGTCCCCGGCGTCCGGCAGCCGCGTCCACACGAACCCGAGGTCCAGGGTCATGCCGCGCCGCCGCTCCTCCGCCCAGCGGTCGGGCTCCATCCCGGTCAGGGCCCGCAGCAGTGCGGACTTGCCGTGGTCGACATGGCCGGCGGTGGCGACGACGCGCATCCTCAGGACTCCCCGTCCGGCCCGGGGCCGGAACGGCGCACGACGGCCGCCAGCACCCCGTCGGCGTCCTCCGGCAGCGCCCGCAGGTCCAGCAGGCACCTGCCGTCCTCGACCCGGGCCAGCACGGCGGGGTCGGCCCGCCGCAGCCGGGCCGCGTAGGCGGCGGGCAGGGACACGGCGGCGCTGGGCAGCGTGACCCCCGGCGCCCCTCCGCCGCCGACCACCGCCCGCGTGCCGACGGCCCTGCTGTCGAGGCCCTGCGCACGCAACTGCTCCGCCAGCCGTTCGGCGCGCTCCCGCAGCCGCGCGGGGTCGGCGTGCAGCGCCGTACGGGTCGGGGTCGCGGGTCCGCGGACCGTCGCTTCCAGCGCGGCGAGGGTGAGCTTGTCCACCCGCAGCGCGCGGGCCAGCGGGTGACGGGCCATCCGTTCGACCAGGCCGGCTCGGCCGAGCAGCAGCCCGCACTGCGGGCCGCCGAGCAGTTTGTCGCCGCTCGCGGTGACGAGGGACGCCCCCGCGCGCAGCCAGGTCGCGGCGTCGGGCTCGTCGGGCAGCGCCGGTTCCGGCGCGAGGAGGCCGGAGCCGATGTCGGCGACCACGGGCACGCCGAGCCGGGCCAGTTCGGTGACCCCGGCCTCGCGTGTGAAGCCCGTGACGCGGAAGTTGGACGGGTGCACCTTGAGCACGAAGCCGGTGTCCGGCCCGAGGGCCGCCGCGTAGTCCTCCGGCGTGGTGCGGTTGGTGGTGCCGACCTCCCGCAGCCGGGCGCCGGTGGAGACCAGCAGGTCGGGCAGGCGGAAGCCGTCGCCGATCTCCACGAGTTCGCCGCGGCTGACGACGATCTCCCGGCCCTGGGCGAGCGCGGTCGCGGCCAGCGCGAGCGCTGCCGCGCCGTTGTTGACCACATGGGCGGCCTCCGCCTCCGGCACGTGCCGCAGCAGGGCCTCCAGCGCGGACCGTCCCCGCCGGGAGCGCCCGCCGGTGGCCAGGTCCAGTTCCACGTCCGTGGTCCCGGCCGCGGCCAAGACGGCCTCGCGGGCGGCGGCCGACAGCGGGGCCCGGCCGAGGTTGGTGTGCAGCAACACCCCGGTGGCGTTGAGGACCGGCCGCAGTCCCGCGGCGGTGGCCGGCAGCGCTGCCACGGCGTGCTCGGCGACGTCGGCGACGGGCACCTCGCCCGCCCGCGCCCGCTCCTGCACCCGCGCGACCACGTCCTTCACCAGACCCCGTCCCAGCCGCTCCGCCGCCGAGACGAGCCGGGGGTCCGCCAACAGCGCGTCGGTGCGCGGCAGTCGGCGCCGCTCGTCGGGCGGCGCGGCGGAGGCGTGCTCGCGGTCCATCTGGTGCACCTTCGCTCGGGCCCCCCTGAAGCTCCGTCAGATTACGGGGGTCCTGGCCAGGGGTGCCCGCGCCACACCGGTTCCCTCTGTGCGGAGGGGCCCGTCCGCGATGCCGGGAGCGCCTGTCCCGTCGGCCTCGGCGGCCTCCGCGGCGGGGCGCCGTCCTCAGCGAGGGCCCGTGCGCGGCCCGCGCGCCTCAGCTCAGCGGCGCCGCTCGCGGTTGCACGGCGGAGGCGGCCGGGCCGTGTCGGCCGCTGTCGCTCCCGTGCCGGTGGTGGCCGCACCGGGACCTGACGGTTCCGGGCCACGCACGCCGCGCCGAGCGACCGCATGAAGCGGGCAGCCTCTCCGAGCGTGAAGCCCTCACTGACGCCGGGCCGACGCCCGTCGACGGTGGCCAGGAGCAAGACCCGCCGCCCCGACCTTCAAGGACCGGAGTGAGGCGACGGGCACGAAATACGCGCGGTGCATGCGGAGCAACGGCGTCGACATCCCGGATCCGGCCACTCGGGAGTTCACCGTCGACTACCCCGCGGGCATCGACCGCTTCACTCACTCGGGACGGCCCGTCAGGAGGCCGCCGACCCGGGACCGTGTTTGCCGGGCGGTCCCGCCGCGCAGGCCGAAGTCGCCCGCCGACGGCCCGGAACCGTCAGGTCCCAGTGCGGCCGCCTTCGGCCCTGGCGTCGAGCCGCTCGCGCTGCGGCTCGACCACGTAGGCGGGGTCCTTCGTGGACGTCACGCCCGCCTCGAAGGTGCCGAAGCGCTGCAGCGCGCTGCCGGCGAGCAGCGCCAGTCCGCCCACGGCGGCCGCGACGCGGCTGCGGCGGGCGAGGGTGAGCGCGGTGAGCGCGCCGCCCAGGGTGAGGTACTCGGACGCCCTGCGAAGGTGGTGCGGATGGCCGGTGGTGTACGCCTGCGTCACGAAGCCCGGCCGCCGGTCGATCAGCCGGGACGCGACGATCTCGGCCGCCGCGCCGATCACGGCGATGCGCCGGGCGGGTCCCGCCTCGGCCACCGGCGCCGTCAGCATGCCGAGGCCGCCGCCGCTCGCCGCGGCGGAGCCGGTGAACACGAACGGCAGTTCCCGGCGGGCACCGTGCCAGGCGGGTACCGCCGTCTGGGAGAGCAGTGCCGCCGTGTACGAGGCGACCCCGGGGGCGAAGAGGGCCGCGGACAGCCCGGCAGGCCGCGCCGCCGCCCGCAGCAGCCGGCCCGGCAGGGTCGCACACACGGAAGCGGGCAGGACCTCGGCCGTGGCCGCGAGCGCGCTGCCGGGACCGTAGGCGACGAGGACCCAGGTGCCCACCGACATGGGGGAGGTGGGTTTCGCCACGCGCAGCATGTGGTGGAAGCGCTCGGGCCGCCCGAGGTCCGCGATCAGCAGGTACATGCTCACGAGCAGTGCGCCGAAGCCGCCGATGCGGCTCGCCCGGCGCAGTTCGGGGCGTCCCGTCAGATCGGCGCCCGCGCCCATCAGGGCGGCGCCGGCCGACAGCCCGCCGGTGAAGAGGTACGCCGGGATCTTCCATTCCCACACCGGCGGCTTCAGCACCGGCCGCCCGTAGTAGGAGCGGAAGTCGGCGCGCGGCACCATGGGCTGCTCGCGGCTGCCGTCGTGGTCGCGGCCCCGGCCGCGGGGGCGGTGCTCCTCGCCCGGGGCCGTCCCCTCGGCGCTCATCGCCGCCCCCCGCGCAGAAAGACGGCGGCCGAGGCGACCAGCATCGCCGAGGCGGCCACGCCCACGGTCTTCCACGTCGACACCAGGTCGCGCGTGGGCACGATCGGGTCCGGCGGGAACCCGTAGACCTCCGGGTCGTCCAGCAGCAGGAAGAACGCGCCGTCGCCGCCCACGCCGTCGTCGGGATCGCGGCCGTACAACTGGGCCTCGGCCACCCCGGCCTCGTGGAGTGCCGCCAGGCGCCGGTCGGCGCGTTCGCGCAGCTCGTCCAGCGGGCCGAACTGGATGGAGTCCGTCGGGCAGGCCTTGGCGCAGGCCGGTTCCATGCCGTCGCGCAGCCGGTCGTAGCACATGGTGCACTTCCAGGCGCGTCCGTCGTCCGGCCGCCGGTCGATGACGCCGTAGGGGCAGCCGGACACGCAGTAGCCGCAGCCGTTGCAGATGTCGGGCTGCACCACGACGGTTCCGAACTCGGTGCGGAACAGCGCCCCGGTGGGGCACACGTCCAGGCATCCGGCGTGCGTGCAGTGCTTGCACACGTCGGAGGACATCAGCCACCGGAACTGGGTGCGGTTCTCGGCGCCGGCTGCGGCGCCGGGCAGGTCGAAGGAGGGGAACCCCAGGTCCACCGGCGCGGTGCCCAGGTCGCCGCCGCCGCGCTTGGCGACCTCCAGGGCGTCGGCCACCACCTCTGTCGTGCCGTCGACGCTGCTGGGGCCCACGGGGAGTCCGGACAGACCCGCGTCCTGCTGCCCCAGCGGGCGCTGCTGCTCGATGAACGCGACGTGCCGCCACGAACTGGCGCCCAGCATGCCGGTGTTGTCGAACGACATGCCCAGCAGGTCGATGCCGTCCTCGGGGACCGCGTTCCACTCCTTGCACGCCACCTCGCAGGCCTTGCAGCCGATGCACACGGAGGTGTCGGTGAAGAAGCCCACCCGGGGCGGGTGGTCGCGATGGCCCGCGTCCCCCGCGGGGTCCGCGAGCGGTCCGAACAGGCTCTGCTCGTGGGTCATGACGGCTCCTTGGGCGGATCCGGTTCGGTGTGGGCCCGCTGGGCGTGGCCGCCCGTTGTCGCTATGCGGGTGCCGGTCTCCGTGGTGATGCCGGCCCGGCGGCGGTAGTCGGCGACGTAGTCGAGCAGGGCGGGACCGCGCGGCCGGCGCCCGGGCCGCACGTCGCAGGTCAGCACCTTGCTCTCCTGGATGAACACGTTCGGGTCGCACACCACGCCGATCAGGTCGTTGACCACGTCGCCCTTGGTGAGCCCGGTCGAGCCCCAGTGGTAGGGCATCCAGACCTGGTGGACGACGCGCCCGTCCAGGCGCAGCGGCGCCATCCGGTCGGTGACGACCACACGGGCGTCGACGGCGGTCCTGCTGGTGATCACGTGCGCCCAGTCAAGGTGCCGCAGGCCGCGTTCGGCCGCGAGTTCCGGCGACACCTCCACGAACAGCTCCGGCTGGAGCTCGGCCAGATAGGGCAGTTGCCGGCTCATGGCGCCCGCGGTGTGGTGCTCGGTCAGCCGCGCCGCGGTGAACACGAAGGGGAACACCGCGCTGTGCGCCTCGGGGGGTGCCGGGTTGGACGGGTTGTCCGGCCGCCCGTACACCTTCCGCACCGGATTGCCCTGCTGGCCGTGGAGCAGGTTGCGCATCGGCGACTCGTGAGGCTCGTAGTGGGTGGGGAGCGGACCGTCCGCCAGCCCCGCCGGGGCGAACAGCCAGGCCTTCCCGTCGCGCATCATGATGAACGCGTCGCTGCCGCCGAGCGCCTCGGGGCCCGACGCCCCCTCGGGGGGCCGGTAGTCCGGCGGTTTGTGCTTCTCGAAGTCGGGCGTGTCGTTGCCGGTCCACTCACCGGCCTCCTCGTCCCACCACACGAGCTTCTTCCGCTCGCTCCAGGGCCGCCCCTGCGGGTCGGCCGAGGCGCGGTTGTACAGGACGCGGCGGTTGAGCGGCCAGGTCCAGCCCCACTCCGGGTCGTACGGTCCGGTCTGCGTGTGCGGTGTGCGGCGCCGGGCCTGGTTGGTCTCCCCGGCGTACACCCCGCTGTAGATCCAGCAGCCGCACGCCGTACTGCCGTCCGCCCTGAGGTCCAGGTAGCTGTCGACCGTGCGGCCGGTGCGCAGGTCGATGCCGTTGATGTGGCGCAGCACGTCCGACGGGGACGCCTCGTCGCCCTCGGTCTCGTAGTCCCAGGCCAGATCCAGGATCGGGCGGTCGCGCTCGTCGGTCGAACCGGCCAGCCGCTGCTTCAGCCGCAGGCCGAGCTGGTAGAAGAACCACAGTTCGGAGCGCTGGTCCCCGGACGGGGCCACGGCCTGGTCGCGCCACTGGAGCATCCGCTGGGTCTGGGTGAAGGTGCCGGCCTTCTCCACGTGCGACGCGGCGGGGAAGAAGAACACCTCGGTGCGGCACTGGTCGGTGACGATCTCACCGGTCTCGATCTCCGGGGCGTCCTTCCAGAAGGTGGCGCTCTCGATCATGGTGATGTCGCGGACGACGAGCCAGTCCAGGTTCGCCATCCCGAGGCGCTGCAGACGGCCGTGGGCCGAGCCGACCGCGGGGTTCTGGCCGAGCAGGAAGTAGCCGAAGACCTTGTTCCCGTCGACCATGTCCATGACCGTGCGATAGGTGCCGTGGTCCCCGTTGACGCGTGGCATGTAGTCGAAGCAGTAGTCGTTCTCCGCCGTCGCCGCGTCGCCCCAGTACTCCTTCAGCAGCGAGACCATGTAGGCGTCGGCATCGCCCCAGAACCCCTTCTGCTGCCGGCCGCGGACGCCGTCCAGGTAGTCGGCCAGGTTCTCGTGCGCCACGTCGGGCATCGGCAGGTAGCCGGGCAGCAGGTTGAACAGGGTGGGCACGTCCGTCGAGCCCTGGATGCTCGCGTGACCGCGCAGCGCGTAGATCCCGGCCCCGGGACGGCCGATGTTGCCCAGCAGGAGCTGGACGATCGCCCCCGCCCGGATGAACTGGGCGCCGACGGAGTGCTGGGTCCAACCCACGCTGTACACCAGCGCGGTGGTCCGCTCCCGGCCCGAGTTCTCCGTCCAGGCCCGGCACACCTCCAGGAACAGGTCCCGCGGTACCCCGCAGACCCGCTCCACCATCTCCGGGGTGTAGCGGGAGAAGTGCCGCTTGAGCACCTGGAACACGCACCGCGGATGCTCCAGGGTGGGGTCGGACTCGATCTCGCCGGGGGGCGGGTCGACGAACGGGCCCTTGGCGCCGTGCTGGTAGGGCTCGGAGGTCTCCTTCGCGTGGCAGCCCGGCCGCTCCTCCGTCCGCACGCTCGCGTACGACCAGCTCGACGCGTCGTACGCGGCGGTGTGCGGGTCGTAGCCGCTGAACAGCCCGTCCAGGTCCTCGGTGTCCTGGTAGCGCTCGTTCAGCAGGAACGGCGCGTTGGTGTACGCCTGCACGTACTCCCGGAACTCCAGGTTGTTGGTGAGGATGTGGTTGACCACGGCGCCGAGGAACGCGATGTCCGTGCCGGCGCGCACCGTGACGTGCTGGTCGGCGTGCGCGCTGGTCCGGGTGAACCGCGGGTCGATGTGGATGACCCGGGCGCCGCGCGCCTTGGCCTCGGTCACCCACTGGAAGCCGACCGGATGGGCCTCGGCCATGTTCGAGCCCATGATGATGATGCAGTCGGTGTTGACCAGGTCCTGAAGGTAGTCGGTGGCGCCGCCGCGCCCGAGCGAGGCTCCCAGACCGGGAACCGTGGCGGAGTGTCAAATACGCGCCTGGTTCTCGATCTGCAGGGCCCCCATGGCGGTGAACAACTTCTTGATGAGGTAGTTCTCCTCGTTGTCCAGCGTGGCGCCGCCGAGGCTCGCCAGGCCCATGGTCCGGCGCAGCCTCCTGCCCTGCTCGTCGGTCTCCTGCCAGCCGCGGCGCCGGGCGTCCAGGACCCGGTCGGTGATCATGTCCATGGCCGCGTCCAGGTCCAGCTCCTGCCACGCGGTGCCGTACGGCGGCCGGTAGAGCACCTTCTGCTCACGGTGCGGGCCGGTCACGAGCTGCTTGCTGGCCGAGCCCTTCGGGCACAGCCGGCCGCGGGAGATCGGGCTGTCCGGATTGCCCTCGATCTGGATGACCTGCTCGTCCTTGACGAAGACGCGCTGCGCGCAGCCGACCGCGCAGTACGGGCACACCGAGTCGACCACCCGGTCGGCGCTCTCGGTGCGCGACCCGAGTCCGGCCGAACGCTTCGACCGGGTCGCCATGCCGCGTCCCAGCGGGTCCGTCCCCGTCAGCTGCCGGTACACCGGCCAGGCCTCGATCAACCGTTTCCAGCCCATCCGCCTGCTCCTCCGTGCGGTGGCCCTGCGTCCTCCCGACGCTACCGGCCGGGAGGCCGCTCGCAAGTCCGGGCCAGGCCGGTGTCAGGTGCGGAAGGGCGCTCCCGCGTCGCGGACCGCGGTGGTGAGGAGGGCGGTGGCCCGGTCGATGTCGGCCGGGTTCGTCCAGCGGCCGACCGACAGACGCACGGCGGCCAGGGCGCGGGTGTCGTCCAGGCCCATGGCCCGCAGAACGGGGGAGGGGGTGCGGGCACCGCTGTGGCAGGCCGAGCCGGTGGAGGCGGCCACCAGCGGCACCGCGGCGAGCAGCTCGTGGGCGGCCGTCCCGTCGATGCTGACGTTGAGGGTGCCGGGCAGGCGGTGCCGGGCGGAGCCGTTGAGGCGGATGCGTCCGGGGAGCGCCTCGGAGAGGCCGTCCTGCAGCCGGTCGCGCAGCGCGGCGGTGCGCCGTACGCCGCCGTCGGCGAGTTCCGCGGCGGCGAGTTCCGCGGCGGTCCCCAGGGCGACGGCGAAGGCCACGTTCTCGGTGCCCGCCCGGAGCCCGCCCTCCTGGCCGCCGCCGTGGACCAGGGGTTCCAGACCGACCCCCCGGCGTACGTACAGGGCCGCGACACCCTTCGGGGCGTACATCTTGTGGCCCACGACGGTCAGCAGGTCCACGCCGAGCTCCCGCACGTCCAGCGGGACCTTGCCGGCGGCCTGGGCGGCGTCGCAGTGGAAGAGCGCGCCGTGCGCCCGGGCCAGCCGGGCCAGCTCGGCGACGGGCTGGAGGGTGCCGGTCTCGTTGTTGGCGGCCATGACGGAGACCACGGCGGTCCGGTCGTCGAGTACGGCGGCCAGGCGGGCGGGGTCCACCCGCCCCTCGCCGTCCACCGGCAGGCGGACGACCTCGGCCCCGTGCAGCCGCTCCAGCGCGCGGCAGGTCTCCAGCACGGCCGGATGCTCGGTGACCTGCGTGATCACCCGTGACCGGCCGGCCGGGGCCGCCAGCACGGCGCCGCGCAGCGCGAGCGTGTCCGCCTCGGAACCGGAGCCGGTGAGCACGATCTCGTCGGCTCCGGCCCCGATCAGCGCGGCGACCTGCTCGCGGGCGCGCGCGAGGGCCGCCCTCGGCCGCTCCGCGGCCATGTGTCCGCTGGACGGATTGCCGAACCAGCGCTCCAGCCAGGGTCGTGCCGCCGCCGCGACCCGCGGGTCGACCGGTGTCGTGGCGTTGTAGTCCAGGTACACCGGGCCGCTGTCGAGGCCCGGGTGGGTCGGCACGTTCACGGTCGGCCCGCACCTTTCTTCGATGTCCGATAAGGGGGCATTATTTACCATGTGTCGGGAATGAGCGATTCATGGATGTCATATTTCCCGTTTCGGCGTACCCGCCGCTCGCCCTCGGCTTCTTCGGCCTGGGCACCGGTTACCTGATCTGGGGCCCGCAGGAGTTGTTCGGCTGGCCCCGACGCGACGAGCGCGTCGACCGCGCGCTGGGCACCTGGGGCATCTGGCTCCCGGGCTTCTGCCAGCTGGTGGCCGGCGCGATCCTCTTCATCGGGCTCACCTGGTTCGAGGTCTTCAAGGCGCCGTCCCTCTACATGGCGGCGGTCGCCTTCTCCGCGTACGGCATCCACTGGTTCGCCCTGGGCTGGGACCGCTACCGGGGCAATGACCCGCGCGTGAACGCCGGCGTCTCGGTGGCCTACATGGTGCTGTCGGCCCTGGGCGCGACGGTGTTCTTCGCCGTGAAGGACTGGCCCGTCGGGATCGTCTTCATCGGCCTGTTCCTCGTCTACGCCGCCAAACTCGTCATGTCCGTCGGCGTCCCCGTCGCCGAGCGGGCGATGGGGCTGTTCCGCATCCTGACCGCCTGCTGGCTCATGTACCTGACCTTCGCCGTCGTCGTCGACTTCGCCCTCGGGTACGACTGGCCCACGTAAGTCACCGCGGTCGCATCAGCAAGAGGTCCTCGCCCCACGCGTCCAGCACTGCGCCGTGCCCGGCGTGCCGGGCCGCCGGCTCGACGCGGGCGAACAGGCGGCGCTGCGTGGGCACGTCGCCGGTGCGCGCGACGGTGTCGACCGCGGCCAGCAGCGCGGCGGAGTCCCAGCCGGGCAGGGGGTACCGGGCGAGCTCCCACTCCAGGTACTTGTGGTACGGACGGGGGCGGCGGTCGAGGGCGAAGAGCAGTTCCAGCAGGAAGCCGATGCTCTCGGCGGCGTCGAGGCGGGCGGCGAGGCCATGGCCGTCCCGGTCGTTCTTCACCGACCGGTAGAGGGAGTTGGCGTAGGCGTCCAGCCATCGGCCGGAGTCGCGGAACGCCTCGCCGGCGCCGAGGCGCGCCTTGGCGGCGACGATGCGGGCGATGCCCCCGTCGAGCCGGTCGAGCACGACGCGTGCGCGGGCGAGGGCGTAGCGCTCGAAGCCGGGCATCCCGGCCGCGCGGAACGCGGTCAGGGTGACGACGACGAGGTCCAGTCCGGGGGTGCGGTGGCCCGTGAAGCGGGTGAGGTCCGTCGCCGCGCCGTCGGCGAGGACGACGTACAGGTCGTGGTCGGAGTACGCCGTGGTCATGCCCTCGTGGGCCTGTGAGCCCTTGAGGACGAGACCGACGACGGCCGGGTCGGCGAGCGCGAGTTCGGTGAACGCCGCGTAGGTGAGCGGGAGCTGACGGGACATCGGTGATCTCCGCGGAGTGGTGGCCGGGCATGGCTGCCGGCGGCCCGCCCTGCCGGGCCGCCGGTACCGTCCGCGGCGGCGCGGGGCCGCCGCCCGGGAGATCAACGCATCGACGCGATTCGAGTCGGCGTCGTCAGCGGCCGTTCCGTCCTGCGACGCGCCCTCAGGTCCGCTGGGGGACGTGGGACCCGCCCTTCGGGCGGTGGAGGCACCCGCAGCGCTGGCTGAGCGCTCACTCGACGACGCGGCCCAGCGGCCGTCCCTCAGTCGAGGGCGCCGTTGCGGGCGTCGTGCCAGAGGTCGACACCGCTCGCGTCGAAGGAGAATTCGTCGATCCGGGCCAGTTCCTCGGCGCTGAAGTGGAGGTTGCCCAGGGCGGCGACGTTCTGCTCCACCTGCTCGACCCGGGACGCGCCGATCACGAGCGAGGTGACGCGCTCGTCGCGCAGGGCCCAGGCCAGTGCCATCTGGGCCAGCGACTGGCCGCGGTCGCGGGCGATGCCGGCGAGGCCGCGCAGCCGTCGCAGCATGTCCTCGGAGAGCCAGGCGGCGTCGAACGTCGAGCCGTGCGCGGCGCGGGAGTCCGCGGGCACGCCGTCGAGGTAACGGTCCGTCAGAAGGCCCTGCGCGAGCGGTGAAACCGATGACGCCGACGCCCTCGGCGTGCGCGGTCTCCAGCAGGCCCTCGGTCTCGATCCAGCGGTTGAGCAGGGAGTACGACGGCTGGTGGATCAGCAGCGGGGTGCCGAGGTCCCGCAGGACGGCGGCGGCCTCGCTCGTGCGCTCGGCGTCGTAGGAGGAGATGCCCACGTAGAGGGCCTTGCCCTGGCGGACCGCGGTGTCGAGGGCGCCCATCGTCTCCTCGAGCGGCGTGGTGGCGTCGAGGCGGTGGGAGTAGAAGATGTCGACGTACTCCAGGCCCATGCGCTCCAGGGACTGGTCCAGCGAGGCGAGCAGGTACTTCCGGGAGCCGCCGCCCTGGCCGTAGGGGCCGGGCCACATGTCCCAGCCGGCCTTGGTGGAGATCACCATCTCGTCGCGGTAGGGCGCGAGGTCGTTCCTCATGATGCGCCCGAAGGTGAGCTCGGCCGCGCCGTAGGGCGGCCCGTAGTTGTTCGCCAGGTCGTGGTGGGTGATGCCGAGGTCGAACGCGCGCAGGGCGATCTCGCGCTGCCGCTCGAAGGGCTTGTCGTCGCCGAAGTTGTGCCAGTACCCCAGGGAGAGCAGGGGCAGGTCGAGTCCCGAGCGTCCGGTGCGGCGGTACCGCATCGTGCCGTCGTAGCGGTCGGGGTTGGCGACGTGGGGCATGGGACATCTCCGCGACGTAGGGGGGTGGCGTGCTGCGGGGGCCAGCCTGCTGCGCCGTGATTCGGAAGTCCAACAGTCGCCGTCTCTTGGATTGAGCGCTGTGGCTTCTCAATCATCCGGTGCTGTCCAGGAAGTCGGCGACGACGCGGTTGAAGAGCGCGGGGTTCTCCCGGAACATCAGGTGGCTGCCCGCCTCGTCCGCGGAGAACACCCGTGCCCGTGCCCCGGGGATCAGGGAGGCGACCCACTCGGTCGTGCCGGGCGGCAGGAAGCTGAGCTCGCCGCCGACGACGAGGGCCGGGACGGTGATGCGGGGCAGGACGTCCCTCCAGTCGTTGGCGTAGTGGTCCAGAAGGAGGTCCGCCGCGTGGCGCGGCGGCAGCAGCCGGGTCTGCTCCACGAGCCACCGCACCTCGTCCTCGCCGAGGGACGGGCTGTGCAGCATGGCGACGACGGCGCGCACGACGGCGTCGACGGCATCGGGACCGCCGCGCAGCCCGGCGGCGAAGCCCAGGGTCATGTCCCGGGTGAACACGGCGGCGGGTGGCGCCTCCTGCCCGGCACCGGCGAATTCGGACGACATGACGGGCGACTGGTCGACCAGGACCAGCCGGCCGGTCCGATCGGAACCGAAGAGGTCCCAGTGGCACCAGAGGACCGAGCAGCCCAGGGAGTGGCCGAGCAGGGTCGCGTCGCGCAGGTCGAGGGCTTCGAGCACCTGGTGCAGGTCCATGGCGAGCCGGGAGGCGCGGTAGCCGTGGGCCGGGCGCTCGGAGCGGCCGTGGCCCCGCTGGTCCAGGGCGATCACGCGGCGGTGGCGGCCGAGGCCGTCGATCTGCGCGGCGAACCCGGCGGCGGTCTGCCCGAACCCGGGGACGAGGACGAGCGGGTGCCCGGGGTTCCCGGCGCCGGCCTCCTGATAGCGCAGGCGCACTCCGTCGTCCGTGACGATCTCGCCCTCGCGGCCGCCCGGGACCGGGGTGTTGCTGCCTTCGACGTTCATGGGGCACCTCGCGCGTCGCGCGGATCACATCCCTTCCAGGGTAACCACCTGAAGTGGTGGCGGCAGCGGTGTCCCGCGGCCGCTCGCCGTGCGGGGAGCGGGCTCACCCCGAACGATGGGATGAGACGGGACGGCATCGGCGCCGCGGCGCCGTACGGCAAGCACGGAGCGCGATCGGCCATGGCGACTCATCCGGAGGTTTTCCGCTTCGACCCCACCGGGCGCCGGCTCCTGGAGGACAACGCCAGGCTCAGGAGCCTGGGCCCGGCCGTGCGGGTCGATCTTTCGGGCGGCGTGACGGCGTGGTCCGTCACCCGGTACGACCTCGTCAAACGGCTCACGGAGGACGACCGCGTGTCCCGTGACGCCCGGCGCCACTGGCCCGCGCTGGCCACGGTCGAGGGGGACTGGCCGCTCGCGCCGTTCCTGCTCGCGCCCACGGTGCTCAACGCGTACGGCACCGATCACCGTCGGTTGCGCACCGTCATGGAGGACGCGTTCACGGCACCGCGCCTGGAGGCCTTGGGGGAGCGGCTGCGCGATCGCGTGGACGCCGCGCTCGACGCGCTGGGGACGCCCGGCTCGGGCACGGTGGTCGACCTGCGCCGCGGCTACGCGGAGGTCGTCGCGGCCGGGACCGTGTGCGACGTCCTGGGCGTCCCGGAGGAGAGCGCGGAGCGGGCGCGGCGGGCCATCGGCAGTCTGCTGGAGCCCCCCGCCGACCCGGTAGCGGCCGCCGCCGGCATGGATGAGGCCATGGGCTTCCTGGCCGCGCTGCTCGCGGCCAAACGGGACGACCCCGGGGACGACCTGGCCACGACGCTCGTGCGGGCCGCGGACATGACGGACGAGGAACGCCTGCCGGCCCTGGTCGTCACCATCGCCGGCGGGGTGCCGTCCACCACCGGTCTCATCGGCAACGCCGTCGTCAACGTCCTCCGGCACACGCGACAGCGGCTCGCCGTCAAGGAGGGCATGACTCCGTGGTCCGCGGTCGTCGAGGAGACGCTGCGGGCGGACGCACCGGTGCAGCACATGCCGCTGCGGTACGCGCTGGAGGACATCGACCTCGGGGAGGGCGTCGTCATCCGCCGCGGGGAGGCGATCCTCGTGGGCTTCGGGGCCGGCGGGCGCGACGCGCGGCTGCACGGGGAGACGGCGGCGACGTTCGACGCGGACCGGCGGGACAAGGAGCACGTGGCGTTCGGCCACGGAGTGCACGGCTGCATCGGGGAAGCGCTGGCCCGGCTGGAGGCGGCGGTCGCCCTGCCCGCGCTCTTCACACGCTTCCCCGGCCTGGAACTCGCCGAGCCCGCCGATGCGCTGGAACCGCTGCCCACCATCGTCTTCCACGCGATGACGCGGGTGCCCGTCCGGCTCTGACGCGACCTCCCGCTGCGCGGAATTCCGGCACGTCGCCGCAATTCCGAATGGCCGGTGCACGGTTGTGCGGTTCCCTTTCCTTCGAGACCGGATTCTCGTCCGCGGCGGGTCCTGAGGCAAGCCGGGGCCGGAGCGGGAATGCGCGTCTGCACAAGTGGGAAGTCCGGGCTCCAGGAATGTCGCAGCCGGCGCGTGCGAACCGGCGGGCGATCTGCCCGTCTTCATGGCGGCTGAAGCGGATTCGCCACGAGGACGTGCCTGTTCACCTGCTCTTTCCTCTTCGTGCCGTGAGTCGTGCAGGCTTTCCTGCCGCACGGTGAACCGGCTCTTTTTTGAACCTTTTTACTCCTGGCCCGCATCATGCGCACCGAAGTGGCGCCGACATGTGACGGCAACAAAGAAGGTATTGACACACGGTCAATGCAGGTCCGGTAATGGTGCGTCGGCGGACCCCTGAATCCGCCCTCACCGGCCCCGAATTCGGGGCCCTGTCCGGATTGGTGGACTGTGTCGATATCCCCCTCCGCGAGAAGTGCCTCACCGGCCTTCCGCGTACTCGGCCGCGGGGCGGCCGTCCTGGGCGTCGCGGCCCTGGCGCTGCTGGGCCTCCAGCCCAACGCGCAGGCCCGGCCGACCGAACCTGTCGCCCGCGCGACCGGCCAGGCCGCCGCCCACTCCGCGCCCTCGGCGCAGGCGCGCGCCACCGCCCCCGGTACAACGCCCGCCACTGCGCCCCGTACGACGCCCGGCCTCGAACCCGTCTGCGACACCCCCGCCGAGGGCCGCGCCGCCTGCTACGCGCTGCGCGCCACCGGCCAGCCGCCGCTCCTGCGCCTCAGCGCCTCCGCGACCCCCGCCGGCTTCGGCCCGAAGGACATCCAGAGCGCCTACAGCCTGCCCGCCGACGGCGGCGCGGGGCAGACGATCGCGATCGTCGACGCCTACGACAACCCCAACGCCGAGGCGGACCTCGCCGTCTACCGCGCCCAGTACGGCCTGCCGCCGTGCACCACCGCCAACGGCTGCTTCCGCAAGGTCGACCAGCGCGGCGGCACTTCCTACCCGCAGCCGAGTGAGGCGTGGGTGGGGGAGATCGCGCTCGACCTGGACATGGTGTCCGCGGCGGCCCCGGGCGCCCGCATCCTGCTCGTGGAGACCGACAACGACGGCCTGGAGAACCTTGCGGCAGGCGTGGACGAGGCCGTGGCGCTCGGCGCGAAGTACGTCTCCAACTCCTACGGCCGGCTGGGTGACTTCAGCACTGACCTCGCGACCTACGGTGCCTCCTACGACCACCCGGGCGTCGCCGTCGTGGCGGCGAGCGGCGACAACAAGTACGGGGTCTCCTTCCCCTCGACCCTGCCGACCGTGACCGCCGTCGGCGGCACCACCCTCACCGCCGACCCAGGCACCGCCCGCGGCTGGTCCGAGACGGTCTGGGCCCGGGACAACTACGGACCCGGCTCCGGCTGCGCGCGGAACCAGGCCAAGCCCGCCTTCCAGGAGGACGCCGGCTGCACCGGGCGGAGCGTCGCGGACGTCTCGGCCGTGGCCGACAACGTTGCCGTGTACCTGTCGTACGGTGTCCACGGCACCGGCTGGCAGCGCTACGGCGGCACCAGCGCCGCGACCCCGGTGATCGCCGCCCTCTACGCGCTCGCCGGCCCCCCGCGGCCCGGCACGTACCCCAACGCCTACCCCTACGCGGCCGGCGGCGCCGGGCTCAACGACGTCACCACCGGATCCAACGGCACCTGTGACGCCGCCTACTTGTGCACTGGCGGCCCCGGATACGACGGCCCCACGGGCCTCGGCACGCCCGCGGGCCTGGCCGCCTTCCGCAGCGGCCCGCACGGCACCCTGTCCGGCACCGTGAAGGACTCCGCCACCGGCGAGCCGGTCGCCCACGCGACCGTCGGCTCCGGACTGGACGTCGCCACGACCGACGCCCAGGGCGCGTACACCCTCGACCTGCCCGCCGGGACCGTGAAGGACCTGACGGTGAAGGCCTTCGGCTACACCGCCGCCGCCCCGGCCACGTTCACCGTCGCCGACGGCCAGTCCCTGACGCGCGACGTCGCGCTCGCCCCGATCCCGCGCGAGCACGTGCGCGGCAAGGTCACCGACGGCTCAGGACACGGCTGGCCGCTCTACGCCCAGGTCGCGGTCGCCGGTTCGCCCGAGGCCCCGGTGTGGACCGACCCGGAGACCGGTGCGTACCGGCTCGACCTGCCCCAGGGCGCCGAGTACACCCTCGAGGTCACCAGCAGCCTGCCCGGCTACCGGCCCGGAGGCGGCCGGGTCGAGGTCGGCAAGCGAAAGGTCACCGCCGACTTCGCGTTGACCGCCGACCCCGACGCGGCGACCGCCGTCGGCTACACCCTCGAACGCGCCGGCCGCACCGAGACGTTCGACTCCACCACCGGCGCGCCGCAGGGCTGGACCGTCGTGAACGCCCCCGGCACCGACAGCGGCTGGGAGTTCGACGACCCGATCCAGCGGGGCAACCTCACCGGCGGCAGCGGCGCCTTCGCCGTCGCCGAGAGCGACAACGGACCGATCGGCCCGCACCAGGACAGCCAACTCATCAGCCCCGTCCTGGACTTCTCCGCGGGGCAGTCGGCGGAGCTCTCCTTCAGGACCGAGTACGGGTACAACCCGAACAACCAGCAGATGAGCGTGGACGTCACCACCGACGGCGGCGCCACCTGGACCAGCGCCTGGGCCTCGCCGCAGAGCAGCGACAGCGTGCAGAACCGCACCCTGCACGTGGGGCTCGGCGCCTTCGCCGGGCACAAGGCCGTCCAGGTGCGCTTCCGCTTCGTCGCCAACTGGGGCTACCACTGGGCGATCGACGACGTCTACATCGCCACCCGCACCCTCCTGCCCACCCCCGGCGGCCTGACCGTCGGCACCGTCCGCGACGCCAACACCCGGGCGGGCCTGGTCGGTGCCACCGTCACCGACCTGAAGAACCCGGGGACCACCGCCACCGCCACCGCGACCCCCGACGACCCGGCCGTCGGCGACGGCTTCTACACCCTGTTCGCCGCGGGCACCGGCAGCCACACCCTCGGCGCGACGGCGTCCGGCTACTCCGCCGCCACGGAGCGGGCCACGGTGCGCGCCGACCGGGTGACCCGTACGGACCTCGCCCTCGGCGCCGGACGGGTCACGGCGACCCCGGACACGATCAGCGGCACCGTCGCCCAGGGACGGCGCACCTCCGTCCGGATGCGCCTCACCAACACCGGCACCGGGGCGGTGACCGTCCGTCTGGCCCAGCCGTCCGGTACCGGCTGGCTGACGCCGGGCGTCTCCCAGGTGACGCTGGAACCGGGCCGGCGCACCACCGTCACCCTCGTCCTGGACTCCGCGTCCCCCGACGTCACGGGGCCCGGCGACTACCGCACGGAGCTCGCGCTCACCGGCGACACCCCCTACGCCGTCAGCCGGGTCCCGGTGACCCTGCACGTCACCGCGGCCCACGGCCACGGCGCCTGATCGCCCGTCATTCCCTCGGCCGTCCCCGGCCGGACCGCGGCGTGCGCCGCGGTCCGGCCGGGGACACCGTGTCCGGGAGCGGTGTGGCCCGCTGCGCCGTCGCGGCCGGAGGGGTCAGAATCGGGAGGAAACGGACTCGGCAGGGACGGAAGGCGGACGGACGTGCGGCAGTACGATCTCGTGGTTCTGGGTATGGGCAGCGGCAACATGCTGTTCGGCGACGAAACCGCCCATCTGCGCTCCGCGGCCGTCGACCCCGGCCGGTTCGGCGGGACGTGCCTCAACCGGGGCTGCATTCCCAGCAAGATGCTGGTCGTCACCGCCGACGCGGTGGTGGAGGCGCGGGAGGCCGCACGGCTCGGCGTCCACGCGACGGTGGATCCCGTGCGGTGGCGGGCCGTGCGCGACCGGGTGTTCGGGCGGATCGACCCGCTCCACCAGGACGCGGTGCGGTACCGCCGTGAGAGCGGCGTCGACGTGTACACCGACGCGGCCCGCTTCGTCGCGCCGAAGGTGCTGCAGGTCGGCTCCGAGCGGATCGGCGCGGAGACGATCGTCGTGGCGGTCGGGTCGCGGCCGGTGATCCCCGACATTCCGGGGCTCGACACCGTGCCGTACCACACCTCGGACACCATCATGCGGATCGACGAGGTGCCCGCGTCCCTGGTCGTCATCGGCGGAGGGTTCATCGCCGCCGAGTTCGGCCACGTCCTCGACGCGTTCGGGGCGGAGGTGACGATCGTGCAGCACCGGCCGCGGCTGCTGATGGCCGAGGACGAGCAGGTGTCGGCGCGGTTCACCGAACTCGCCTCGCGGCGGCACCGGGTCCTGCTGGACACGGAGGTCACCTCGGTGGCGCGACGGGGCGACGGCGTCGCGGTCACCGTGCGGGGGCCGCAGGGCGAACAGGTCGTCGAGGCCGAGGCGATGCTGCTGTGCGTCGGCCGCCGGCCCAACACCGACCGGCTGGACGCCGCGGCGGGCGGTCTGGAACTGGACTCCGACGGCCACATCGCGACCGACGCCGCCTGCCGCGCCTCGGTGCCGGGCGTGTGGGCGCTCGGCGACGTCGCGAACCACTTCCAGCTCAAGCACCGGGCCAACGCCGAGGTGCGCCTGGTGAGCCACAACCTGCTCCACCCCGACGACATCCGCACCCTGGGCACCTCCGCCGTGCCGCACGCGGTCTTCACCCATCCGCAGATCGCGGGCGTCGGCATGACCGAGCAGGAAGCGCGCCGCCGCGGCATCGACTACCTCGTCAGCGTCCGCGACTACGCGCAGACCGCGTACGGCTGGGCGCTGGAGGACACCACCAGTTTTGTGAAGGTCCTGGCGAACCGGGCCGACCGCACGCTGCTGGGCGCCCACATCATCGGGCCCCAGGCCGCGACGCTCATCCAGCCCCTGATCCAGGGCATGTCCCTGGGGCAGACCGTCGACCAGGTCGCCCGGGACGTGCTCTACATCCACCCCGCGCTCACCGAGGCCGTCGAGCAGGCGCTGCTGGACCTCTGACGGGCTGTGACGCCTCGCGCGGCGTCAGGAGACGCCCGTGACGCCGACCGCCGCCCGGCCGCCGTCCGAGCGCAGGACGATGTCGAAGAGAAAGGAGTCCCCGTCCCGCGGTCCCAGCACCTCCCACGCCCCGGCGGGCAGCGTGCGGGAGACGGTCTCGTGGCGCTCGCCGGGCGCCGATCCGCTGACGGCCACGAGTCGCACCGGCGTCCGCCCCACGTTCTTCAGCGTGACGGAACGGGTCAGGGGGCAGTCGGTGGTGCCCGGGGCGGAGCAGTGCCTGCGGACGTCCCCGAAGTGCGTCAGCCCGCACGAGACCTCGGTGGCGAAGGCGAAGTCGGACGAGCAGACGGCACCGACGCGCAGGCCGTCCTCCGCGTCGTCCGCCCGGCTGTCCGATCCGGACCCGTGCGAGTGGGCGGCGGCGCCCAGCGCGGCGGCGGTGACGAGTACGGCGGCGGCAAGTACGGCGGGCAGGAGTGCTTTCCGCACGTGTGGCTCCCAAGGTCGTGCTGTGGAACGGTCGTTCAGGTCGCCGGGAGGGCGGGGCACGGGGGAGCCGTGCGGATGGCTCACGCACCCGCCGTGCCCGGCCTCGCTGTCGAGTCATGGGGAACGTAGCAGACAGTGTTGACGCTCAGCGGCGCGTGTCCAGGGTGTGGGAGCAGGGCGCAGGGAGCATTCGTCCGGATTGATCAGCGTATATCCGATGGGTTGGGCGCTTCCGGTGTCCCGGAAGCGTCAGGTGCACACCGAATCTCCATAACACTGTTTGACACTTTTGAACGTGAGTGCCAACGGCCGTGGCTCCGCCGGGTCTCAGAAGTGGGTCGCGATGCCGAACACGCGGCGGAGTTGGGCCATGTCGTGTCGGTCGCGGTCGGCCGGCTCGTAGCCCTGGTGGAAGTGGACCTGCTGTGCCGCGGAGAGACAGGGGACGACCGTGCCCTCGATCACGCCGGTGGTGAAGCAGGACGCGGGATACAGGAACGGGTGGTCCGCGTCCGGGGAAGCCTGCACGGCGGAGCCGTCCGCCGCGAAGGACAGGGGATGCAGATCGAGCTCCCGCCCGCCCGGGTCCGTCACGACGAACCGTACGGGCCGCCAGTCCAGCGTCTCGGCGAAGCCCGCGTCCGCCAGCGCGGCGGCGACGGTCGGCTCCTGCTCGGCACGGTGCATCAGGTCCAGATCGCGGTGCGGCCGGGTCTGCTCACCGACGAGGGCGTCGATGCCCCAGCCGCCGCCGATCCACACCTCGGTGTGCGCCCGCCGCAGCAGGGCGAGCACGGACAGGACGTCGGACGCGGTCATCATGCGGTGCCCCCCTTACGGGCCGGGCGGGCCGGGACCTCGAAGAGGAGCTCACGGCCGTCCTCCTCGTCCCACTGCTCGCCCACCTCGGCGAACCCGAAGCCCGCGATCGTGGCCAGGGACGCCCGGTTGTCCGGGGCGACAGCCGCCCGCACGGTCAGGACCGAGGGCTCCGCCGCCGCCCTGCGCAGCAGTTCGGCCACGGCGGAGCGGGCGTACCCCCTGCGACGGAAGGCGGGAGCGACGGAGTACCCGATCTCGACCGTGCCCGTCCCGTCGGGAGGCCCGTGGAAGCCCGCGTGCCCGACGGCCAGGCCCCCGTCCCCCACGAGGACCTGCCGCACCATCCACCGCGCACGGCCCGGATCTGCGGCCATCTGACCGAGCCGGTACCGCCACAGCCACCGCGCCCGGTCGGTCAGGAAGTACGCGGTCAGCGGCACGCCCGTCAGCGCGCCGGCTTTGGACAGGTCCCCGTCGAGCAGGGCCGCCATCGCCGCGCCGGACAGTTCCGCACAGCGGACCCGCCGCGGTCCGCGGTCGTCGAAGTCATCGGCCACAGGCGGATGTTCGCCGACCGGACCGCGGCGCGTCCAGCGATTTCCGGCGCGCGGGCGCCGGTGGGGGCCGGCGGGTCAGCCCTGGCCGCCGCGTTCGAAGGGGATCTTCTCCCCCGCCTCGACGGCCATCGGGAGGCGGTTCCCGGCGGGCGGGAGGGGGCAGGTGGCGAGGTCGGTGTAGGCGCAGGGCAGGTTGGCCGCGCGGTTGAAGTCGAGGCGGACCCGGCCGTCGGGGCCGGGTGCGTCGATCTGGAGCGAGCGGTTGGCGGCGTAGGTGGTCACGCCGGAGGTGGCGTCGGTGAAGAGCGCCATCAGGCTGCCGGGGCGGACGCCGTTGAACACGGTGAGCCGGTACGTCGTCCCGTCCCAGGCGAATTCCACCTGGCCGGGGGAGTCGTAGACATGCTCCAGCCCCTCGGTGACGGCGCCCACGGTCACGGCACGCGGGGTGTCGAACGGCACGAAGCGGCCCTCGCGGGCCCAGCGGGGGTCCGGGGCGTAAGCGGGCGTGCCGGCGAAAGCGGTGCGCAGGGTGTTGCCGGGGTGACGGGGGCGCACGATGTTGTGCCCGCCGCGCCTGGCGACCTCGATCACCGCGTCGCCGTGGCCCGCGTACACGCTGTCCCGCTCGCCGATCACCCCGAAGTCGTACCGGCCGTGCACCGCCGTACCTTCGACGGTCAGCTCCTCGCCCTCGGCGAGCTCGACCACCACGCGGTCGCCGGCGGCCGACCAGCTTCCGGGGGCGTCGTCGAAGCGCTCGGGCTCAGGGCCGAGCCAGCGCAGACTGGTGATCGCCAGGAAGCCGTGCGGCCCGGCGAGTGTGTCCTCCTTGGCGGCGTGCCAGCGTTCCCACTCCTCGGTGAAGGCGGCCGCGTCGACGGCCTCCCGCGACTCCGCCCGGTGGCTGTCCTGAACGGTCATGTCCACTCCTTCGCCCGGCGATGTGAGCTGTCCCACCCTCCTACAACCCCGCCGGCCCGGCGCGTCATCCCCGGAACGACGGGAATTCCCGGCGGCCGGAATAGCGCCGCGCCCGCCGGGGGTTGCAGCGGTCACAGGTGCGCGCGATGGACGCGGTGCACCTGCGTGGAGCGAAGGACGAGGGAAGGGCCGGCGGTGCGACGAGGTGAGCTGGCCGGGTTCCTGCGCAGCCGCCGGGAGGCGCTCCAGCCCGAGGACGTGGGTCTTCCCCGCACCCGGCGGCGGCGTGCCGAGGGGCTGCGCCGCGAGGAGGTCGCCGTCCTCAGCCATGTGTCGACCGACTACTACAGCCGGATCGAGCAGCAGCGGGGACCCCGCCCCTCCGAGCGCATCCTCGCCGGGATCGCCGAGGGGCTGCGGCTGTCCCCTGACGAACGCGACCACCTGTTCCGGCTCGCCGGCTACGTCCCGCCGCGCCGCGAGCCGGAGGCGGACGGCGTCAATCCGGGGATCCGGCGGATCCTGGACCGCCTGGGCGACACGCCCGCGCAGATCGTCAACCACCTCGGCGAGACCCTCGCGCAGAACCGGCCAGCCCGCCTGCTGCTCGGGGACCAGACCCGCTGGACGGGCCTCGCGCGCTCCCTGGCGTACCGCTGGTTCACCGACCCCGGGACGCGGCTGCCCCTTCCCGCCGACGAGCACGCGCGGCACGGCCGGACCCTGACCGCCCAGCTCCTGGCGGCGCACACCGCGGGCGGCTCCGACCCCCGCGTCCGCGTCCTGGTGGACGCGCTGCTCGACGCCAGTCCCGAGTTCGCCGCGCTGTGGCGCGAACGCCCCGTGCTCGGACCGTACTGCGCTCCCAAGACGATCAACCACCCCGAGGTGGGCCCCCTCCGGCTGCACGGCGAGAGCCTGGCCGACCTCGACCAGTCGCAGATCCTGACCGTCTTCACCGCGGAACCCGGCAGCCCGAGCGAGGAGCGGTTGCGGCGGCTGGCCGGCGGTCCGACCTGACGGCTGTGCCGGCGCCCCCGCACGCCGGGGTGCCGCCGCGAACGGCAGCACCGGCGTCCGGGGGCGCACGGTTCACGGACGGTAGACCACGCCGGGCCGCGGGACGGCCGGGGCGAGGAGCTGCGAGAAGGTGACCAGGGTGTAGCCCCGCTTTTGGAGGGTGTCGATGATCGTGGGCACGGCGGGGACCGTTCCCCCGTAGCTCTCGTGGAGGAGGATGATCCCGTCGCGGTGGGTCTGCTCCAGGATGCGCTGGACGATCGTGTCGGTGTCCCTGGTGGCGAAGTCGCTCGCGGTCGCGCTCCACAGCACCTGTGCCAGACCCAGCCGCTTCATGACGCCGGACACGGCGTCGTCGGTGCGGCCCTGGGGAGGACGCATCACTGTCGGCGTGTGCCCGGTGATCGCCCGCACATCCCGCTGCACAGGGGCGATTTCGGCGGTGATTCCTTTCTCGTCCAATGTGGTGAGATTCTTGTGCGACCAGGTGTGGTTGCCGATCTCGTGGCCCTCGCGGGCCATGCGCAACACCGTTTGCGGATAGGTGTCCGTGTGCCCCTTTCCCTGGACGAAGAAAGTGGCGTGGACGTGCTTCTCCTTCAGGATGTCGAGCAGCGCCGGGGTCGGTCTGCTGGGCCCGCCGTCGAAGGTGAGCGCGACGCACTTGTCGGTGGCGCAGTCGACGGCAGGCCGCGGGTCCCCGGGCCGCTCCGCCGCGGCGTGCTCCCGCTCGTCGCGCGGCGAGGTCACCCCATGGAGTGTTCCGCACGCGGCCGTCGATGCCGCCGCGGCCACGGCGACCAGGGCGAGGGCGGCGCGGACGCCGCGTCGGTGGCGCAGTGTCACGAGCCCAGGTCCGCGTCCGCGCGCCGGCCCCCTCGGCGGACGAGGGCCGCGCCGGCCAGGAGCAGGGCCACGCCCGCCGCGAGCACGACGACCGCGCCGAGGCCCGGGATCTGCACGAGCGCCAGGGTCGCGTGGGCCCAGATCCGCTCGACGATGTGCACCGCCGCGTAGAGCGTGACGACGACTCCCGCGAAGGCGGCCGCAATGGCCGCGATGCCGGTCCTGGAAAGGTTCTTGGAGAATGTCCGGAGGTTCATGGCCCCGACACTACGGAATTGCGGGGCGCGGGGAATTCGGCCATGCGGAGGTAGTGCGCGCAGCCGAAAGAACCACCGCGACAGGGCGCCTTCATCCTTTGGTACAGGAATTCACCGCGCGCCCCGTCACGAGTTGGCGGGCGGGCGGGGCGCCCTTACGGTGGCCAGCGTGATCGACCTCCGGCAGCAGTGGCGCGAGCGGCCGCGTCTCGCCGATGCCCTCGTGGTGGCCTCGGCGGCGGCGCTGACCGCGCTCGTGGTGCGGGCCGACACGGGGGGTCTGCCCGTCCACCCCCTGCTGTCCTCGCCCGCCGCGCTGTCGTGGCTCCTGCCACCTGCCTGGGGGCTGGACGCACGGGGCATGACCGTGCCGCTGCTGGGGTGCGCGGCGCTTTACTGGCGCAGGCGTTCTCCGGTGGTCATCGCCCTGGCGCTCGTCGTCCTGGCCGTCGCGTGGCCGACCGGCGTGCCGCTGCTGGTGGCCCTGTTCACCGTCGCCGCCGGCCGGCCGGGCCGGGTCACGGCCGCGGTCACCGGCTTCGCGCTGCTGCCGGTTCTCGCGCGGCCGTTCGTGACGGCCGTCCTCAGCCCCCTGACCGCGGCCACGGCGGTGGCCGGGGTCGCGTTCGTCGGGGGCACCGTGGGCTGGGGACTGTGGGTCGGAGGCGTGCGGGAGCGGGAGTCGCGCGCCGAACGCGAGGCCGCGCTGCGTGCCGACCGGGCCCGGCAGCAGGCCCGTGAGGAGATCGCGCGGGAGATGCACGACGTCCTGGCGCACCGGCTGACGCTGCTGAGCATGCACGCGGGCGCCCTGGAGTTCCATCCGGGCGCCGCGCCCGCGCAGGTCGCCGAGGCCGCGGGCGTGATCCGGCAGAGCGCGAGCCAGGCGCTGGAGGACCTCCAGGACGTGCTGCGGGTCCTGCGCGCCCCCACGGTCAGTCCGCACGCCGAGCCCCCGCAGCCGTCGCTGGGCGACCTGCCGCGGCTGATCGAGGAGGCACGCGCGACCGGCGCCACCGTGGAGACGCACCAGGAACTGGAGGATCCGGCCACGATGGACCCGGCCACCAGCCGTACCGCCTACCGCGTACTGCAGGAAGCCCTCACCAACCACCGCAAGCACGCCCCGCGCACCCCCGTCAGCCTCACCCTCACCGGGGGCCGGCGCTCCGGGCTGACCGTCGGCGTCGCCAACCCCGTGCAGCGGGAGCCCGCGACGCGCGGGCCCGGCTCGGGGCAGGGCCTCATCGGCATGAACGAACGCGTGCGCCTGGCCGGCGGGCGCATGAGCCACCGCCACACCGCGACCGACTTCCGACTCGACGTCTGGCTGCCATGGACAAGATGACCCGCCTGCTCATCGTCGACGACGACCCGCTCGTCCGCTCCGGCCTGCGCCTGATGCTGTCCGCCGCGGACGACATCGACGTGGTCGGCGAGGCCGAGGACGGGGCCGACGTCCTGCCGCTGGCCGAGGCCCACCATCCCGACCTGGTCCTGATGGACATCCGCATGCCCCGCGTGGACGGGCTCGCCGCCACCGCCGCGCTGCGGCGGCTGCCGCGGGCGCCCGAGGTGCTGATCCTCACCACCTTCACCACCGACGGCTACATCCTCGGCGCGCTGCGGGCCGGGGCGGCCGGCTACGTCCTCAAGCACACACCCCCGGCGCAGATCGTGGCGGCGGTGCGCAACGTGATGGCGGGGGAGCCGGTCCTGTCGCCCGACGCCGTCAAGCAGCTCATCGACGCCGTCACCGGCACCGCGCCGGGCGCCCCCGCGGACCGTACCGAACAGGCCCGGGCGGAAGGGCTGTTGCGGCTGCTCGGGGACCGCGAGCGGGAGGTCGCCCTCGCCGTCGCCCAGGGCATGACCAACGCCGAGATCGCCGCCTCGTGCTTCATGAGCCTGCCGACGGTCAAGTCGCACGTCTCCCACATCCTGACCAAGCTCGACCTGAACAACCGGGTCCAGATCGCCCTGCTGGTCTACCGCGCGGGGCTGGTCTGACCGGACGGGCGCGGCCTTTCCGTCCGTTCCGCCGTTCTGCGCGGTGGGACTGCGAACGCCGGTCCGGCAGTGGGAGACTGGGCCCCGAAGAGTCGTTCAGGGGAGTCGAGATGAGCGCTGCTGGGCCGGGCGGTGAGTCCGCGGCCCGTTCCTGGACCGACACGCCCCAGGGCGGCCCGACCGTGCTGCGCATCGTGCTCGGTACGCAGTTGCGCCGGCTGCGCGAGGACCGCGGTATCAGCCGGGAGGCCGCGGGGGACGCCATCCGCGCCTCGCACGCGAAGATCAGCCGCCTGGAGCTGGGCCGGGTGGGCTTCAAGGAGCGCGACGTCGCGGACCTGCTCACCCTGTACGGCGTGGCGGACGAGCGGGAGCGCGGTGAGCTGCTCGGCCTGGCCCGCCGGGCCAACACCCCCGGCTGGTGGCACCAGTACGCCGATGTGCTGCCCGGCTGGTTCGAGACGCACATCGGCCTGGAGGAGGCCGCGCACACCATCCGGACGTACGAGGTGCAGTTCGTGCCGGGACTGCTGCAGACCGGCGCGTACGCGCGGGCGGTCACGCGGCTCGGCCACCCCCGTGCGACGGAGGGCGAGGTCGGGCGCCGCGTGGCCATGCGGATGACCCGTCAGAAGCTGCTGACCAGGCCGGGCGCGCCCCGCCTGTGGGTCGTGCTGGACGAGGCGTGCCTGCGCCGGCCGCTCGGCGGCGTCGAGGTGATGCGCGGTCAGCTGGAGTACCTCATGGAGGCCGCCACACTGCCCCATGTGACGCTGCAGATCGCGCCGTTCGACGTCGGCGGCCTGGCCGCGGCGGGTGGGCCGGTGACCATCCTGCGCTTCTCCGAACCCGCGCTGCCCGACATCGTCTACCTGGAGCAGCTGACCAGCGCCCTCTACCTGGACAAGCAGGAGGACGTGGAGCACTACCTGACGGTCATGGACCGGCTGGCGGCGGAGGCCGAACCGCCGCGCAACTCGGCCCGGTTGCTGGCGTCCTTGATCGACCGGCTCGGCTGAGGGGCGGCGGCTCGCTGCCGGATCGGCACACTATCCTTGCGCACGAGGGTGGTTGGTCGACGGCGGTGTGGAGAAGGATGGCCGGCATGACGGATCAGGATTCCTGGGTCGACCAGACGAAACCCAGCATCGCGCGTGTGTACGACTACCTGCTCGACGGCAAGGACAACTACGCCGTCGACCGGGAGATCGGGGATGTCTTCAAGCGGGACCTGCCCGGTTCGGTGGCGATCGCCTTCGCCAATCGCGCCGCCCTGGTCCGCGCGGTCCGGGAGATCGCGACCACCACCGATGTGCGGCAGTTCCTCGACCTGGGCAGCGGTCTGCCGACGGCGGACAACGTCCACCAGGTCGCCCAGCGGCACGCGCCGGGCTCCCGTGTGGTGTACGTGGACAGCGACCCGATCGTGCTGGCCCACGGCCGGGCCCTGCTGGAGGACAACGACGACACCCGGGTGATCCAGGCGGACGTGCGGGAGCCCGAGGGCATCCGGGGGCACGCGGACACCCTGGAACTGATCGACTTCAGCCGCCCGGTGGCCGTCATCTTCAGCGCGATCCTGCACCATGTGAACGACGACGAGGACCCGGCGGGCATCGTCGCCTACTGGCGCGAGCAGGTGCCGTCCGGGAGCTACTTCTTCGTCAGCCACTTCCGGTCGGGCAACAACCCGCAGACCGTGGAGGCCGAGCGGGTCCTCCAGCAGACCTTCGGGCGCGGCCGGTGGCGCACCGACAAGGAGATCGAGGGCCTGCTGGAGGGGCTGGAGATCCTGGAGCCCGGGATCGTCCCCGCGTCCCTGTGGCGGCCCGAGGCGGCCGACGCCTCGCAGATCGGCCAGGCGGAACGGGAGCTGACGGTCTGGGAGCACCTGATCGCCGCCGGGATGGCCCGCAAGCCGTAGCCCGCGGCGGCGGACCGGCACCGGGCGGCCCGCCCGGCGCAGGCGCAGGCGCCTACCGCGCCTGGGTCCTCCTGTTGCTCTCGGCCGGACCGTCGGGCCGCGCAGGACGGCCGGCGCGCCGTCGGCCGGCATGAAGCCGCCGAGGTGTCGCTGCGGCTCCGGTCGAGCGCACGAGGACCGCGTCTGCGGACACGCCCCGGGCGGGATCGGTGCCGGACGGTGGTGTCCAGAACGCACCCGATTGTGGACGGGGCAGTCAAGAACGGATACGGTGGGCGCATGGCACGACCCCGGAGCTTTGACGAGGACCAGGTACTGCGCGCCGTCAGGGACCGGTTCTGGTCGACCGGCTACGCGGCCACCAGCGTCGACGACATCCTGCGCGACACCGGACTCGGCAAGGGCAGCCTCTACGGAGCCTTCGGCGACAAGCACCAGCTGTTCCTGCGCGCGTTCCGCGACTACTGCGACGGGCTCGTCAGGGCCATCGGCGACCGCCTCGAAGGCCCCGACGAGGGCGCGCTGGAGCGCCTGGGCGGGCAGGTGCGGGACGTCGCCGCGGCCACCGCCTCCGACGTGGACCTGCGCGGCTGCCTGCTCGCCAACGGCGCGGCCGAGCTCTCCGGCCGCGACCCCGAGGTCCAGGCGATCGCCCGGCGTACCTTCGCCGCGCTGGAGGAACTCTTCACCACCTGCGTCGCGGCCGCCCAGCGCGCGGGCGACATCGACCCCGCCGCCGACCCCGCCCGCCTCGCCGGCCTCCTCCTCGCCGTCATTCGCGGCATCGAGGCCCTCGGCAAGGGCGGCAGCGGCCCCGAGTCGCTCCACGCCGTCGCCGACACCGCGATGGCACTGCTGCCCCGCCCGTAGGCGCGCGGCGGACCGCGTTCCGGAATCAACGCTTCCGCCCGATGGGCGGCTGTTGTACGGTGTGCCGGATCGCTCGTGCGGCACTTCCCGGGCCGCTTCCGGCCGCGGCCGATGCCGCCCGCTCCCGAACGGCGGGCGGTCGTACCTTCCGGCACGGTATGTGCCGGGGCGTTGCCAGGGCCGCACGACGACGTGGGCCCGGCCCGGTGGGGTGATCCCGGCCGGACGTGTGCCTCACCGGCGGGCGACGCACCACATCGACGCTGCGGATCGGCCGGTCCGTGCTGCCTCCCACCGGCATCCCGGCGCGCCTGCACGATTGGGGACGGCATGAGTCACAACCCGCTGGAGACCGACGCGGCCGACGTGGCCGAGATGGGCGGCCTGGTGGCCGCGCGGATCGCGCAGTTCGTGGCCGGGATCCCGGACCGGCCCGTGGACAACGTGTCCACGCCCGAGGAGACGGCCGATCTCGTGCGGGCGTTCCTCGCGCCGCCCCCGGAGACGGGCGGAGAGCTCAAACCGCTGCTGGACCGGCTCGACGAGGCGACGGCGTGCGCTGTGGAGACCACGGGACCCGGCTTCCTCGCCGCCGTCCCCGGCGGGGGGCTGTACAGCTCCGCACTCGGGGAGTTCTGGGCTCGCGCCACCAACCGCTACGGCAGTCTCGCCGTCGCCGCTCCCGCCTTGGCCGCGCTCGAGGAGAGCACCGTGCAGTGGATGGCACGCGACGTGTGCGGACTGCCCGAGGGCAGCGGCGGCCTGCTGACCACCGGCGGCTCCATGGCCAACTTCTCGGCGCTGGTCGCCGCCCGCCACGACAGGCTCGGCGAGGACATCGGCGAAGGAACCGTCTACACGACCCCCCACGCGCACCACTCGGTCGCGAAGGCCGCCCTGCTCGCGGGCATCAAGGCGCGCAACATCCGCAGTGTGCCCTGCGACGGGCGGCTCGGCATGGATGTGCCGGCGACGGAAGCGATGGTGCGCGCCGACCGCGCGGCCGGACGGCGCCCCTTCCTCGTCGTCGGGTCGGCCGGCACCACCGACACCGGGACGATCGATCCCTTGGCCGCGATCGCCGACCTGGCGCGGCGGGAGGGCCTGTGGTTCCACGCCGACGCCGCCTACGGCGGATTCTTCCGGCTCACCGAGCGCGGACGGGCCGCCCTCACCGGCCTGGAACGCGCCGACTCGGTCACCCTCGACCCGCACAAGGCGCTGTTCCTGCCCTTCGGGACCGGCGCCCTCGTCGTCCGCGATCCGCGGACGTTGCGGGCCGCCTTCTCGGGCACCGGCACCTATCTGCAGGACGTCGGCTCCTACGACGGCCTGCCCGACTACGCCGACATGGGAGTCGAACTCAGCCACGAGGTGCGCGGGTTGCGGCTCTGGCTCCCCTTGCACCTGCACGGCGTCGCCGCCTTCCGGGCCGCTCTGGACGAGAAGCTGGACCTGGCGCGGCACGTCCACGACCGTCTCTCCGCGATACCTGCCCTGGAGCTGCCGCTGCGGCCCGAGCTGAGCACCGTCGTGTTCCGGGTCCGGCCGCACGACACCACGCGGGCCGCCGCCGAGCAGGCCGACCGTGCGACCCGGCGCCTGCTGGAGGGGGTCAACGCCGGCCGCCGCGTACTGCTCCAGAGCACCGTGATCGACGGGCGGCAGACCGTCCGCGTCTGCGTGGTCTCCTACCGCACCCACCGGGACCGGATCGACGAACTGCTCGACCTCGTCACGGCCGAGGCCGGGAAGGCGGCCTTCGACGGAGCCACGCCGGAGTCCTGATGCCCCGCACCGCGTGCGCCGGTCGGCCGCCCGCCCGTGCTACAGGATGCGGTCGGTGAGCTCCAGGACCGGCGGATCGGTCCGGAACGCCTCCGGGTACTTGGCCGCGGCGCCGGTGTTGAGCACCACGACCTCCTCGTCGCCCGACAGCCATCCCCGTTCCCGCAGGACGCGCACCGCCGACAGGGTCGCCGCGCCCTCGGGGCAGAGGAGGGCGCCGTCCGCGGCGGCGCACGCGTCGCGGTCGGCGAGCAGTTCCTCGTCGGTGACGGCGACGGCCTGGCCCTTGGTCTCGTAGAGGGCGTCCAGCACCATGAAGTCGCCCAGCGCCTTGGGGACGGTGATGCCGAACGCGACCGTACGCGCGTCCTGCCAGGGCTCGCTGGTCCGCTCGCCCTTCTCGAAGGCGCGCACGATGGGGGCGCAGCCGGTGGACTGGACGCTGACCAGCCGGGGCAGCGGGCCCTGGAGCCAGCCCAGCTCGCGCAGTTCGAGCAGGGCCTTGTGGATGCCGATGAGGCCGACGCCGCCGCCGGTCGGGTAGACGATGACGTCGGGCGCGCGCCAGCCGAGCTGTTCGGCGATCTCCAGGCCCATCGTCTTCTTGCCCTCGATGCGGTACGGCTCCTTGAGCGTGGCCGCGTCCATCCACGTGCCGGGGTCGGCCGCGATCTTCTCCGCGACGAGCCGTCCGGCGTCGCCGATCAGCCCGTTCACCAGGTACAGGTCGGCGCCCGCGGCCGCGCACTCGGCCCGGGTGATGGCGGGGGCGTCCACGGGCATGGCGATCAGGGCGTCCAGACCGGCACGGGCGGCATAGGCGGCCCACGCCGCTCCGGCGTTGCCGTTGGTGGGCATGGCGATGCCGCGCGCCCCCAGCTCGCGGGCCCTGGCCACGCCGACCGCCGCGCCGCGGGCCTTGAAGCTGCCGGTGGGCACCAGTCCCTCGTCCTTCATCACCAGGCCCGGGACGCCGATGGCCTCGCCGTAGCGGGGCAGCGGCACCATCGGGGTCATGCCCTCGCCCAGGCTGACAACGTTTTCCGGCGCGCGGACGGGCAGCAGCTCGTGGTAGCGCCACAGCGAGGGCGGCCGCTGCGCGAGGTCCGCGGGGGTGAGCGAGGCGCGCAGCCGCTCCAGGTCGTAGCGGGCCAGCAGCGGCGAGCCGCAGGCGCAGAGGTTCTGCACCCGGTCGGCGTCGTGGCGGCGGCCGCACCGCGCGCACTCCAGATGCGTGAGCGTGCTGAAAGGCAAGGTCATCCTCCCTTCCTACCCCGGGAGGACGGCCGGTGGGAACACCCGCCGGCCGGGCCGGGACGCTCTCCTCACCGGACCGCCACCGTACGACCGTCGGGCTGTCATCGGATCAATCGCGGAACATCCTTGAACGTCGGCCCCGTTGACAGTCAATCAGCTACGGCTCAATCATCAGACGTCCGATGAATCGAGTCGCCTTTGGGGGGCTGTTCATGGCCATCTATCCACGACGCCAGGTGCTGGGAGCCGCGGCCGGTGCCGCCGCCCTGGTCGCCGTACCGCTCGCCGGCCCGGCCGGCGCCGCCGAGCCCGCGGCAGGGCTCGCGGGGGAGCGGGCGACGGGCCCCTGGGCCGCCGTCCCGGATCCGGTACCCGTTCCGCTCGACGCGCTCTTCGACAACGACGGGATCGACACCGCGGCCGCCGGCGGCGGCGACTTCGACGGTTCCGGCTACACCTTCCCCGGCGAGGAACTGCCCTCGGGCCGGATCGAGGTGGGCGGCATCCCCTTCCTGTTCCCGGCCGCCGGGGCGGGGACGTACAACAACGTGGTCGCCCGGGGGCAGCGCATCGACCTGCCCAGGGGCCGCTACCTGTCCGCGGTCTTCCTGACGTCCGGCAGCTACGGCAACGCCTCCGGCACGGCCACCGTGCAGTACGCCGACGGCTCCACGACCACCGCCGGGCTCGGCGGCGCCGACTGGTACGCGACCGGTGGCCCCCTGTCGGCGCCGTACCGGTACACGCCCGGCGGCGGCACCGACGCGCACAGCGTCGGCATCCAGGTCGCGGAGGTGTGGATCGACCCGGGGCGCGAGGCCGTCGCCGTCTCCCTGCCCGACATCGGGCCCGCCGAGGAGGGCCGCACGGCCCTGCACGTCTTCGCCCTCTCCCTCCAGCCACCGGCCGAGGGACGGGCGCTGCTGGTGCGGGAAGCGCACTCCACGCACTCGATCCTGGAGTCCTCCGGGGCGCAGAGCGTGGAGGCCACCGTCCTGAACGCCGGCACCGTCGCGGTCCTCGCCCGCGACGAGGTGTCCGTGACCGTGGACGTCCCCGGCGCCCGTACCGTCGAGCCCGTCCGCATCCGGCGCCTCGGCCCCGGCGAACAGGCCCGCGTCCGCATCGGCATCCGCAACCGCCCGGGGACCGCGCCCGGCACCCGGCAGGACGGCACCGTCACCGTCCGCGGCCGCGGCGCCCGCGCCGCCGCGGCCGGCGCCGCCCTGACCCTGGGGACCGCCGACTACGAGCCCACCGAGACCTCGCTCTCCGGCCACCAGGCGCCGTACTGGTTCCAGGACGCGAAGTTCGGCATCTTCATCCACTGGGGCGTCTACTCGGTGCCCGCCTGGTCGCCCGTGGGACAGCAGTACGCCGAGTGGTACTGGAACAGCATGCAGAACCCCGGCGACGCGGTGTACGCCTACCACCGGGCCACCTACGGCGAGGACTTCGCCTACGACGACTTCATCCCGATGTTCACCGCCGAGAAGTTCGACCCCCGGGCCTGGGTGGAACTCTTCCGGGACGCCGGCGCCCAGTACCACGTGCTCACCTCCAAGCACCACGAGGGATTCGCCCTGTGGGACAGCAAGGTGTCCGACCGCAATTCCGTGAAGCTGGGCCCGCGCCGCGACCTGGTCGGGGAACTCTTCGACGCCTCACGGCGGTACGCCCCGGAACTCCGCCGCGGGCTGTACTTCTCGATGCCGGAGTGGTTCAACCCGGACAGCCCCTGGATGGGCCACGCCCCGCGCAATCCGTACACCCTGGAGTCCGTGCCGTACACCGGCTACACGGCCGGCAAGGACTTCGTGAAGGACTACCAGGCCCCGCAGATGCTGGAGCTGATCCACGGCTACGACCCGCATGTGCTGTGGTGCGACATCGGCGGCTCCAACGACAGCGTCCATGTGCTGGCCGAGTACTTCAACCACGCCAAGAACCGGCACCGGCCCGTCGACGTGACCGTCAACGACCGCTCGGGCATCGGGTTCCACGACTACACCACGCCCGAGTACACCACCTACGACAGCACCGTCGTCGCCAAGTGGGAGGCCAGTCGCGGCCTGGACCCGCGCAGCTACGGCTGGAACCGGGCGACCCCGGACGACGCCTACATGACCGCCGAGGAGGTCGTGCGCAGCCTCGTCGACATCGTGTCCAAGAACGGCAACTTCCTCCTGGACATCGGCCCGCGCGCCGACGGCACCATCCCGGAGATCATGCAGCGGCGGCTGCGGGAGACCGGCCGGTGGCTGCGCACCAACGGCGAGGCGATCTACGACACGACGTACTGGTCGCTCATGGCGGAGCTCGGCGACGACCTGCGCTTCACCGTCCGGCCGAACCGGGCCTTCTACATCCACAGCATGGTCCGTCCGGGCGCCCGGCTCACCGTCGGGGCGCCGGTGCCCGTCCGGGCCGGCGACACGGTGACGATGCTCGGCCACGACCGGCCCCTGCACTGGACGGTACGGAACGGGGCACTGGTGATCGACGTCCCCGAGGCCGCCCGCAGGGCCGGGGAGCACGTGTGGGTCTTCAAGGTGGACTGGCAGGACTGAGCCCCCGGCGACCGGCCGCGCGCCCCTCCCCTGTGGAGGCGCGTGGCCGGTCGCGGTCTCAGGCCGCCTCGGGCAGGGGCTGCCAGTTCCAGTTGCGGCGTTCGTAGGCGACCCGGAACCCGAGCCGGACCATGTTGTGCAGCGAGGGGTTGCGGGTGCCGGGGGTCTCCGCGCCGGTCTCGGCCACCAGGAAGCGGCAGCCGAGGTCCCGCGCGGCCCGGGCGCGGGCGGCCAGGAGGGCGGTCTGCCCACCGCGGTTGCGCGCGTGCGGGAGGACCCCGCCGGCGAAGAACTGGGCCGTGTCGCCGTCGGCGTACATCGTGCCTGTGCCGACGATCTCCCCGTCCAGCCAGGCGGCGAACGGGTGCCACCCCGGCTGTGCGGCCGAGTACGCGGACAGCTGGGCGTAGTGCTCCTCGGGCATGCCGAACGCGCGCACCAGCACCGACCCCCACTCCGCCGCGTCGCCCGCCCCGACCGGGGCCACGGTGATCCCGGTAGGGGACTGCTCCAGGGCATCGGCGCGGGCGACGACGTCCTCCGTCGCGGCGACGAGCTTCACCCAGGACGAGCCCGCGGTGATGCCCTCGCTCTCGCAGATGGCCTCCCAGTCCTCGGGCAGGAACGCGGGGGCGATCTGGAGGACGGCCTGCGGGGTGCCCTCCGCCCGGTAGAAGTCGCAGACCTCGCGGATCAGCCCGGCGGTGACGGGACCGGTGACGCCGAATCCCAGGGCCTTGCTCCAGTAACGGGTGGGGTCGTTGCGCATCGACAGCACGACTCCGCCGCCGATCCGGGTGGCGTTCAGGCCCAGGGCGGTGCGGATCGGCTCGGGGGCGGCGGTCTCGAACCGGAACAGCGCCTCGGCCTCGGACTGCTCGGCGACCGACGGGGGGACCAGGGTGTTCATGGGGCAACCGGCTCTTTCGGGTCTGTGTCGTACAGGAAGGGGCGACGGACACCAGCAGGACGTTGCCGCCGGGCGGAAAGTTCGAAACCGCTTCTGTGATCCGGGCCACTCGTCCGGTTCCGGTGTGCCGCGTCCTCCCACCATCGCCCACGGAGTCACACGCCGCCGCCCGCCTCGCCGGTCCGGGGGGCCACTCCTCAGGTCGGCGTCCACGCGGGGCGAAATATGCCGGACGCGGCCGATTCCCCTGGTGGGGGAGGGGTGCGGCCCGGCTGCGGGGAGTGGCCGCGGTGCCGGTCCCGCGTCCCGCTTCCCCGCCGCCACGGCGTGCGGCACACGGTGTGCCCCGCCGACGTGTCATCACAGGCGCGTCGGAACCCCTCAACTCCGTTGCCCGTGGCTCATGTTGTGACGCGGTGCGACGCGCTCCCGCGACGGCTCCGATCCGGAGCGTGACGCCAGGGCCAACGCCCGCTCCGCGTCCGGCGAACGCGAGATCTACGCGGGAAGAATTATTGTCATGGACACTTCCCAAGGTGCCGGAACTGGCGCTACTAAGTGGTAGTCAGTTCACCGCCCAGGGAGGTTCCGTGAGACCCACGAAGTCGTTGTCGGCCCTCGCCACCTTGATCATGGCCATGGTGTTCGGTCTGCTCCTGTCGAGTCCGGCACACGCCGCCGGACCTGCCTACGTCGCGCTCGGGGACTCGTACTCCTCGGGCAACGGCGCGGGCAACTACGACAGCGCCAGCGGTAGTTGCCACCGGAGTTTCAGCGCGTACCCGTACCTGTGGAAGAACGCCCACGCCCCGTCCTCGTTCGCCGACACCTCCTGCTCCGGCGCGGTGACCACGGACGTGACCAACAGTCAGCTCGGTCCGCTGAACGCCTCCACCGGACTGGTCTCGATCACCATCGGCGGCAACGACGCCGGCTTCGCGGACGTCATGACCACCTGCGTGACCGGGTCCGACACCACCTGCGTCAACCGGGTCAACACGGCGGAGAACTACGCGCGTAACACCCTCCCGGCCCGCCTGGACGCCACCTACAACGCGATCCGTGCCAAGGCCCCCAACGCCAAGGTCGTCGTCCTGGGCTACCCGCGCGTCTACACCCTCAACGTCTTCTGCGTCGGCCTCTCCGACACCAAGCACCGCAAGATCGACGAGGCGGCTGACGTGCTCGACAGCGTCATCGCCGCCCGGGCGGCCGCCCACGGCTTCGTCTTCGGCGACGTCCGCAACACCTTCAACAACCACGAGCTCTGCTCCGGCGACGACTACCTGCACTCCCTCGTCATCTCGCCGAGCTGGGAGTCCTACCACCCCACCGCCACCGGGCACTCGAGCGGCTACTACCCCGTCATGAATGCCATCAGCTGACACCCCCACCCGCACCGGCACCCGGCCGGGACCGTGCCCGCGGCCTTCCGCGGGCACGGTCCCGGCCGCACCGGCGCTCACGCGTCCGGTGCCGGGCCCCGGCCCCGGCCGTCAGGTGCCGATGCCGTGCCCGTCCTTGCGCCACGCCACCACCACGGAAGGACGGGGGATCCCCTTCCCGCCGTCCGGCCAGCGCGAGGAGGGGTTGCCGTAGGTGGAGCCGTCCGTCTCGCCCGGGTGCTGCACGGCGACCAGGACCCGCTGCTCCTGGATGATCGGGCCGCAGGTCTCGGCGCCCTTGGGCACACTCAGGAACTGCCGCACCTGGCCCCGCTTGTCGCCCTGCACGGCGACGCCGTAGAGGGCGTCATGGGTGCCGAGGGTGCCGGGCGCGCCGTCGGTCGAGATCCACAGGTTGCCGTGCGGGTCGAAGGCCACGTTGTCGGGGCAGGAGATCGGGCTGACCTGGTCCTTGGGGAAGCCCGCGAAGTACGTGGACGGGTCGGAGGGGTCGCCGGCGACGAGGAAGAGCCGCCAGGCGAAGCGGTCGGCGGCCGGGTCGTCGAAGAACTCCGCCAGCTCCAGCACATGTCCGTGCCGGTTGTTGCTCCGGGGGTTGGCCTCGTCGGGACCGGGGGAACCGGCCCTGCCGCGGTTGGTGTTGTTGGTCAGGGCGACATAGACGCGACCGGTGCGCGGGCTCGGCTCCACGTCCTCGGGGCGGTCCATCTTCGTCGCGCCGGCCTTGTCCGCCGCGAGCCGGGTGAAGAGGTACACCTCCTCGGCGGTCATGCCCTCGACGAACGACGTCGTGCCGCTCGCGAGCTTGATCCACTCCCCGGAGCCGTCGAACGCGCCGTCGCCGGGGAGGGCGCCGGAGCCGTCGAGCTCCGCGGCCGGGCTGTCGCCGGTGAGCCGGGCGACGTACAGCGTGCCCTCGTCCAGCAGCGACATGTTGTACTCGCGGACCGAGCGTCCGGAGCCGTGCCGCATCGGCTTGGCGGCCACGAACTTGTACATGTAGTCAAAGCGCTCGTCGTCGCCCATGTAGACGACCGGACGCCCGTCCTCGGTGAGGCGCGGCTGGGCGGCCTCGTGCTTGAGGCGGCCGAGCGCGGTGTGCTTGCGCGGGGTGGAGTACGGGTCGAAGGGGTCCAGCTCCACGATCCAGCCGAAGCGGTTGATCTCGTTGGGCTCCTTGGCCAGGTCGAAGCGGTCGTCGTACCGCTCCCACTTGCGCTCGCTGGCCGTGCCGGTCACGCCGTAGCGCTGCAGCCGGGCCGCGGTCACGGGGTCGGTGACGGAGGCCGCGTTGGCGAAGTACTGGTTGAAGTTCTCCTCGCCGGACAGCACGGTGCCCCACGGGGTCGTACCGCCCGCGCAGTTGTTGAGCGTGCCGAGCACCCTGGTGCCGGTGGGGTCCGCCTTGGTGCGCAGCAGCGGGCTGCCGGCGGCGGGACCGGTCAGGCGGAACGGGGTCGTGGTGTGGACGCGCCGGTTCAGCTCGTGCCGGCTGACCGGGTACAGGCGGCCGGAGCGCCGGTCCTCCTCGACGACCACCACGCTGAGGCCGTGCGCGGCCCAGGCGATCTCGACCTGCTGCCGGGTCGGCGCGGCCGCGTCGTATCCGGCGAACATCAGGATCTCGTCGGTGTACTCGTGGTTGGCGACGAGCACGTGGCGGTGGCGCTCGCCGGGCAGCTCGAACAGGTGCAGGAAGTCGTTGTTGTAGCCGAACTGCGCCGCCTGCGCCGCGGCGGTCTGGCGCGCCGGGTCGAACGCGGGGGCGCCGCGCAGGATCGGGTCGCCCCAGCGGATGACCACGCTCTGCGCGTACCCCTCGGGGACGACCACGGCATCGGTGGTGTTCGGCTTGACGGGTACGAAGCGCAGGCCCTTGGCCGCCTCGCGGTCCACACCGCCGTGCGAGCCGCCGCGCAGTGCCTCGGGCACGGCGGCGGCCACGTCGCCGCCGTTCGCCACGACCAGGCCGCCCGCGGCGGCGGCCAGTGTCACCACGGCGCCGGTGCGCAGCATCGTGCGCCGCGAGAGCGCGTCGGCCACGACATCGCCGAGGTAGGGGTTGTCGCTGGTGTTGGGAGCCTCGTGCGCACACGCGTTGCCGCACTTGTACTGGCAGGTCAGGGCCGATCTGCCGGCCGTGTGCCGGGTGAGCAGCGGAAGAAGTCTGTGGGGCCGCACGATGCCTCCATGGTCTTGTCCGGGTAATGGAAGTCCCATGGAAAGGTAAAGCGACGCTCCTGCGGGGTGGTGGCGGCGACATGAACCACGCATGAACCGGCGCGCGTTGACCCGTGACACGGGTCAACGCGCGGGATCGGGACCGGGTCAGCGGGTGGCCGCGTCCAGGAGCGCGCGGATGGTGTCGGCGGAGGCGGGGGTGGCCTCCGCGTGCGCGAAGTCGGCGGCGCCGCCCCCGTAGGGCGGGCCGTAGACCGGGGTGCCCGGCTGAGAGCGCCAGCTGTCGGCGAGGGTGCCGTAGGCGAGCGCGTCGTACCCGAGCAGGTCCAGCAGCTCGGCGGCGTGCGCGACGGCGGCCGGGTCGTCGCCCGCGACGGGCAGCGCGGTGCGGTCCGGCGAGCCCTTCGGCCGGGCGAGCACGGCCAGGTGGCGGAAGAAGATGTTGTTGAAGGCCTTCACCACGTGGGACTCCGGCAGATGCTGCTGGAGCAGTTGGCTGTCCGTGCTGCCGCCGTCCTTCAGCTCGGCGATCTCGCCGTCCCGCTGCGGGTAGTAGTTGCCGGTGTCGATGACCGTCTTCCCGGTCAGCGGTGCCACCGGGACCTGGCCGACGGCCTTGACGGGGATGGTGACGACGACCCAGTCGCCCGCGGCGGCCGCCTCCGCCGGCGTCGCCGCGCGCGCCCGCGGGCCGAGCCCGGACACCAGGTCCGCGAGCGTCTCCGGCCCCCGGGAATTGCTGAGGACCACGTCCAGCCCGGCATCCACCGCGAGCCGCGCCAGAGTGCCGCCGATCGAGCCGCTGCCGATGAGTCCAAGAGTTGCCATGGTGTGACCTCGTTCTGAGATGTCCACTGCGCCGGTTCCTGGTCCAACGATCGGCTCCGGCGGCTTTCTTCCACCGCTCCGACGCGCGCCCCGGCCCCGGGCGCCGGGCGCGCGACCGCAACGGCGCACGGTGAACGGGGCCGGCCGACCCGGGTTCCCCGGCGCCGTGGTCGCGGGGCCGCCGGCCGGGGCCACCCGTGTGACCTGCCCCGTTTCAGCACCGGAGCGCCGCCGCCGGGGCGGGTGGCCCTCCTATCGTGTGAGGCCACAGCGGCGGTGCGGCGACGGGACGGACGTGACGGAACCGATCGACTACACGGCGGTGTTCCGGTCCTTCCCCGGGCCGGCGGCGCTGCTCTCCCCCCAACTGGTCTACGTGGACGCGAACGAGGAGTTCCTGCGCACCTGGGGCCACAGCCGTGCGGAGATCATCGGGCGGCCGCTGTGCGACGACATCGGCGGCCTCCCGGACGAGCTCGCCGTACGGGTCCTGCGCAACGTCGAGGCGTCACTGCGCCGGGTGGCCACGACCGGGCGGCGCGAGACGATGGCGCTCCAGCGGTACGCCGTGGGCGATCCCCGGCGGACGGGGACACGGGACGAGCGCTACGTCAGCGTGGTGAACGTCCCCGTCCTCGGCCCCGACGGGCGGGTGGTGCTCCTGCTGCACCGGGTGGAGGAGGTCACCGAGTTCATCCGGGCCCGTGAGGTCGCGCTGAGCCTCCAGGAGGCGATGCTGCCCGGCCTGCGCCCGGCCGGCCGCCACCCGGTGGCGGTGCGCTACCTGCCCGCGGAGGACGCGCTGAACGTGTGCGGTGACTGGTACGACGTGGTCGACCGGCCGGGCGACGCCATCGCGGTGTCCGTGGGCGACGTCGTCGGCCATGGTCTGCCCGCGGCCGGGATCATGGGGGAGCTGCGGAGCGCGCTCTGCGCCGCCACCCGGGTCCTGGGCGGACCCGCAAAGGCCCTGGAGGTCCTCGGGCTGCACGCCCGGTCGATCGACGGCGCCGAGAACACCACCGCGGCCTGCACGTTCGTCGACTGGTCCGCCCGCACCATCACCTACAGCAAGGCCGGTCACCCGCCGCCCGCGCTCCGGCGGCCGGACGGGGCCGTCGAGTTCCTGGACAGCGTCACCGACCCACCGCTCGCCGCCTCGCCGGAGCACGTGCTGCGCCACCAGGCCACGGTGCCCTTCACCGAGGGAGCCGTGCTCGTCCTCTACACCGACGGGCTGATCGAGCGGCGCCGCGAGGACATCGACACCGGCCTGGCCCGCCTTGCGGGATCCCTCGCCCGCTACGACGCGGCCGACCCCGAGGCTCTCGCCGACGCCCTGCTCGCCGACCTCGCCCCGCCCGGCGGCCTCACCGACGACACGGCCCTCGTCGTCGTCCGCCTGTGACGGTGCCGCGGCGGCCCGCGAAGACCACTTGCCGTTCCGAAATTCTCTGACTACGGTCAGAGAATGGAACGAGGGCAGATCGACGGCGTGCGCAGGTTCCACCGCGCCGTCACACAGCGGGTCGGCGCCCTGAACGACGCGTACCTGTCGCGGGACCGGTCGCTCGGGCTGTCGCGGCTGCTGTGGGAGGTCGAGCCGGACGGGTCGGAGGTCCGCGTGCTCCGCTCGCGGCTGGGTCTGGACTCGGGGTACCTGAGCCGGCAACTGCGGCGGCTGGAGTCGGACGGCCTGGTGACCACGGACCCGGACGCGGACGACGGGCGCGTGCGCAAGGTCCGTCTGACCCGGGCCGGCGCCGCCGAGCGGGGGCTGCTGGACCGCGCGTCCGACGAACTGGCGGAGTCGATCCTCGTGCCGCTCACCGACGGCCAGCGCGGCCGCCTGGTGGCGGCGATGGCGGAGGTCGAACGGCTGCTGCTGGCCTCGCAGGTGCGGATCGACATCACGGACCCGCGCACCCCCGACGCGCGTTACTGCCTGCGCTCCTACTTCGAGGAACTGGGACGGCGCTTCGAGACCGGGTTCGACCCCGCCCGCTCCCTCTCCGCCGGCGACCAGGAGATGACGCTGCCCGACGGCCTGTTCCTGGTGGCGAGCGCGCAGGGCTCCCCGGTCGGGTGCGGGGCGCTCAAGCTGGGCGCGGGGACGCGGATCGGCGAGGTGAAGCGGATGTGGACCTCACCGGACGTACGCGGGCTCGGCCTCGGCCGCCGCATCCTGGAGCGCCTCGCGGACGAGGCGGCCGCCCGGGGGATGCGCACCCTGCGCCTGGAGACCAACCGCACGCTCGGGGAGGCCAGGCGCCTCTACGAGACCGCGGGGTTCACCGAGACCGAGGCCTTCAACTCCGAGCCGTACGCGCACCACTGGTTCGAGCGGACCCTGCCGGAGGGGATTTAGGCCACCCGCAGATCGTCGATCGCGTCCTGGTCCCAGTCGATGCCGATGCCGGGGGTCTCGGAGGGCACCACGCAGCCGTCCTCGACGGTCAGCGGCGTGCGCGTGATCGCGTCGAGCTGCGGGATGTGCTCGACCCACCTCCCCGCGGGCACCGCGCACGCCAGGCCGGCGTGCAGTTCCATCAGGAAGTGCGGGGCGACCTGGACGTTGAACGCCTCGGCGGTGTGCGCGGTCTTCAGCCACGGGGTGATGCCGCCGACGCGGGCGACGTCGACCTGGACGATGCCCGCGGCGCCCGCTGACAGGTACTCCGCGAAGCGGCCGACGCTGTAGAGGGACTCGCCGACGGCGACGGGGATCGACGTCGAGGCCGCGAGGCGGACATGGCCGGCCAGGTCGTCGGCTGGGAGGGGCTCCTCGAACCAGGCGATGTCGTACGGCTCGTACGCGCGGGCCCGGCGGACGGCCTCGGCGCCCGTCATCGACTGGTTGGCGTCCACCATCAGCACCCAGTCGGGCCCGACGGCCGCGCGGACCGCGGCCAGTCGTTCCGCGTCCTCACCGGCGGTGGGCTTGCCGACCTTGACCTTGGCCCCGCGCAGCCCGCGCTCCTTGGCCCGCAGGGCGGCGCCCGCCAGTTCGTCCGGGGTCAGGTGGAGCCAGCCGCCCTCGGTGTCGTACAGCGGCAGCCGCTCGTGCGCGCCGCCCGCGAGCCGCCACAGGGGTTCGCCGGCGCGCAGGCAGCGCAGGTCCCACAAGGCGGTGTCCAGGGCGGCCAGGGCGAGCGAGGTGATCGCGCCGACCGAGGTGGCCCGGGTGACCGACAGCAGCCGCTGCCACAGCGCCTCGACATTGCGGGCGTCGGCGCCGATGAGCGGTCCGGCCAGGTGGTCGCGGAGCAGGGCGAGCACCGAACTGCCGCCCGTGCCGATGGTGTAGGCGTAGCCGGTGCCGGTCAGGCCGTCGTCCGTGGTGAGGGAGACCAGGATCGTCTCCTGGCGGACGAAGGTCTGCAGGGCGTCGGTGCGCAGGACCTCCGGTTCGAGGAAGACCATCCTGCACTCGACGTGTCTGATCCTGGTCATGGTGACGGCCACGTGCCTTTCGGGTTCGCGGAGGGGGTCACTTCGAGGGGGCGAACACCCGTTGCGCGGCGACCGCCGCACCCCCGCGGGCCCATTCCTCGAAGGGCAGCGGGCGGACCTCGATGGCGCAGTCGGCGGCGGCGCCGAACGCGTGGGCGGCGAAGGTCTGCCGGAGCTGGTCGGCGAACAGGTCGTACGAGGCCACGCCCTCACCGGAGATGATGATGCGCTCCGGGCCGATGAGGTTGGCGACCGACGCCATGGCCAGGCCCATCACCTGCCCGGCGCGGGAGAACACGGCGCGGACCGCGGTGTCGTCCGCGTGGGCGAGGCGGACCGCCTCCTCCATGGTCAGCGCGGGGTTGCCGGTGGCCCGGCGGGCCTGCTCGGTGATGGCGTGCGTCGAGGCGACGGTCTCCACGCAGCCGGTGTTGCCACAGGTGCACGTGCGGTCGGTGCCGCCCACGGGCAGGTGCCCGACCTCGCCGGACACCCCGTGCGCCCCCGAGACGACCCGGCCGCCGATGGACAGCCCGCAGCCGATGCCGGCGCCGACCGTGACCAGGGCGAAGGACGACAGCCCGACACCGGCGCCGAACCACTGCTCGGCGACGGTCAGGGCCCGTACGTCGTTCTCGATCACCGTGGGGATGCCGGTGGCGCTCTCCACGAGCTGCGCCAGCGGGACGCGGCGCCAGTTGAGGAACGGGGAGAAGTGCACGATGCCGGTCTGCCCGTCCACGTCCCCGGAGATGGTGACCCCGACGCTGTGGATGGCACCGTCCTCCTCCGCTCCCGCGGCGCTGCGGAGCTGGGTGATGAGCCGGGCGATCGCCAGCACCACGGTGCCGACGTCGCGGGAGTCGAGGCTCGCGCGCCGCGAGGCCAGCGGCTGGGCGGTCAGGTCGGTGACCACGCCGATGAGTTCGTCGCCGGTCACCTTGACGCCGACGAAGCGGGCGCGTTCGGCGTGGACGGCGATCAGCGTCGGCGGGCGGCCGTTGGCCCGCTCCCCGGACGGCCGGCCGAGTTCGGTGATCCAGCCGTCGGCCAGCAGGGGAGTGGCGGCCTTGGTGACCGCCCCGCCCGACAGCCCCGTGCGCCGTCCGATCTCGGCCCGGGTGAGGGGGCCGTACGCGAGGAGTGTCTGGAAGACCAGGACAGCGGCGGGGGGCTGGTCGGCGAGGCTCATGGCCGGGACCATACCTTTCCAACGGAAAGTAAGAAAGAGGTGCGACGCACCTCAGTGATCCCATCTTTTCCATGACCTACTGGGGAGTTGCCCGGCAAGTTCGGCTGATCGCCGGTCCCGGCGGGTCAAGACATCGGATTTCTCCGCACGAATATGTTGACGCTGGAAGGAAACCCTGGCTACATTCGCCGCACTCCTCGTCGGTGCGGACGAGACAGTCCTCATGGGGGAGGAGTGCGATCGGGCCCCGGTCGCAGCACTTCCGGCCTCGGTGGCGTTCCGGGACGACCGCCGCCGAGGAAGGCTCCGGGGCACGGCTGCCTCCCTGCCGTGCCCCGACCGCACCACCGTCGATACCCCAGCGGACGCCCCAGCGCCGGCCCCGGTCGCGCGCCGCCGCGTCCTGCCGTACCCCGTCGCGCCGAAATGGAGTACCCCCATGGCTCGTTCAGCTGTACGCGCACGTCTGAGACGGCTCAGGCCCCGGACGCGCAGCGGCATGCGCAGGGCCTTCTTCCTCCCCGCCCTCGCGGTGGGCGCCCTCGCGGCGCCCCTCGTCGTGCCGGCCGTCGCCGCCCCGGCCACCGCCCCCGCCACGGCCGTCGCGCAGACCGCCGGAACGAGGACCGCCCCGGTGCTCGCCGCCAAGCCCTACATGGGCTGGAGCAGCTGGAGCCTGGAGTCCACCAACTTCCCCGGCTACGGCGGCTCCTGGCTCACCGAGTCGCACGTCCTCCAGCAGGCGGACATCCTGGCCTCGAAGCTGAAGTCGCACGGCTACGAGTACGTCAATGTGGACGCCGGCTGGAACGTCAACCCGAACACGCAGAAGAACGTGGTCGACGAGTACGCCCGCCCGGCCGCGGACCCCGTCAAGTTCCCGCACGGCATGAAGTACCTCGGCGACAAACTGCACGCCAAGGGACTGAAGTTCGGTATCTACATGGCCGTCGGCCTCTACATCGACGCGTACAACGACGGCAAGAGCCCCATCCTGGACGCGCCGGGCTGCACCACCAAGGACATCGTCTACCCCGACCTGCGCAAGACCAGCGGCTGGGACAACGTGTCCTACCAGCTGAACTTCGCCAGCCCGTGCACCACCAAGTACATCGACTCCATCGCGCAGGAGTACGCCGACTGGGGCGTGGACTTCCTCAAGATCGACGGTGTCGGCCCGGGCTCCAACCAGGGCGACGAGGCGCACAACAACGTGCCCGACATCCAGGCCTGGCACAGCGCGCTGGAGAAGACCGGCCGCCCCATCCAGTTCATCCTGTCCTGGTCGCTCAGCCACGACAAGGCCGACGTCTGGAAGCAGAACTCCAACGGCTGGCGCATCGACACCGACGTCGAGTGCTACTGCGACACCCTGGTGACCTGGAACAACTCCGTCAAGCAGCGGTGGAACGACGTCGTCCCGTGGATCGACGACGCCGGTCCCGGCCACTGGAACAACCTCGACTCCCTCGACGTCGGCGCCGGTCCTCTGGACGGCCTCAACGAGGTCGAGCGGCAGAGCCACATGACGCTGTGGGCCATCGAGAGCGCCCCGCTGTACATCGGCGACGACCTCACCCACCTCGACCCCTACGGCCTGTCGCTGCTCACCAACGACGAGGTCATCGCGGTCGACCAGGCCGGCAACCCGGCCCGGCCCGTCAGCCAGAAGACCCCCGAGCAGGTCTGGTACGCCCGCAACGCCGACGGCAGCTACACCGTGGCGCTGTTCAACCTCGGCAAGGGCTACGCCGACGTCACCGCCGACTGGAGCGACCTGGGCATCAGCGGCAAGCCCGCGGTCCGCGACCTGTGGAGCCACAAGAACCTCGGCAAGAGCGCCGGCGGCTTCACCGACAACCTGCCGCCGCACGGCTCGCGCCTGCTGCGCGTCACCCCCGACGCCGTCACCGGCAAGCCGGGCGTGCCGCTGGCCGTGCACGCCACCGCCTCCACCGCCACCAGCGTCTCGCTGGCCTGGCAGCCGGTGAACACCGGTACCGCCACCACCGGTTACGACGTCTACGCGAACGGCACCAAGGTCGCGACCGCGACCGGCACCTCCGCCACCGTGACCGGCCTCCAGGCCGCCACCGGCTACGCGTTCACCGTCGTCGCCCACGACTCCCGCGGCCGCCAGTCGGCGGCGGGCAAGGCCGTCCCGGTCACCACCCCGGCCGCCGGCGGACCCGTCGCGTACGAGGCCGAGGCGTCCGGCAACACCCTCACCGGCAACGCGAGCGTCAACGACTGCTCGGCCTGCTCCGGCGGCAAGAAGGTCGGCAACCTCGGCGGCGGCAACGGCTCGGTGGCGGTCAACAACGTCGCGGCGCCGAAGGACGGCACCTACCTGATGAAGCTCGACTACACCGACGGCTCCTCGGGCCGCACGGTCGTCGTCACCGTCAACGGGACCGCGTTCCAGCTCCCGCTGCCCGGCGGCAACGACAACGAGTGGGGCCGGCCGCGGACCGTCACCGTGCCCGTCGAACTCAAGGCCGGCGCCAACACGATCGGCTTCGGCAACCCGTCCGACTACGTGTCCGACATCGACCGCATCACCCTCTGACCCGCGGCGGAACCCGCACCGAACCCGCTGAGCCGCTGAACCGCTGGGCGGAAGCACCACAGAACCACGTGTTCGACCGATAAGAGAAGGAGAGTGCCGTGGTGGTCACATCGCAGGGCAACCACACGACGCCGGTGACACCACCGCCTGGCGGCGCAGTCGGCGCAGCCGGCGCGGAGGCCACCACGGCCGCCTCATCCAGCGGGAACCCCGCCATCACCAAGGGGAAGAACACGGGCAGGACCAAGCGCCCGGCCGCCACCAGGTCGGTGGCGGCCCGGCGCAGGGACCTGCCGGTCGCCCTGCTGCTCATCCTGCCCTCGGTCCTCGGCTTCGCGGTCTTCTACGCCTATCCGACCCTCCGCGGCATCTACCTCGGCTTCACCGACTTCCACGTCCTCACCCCGCCGAACTGGGTCGGACTGGCCAACTTCCGCGAGATGTTCGGCGACGACGTCTTCTGGCACTCGCTCCTCGTCACCGTGTACTTCGTCGTGCTGTCGGTCGTCGCCGGCACGCTGATATCCCTGGTGACGGCGGTGATCCTGCACCGCGTCACCCGTTCCTCGGCGCTGCGCGGCGTGATCCTCATGCCGTTCCTGATCTCCAACGTGATCGCCGCGCTGGTGTGGCAGTGGATGCTCGACCCGCACCTCGGCGTCATCAACATCGTGCTCGACCACGTCATCGGCCACTCGATCCTCTTCCTCGGCAGCGGCCCGTGGGCCATCCCGTCCCTCGCCGCGATCAGCGTGTGGAAGTGGATGGGGTACTACTCGCTGCTGATCTTCGCGGGACTCCAGACCATCCCGCCCACCATCTACGAGGCCGGCCGGGTCGACGGCGCGAGCGAGTTCCAGATGTTCCGGCGCCTGACCGTGCCGCTGCTGCGGCCGATCCTGGTGATGGTGGTCGTGCTGACGGTGATCAACGCCTTCCAGGTCTTCGACATCGTCGCGGTCACCACCAAGGGCGGACCGGCCAACGCCTCGAACGTGCTCCAGATGTACATCTACGACAAGGCCTTCCGGCAGTTCGACTTCGGCTACGCGGCGACGATGTCCCTGGCGCTGTTCGTCCTGCTCATCACCGTCACCTTCACCCAGTTGCGGCTCGCCAGGGCCGACGAATCCGACCTGAGCTGACGGAGGCCCTGATGACGCTCGCCCTCGCGCCCCGCACGAAGTCCGTACGGCGCCCCCGCACCCGCAAGGCCGGCCCCGGCCGGATCCTGGCCTGGACCTACCTCGGGATCGTCTCCCTGGCCACGGTCTTCCCCTTCTACTGGATCCTGCGCACCGCGCTGTCCAACAACTACCAGCTGGCCACCGACCCCTCCTCGCCGCTGCCCGTCGGCTTCACCCTCGGCGCGTTCAAGCGGGCGCTCGGGCTGGCCTCCCTCGCCGAGGCCCAGGCCCAGGGCGGCTCCGGCGCGTCCCTGGACATCGCGCTCTACCTGCGCAACTCCCTGATCTACGCCTCCGTGCAGACCGCGCTCATCGTGCTGTTCTCCGCCTGCGCGGCCTACGCGTTCTCCCGGCTGCACTGGCGCGGCCGGAACCTGGTGTTCTCGATCCTCATCAGCGCGCTGATGGTGCCGAGCGTCTTCACCCTGCTGCCGAACTTCGTCCTCATCAAGGATCTCGGCCTCACCAACACCTTCGCGGGGCTCATCCTGCCCGGCGGGCTGTTCCAGGCCTTCACGCTGTTCTTCCTGCGGCAGTTCATGCTCGGCCTCAGCAGCGAGATCGAGGAGGCGGCCATCATCGACGGCGCCGGACCGCTGCGGATCCTGGTGCGGATCGTGCTGCCGATGTCGGCGGCGCCGATCGCCACCGTGTCGCTGCTGATGTTCGTCAACGCCTGGAACGACTACATGTGGCCGCTGCTGGTCACCAACGACGCGAGCGTGCAGCCGCTGACCCTCGCCCTGGGCGTGTTCAAGCAGTCCTCGCCGCAGGCCGCCCCGGACTGGGCCGGGCTGATGGCCGCCGCCCTCATCGCGGCGCTGCCGATGCTGCTGCTCTTCGTCGCCTTCGGCAAGCGGATCGTCAACTCCATCGGCTTCTCCGGCCTCAAGTAACCGCGTACGCGCACCTGGACGGCACCCTCATGAACACCTCTGATCTCCTGCTCCGCTGGCCCGCGCCCGCGAGTACCTGGAACGAGGCCGCCCCGGTCGGCAACGGCCGGCTCGGCGCGATGGTCTTCGGCGGCGCGCACCGCTCCCGCATCCAGATCAACGACTCCACCGTGTGGTCCGGCACCCCCGCGGGACCGGCGAAGGCCCTGGCCGACGTGGTCGCGGCCGGTGCCGGCCCGGAGCGGCTGGCCGAGGTCCGCGCCGCCCTGCGCGCCGGGGACCCGCACCGCGCCGAGGAACTGCTGATGGCCTTCGAGGGGCCGTACAGCCAGGAGTACCTGCCCTGGGCCGACCTGTGGCTGACCGTGTCCGGGGGAGAGCGGGCCACGTACCGGGGGCGGACCCTCAACCTCGACAACGGGCTCGCCGAGGACGCCTTCGAGCTCCCCGACGGCACCGCCGTCGACCGCCGGACCTGGGCCGACGCCGGCACCGGGACCCTGTGCACCGACCTCGTCGCGCACGGCGGGAGCGTGGACCTGCGGCTCGAACTGACCAGCCCGCTCAAGGAGACCCACCGCACCGCGGACGGCAGCGGCCTCGTCCTCGGCGTCGAGATCCCCGTCGACGGCGCGCCCGCGCACGAACCCGGCGTCACGGACCCCCTGCGTTACAGCGAGGGTCCCGTCGACGGCTACGACCCCTTCGGAGCCATCGCCCTGCGGGTGGAGACCGACGGCGAGGTCACCGCGGACGCGGGCGCCCTGCGGGTGACCGGCGCGACCCGGCTGCTGGCGGTCGTGGCCAGCTCCACCGCGGCCCTGCGGCACTGGCGGGGCCTGCCGGCAGCCGAAGACCGCGCCGGCCACCTCGACACCGCCGCGGGCAGCGCCGCGCGAGCCGCAGAACGCGGCGCAGGGGATCTGCTCAAGGCCCACGAGGCCGACCTGCGCGGACTCCTCGGCGGCACATCGCTGCGCATCGGCCCGCGCCGCTCCGGCACCTACGACGTGGCCCGCGACATCCTCGGCGGCGGCGACGAACTCCTCACCGCCACCGTGCTGTTCCAGCTCGGCCGCTACCTGCTCGCCTCCGCCTCCCGCCCGCACGCCGGGCCGCCCGCCAACCTCCAGGGCATCTGGAACGCCGACCTGCGCCCGGCCTGGTCCTCGAACTACACCGTCAACATCAACACCCAGATGAACTACTGGGGCGCCGAGGCCGCGGGGCTCAGCAGCTGCCACGAACCGCTCTTCGACCTGCTGGACCGCGTAGCGGCCAACGGCACGGACGTGGCCACGCGGCTGTACGGCGTCCGCGGCTGGGTCGCCCACCACAACACCGACATGTGGGGCTGGGCCCTGCCCGTCGGCATGGGCCACGGCGCCGCGTCCTGGGCGATCTGGCAGATGGGCGGCGCCTGGCTGGTGCAGCACGTCTGGGACCACTACGAGTTCACCCAGGAAGCCGCCTTCCTCCGTGACCGGGCCTGGCCCCTGCTCAGCGGCTGCGCGGAGTTCCTGCTCGACTGGCTGGTCGACGACGGCGCCGGCGGCCTCGACACCCTCCCCTCCACGTCGCCGGAGAACCACTTCCTCACCCCCGACGGCTCCCCGGCCTCCGTCACCCGCTCCACGGCGATGGACATGGCCCTCACCCGGGCCGTGCTCGAACGCACCCTGAACGCCGCCGGACTGCTCGGCCTCGACACCCCGCTGACCGGCCGCATCGCCGAGACGCTGCCCAAGCTGCACGCGCCGCGGATCGCCGCCGGCGGCTGGCTCCAGGAATGGGCCGAGGACCTGCCCGAGCAGGACCCGCACCACCGTCACCTGTCGCAGATGGTCACCGTCCACCCGCTCGGCCAGATCACCCCCGACGCCACCCCCGAACTCGCCGCGGCCGCCACCGCCCTCCTCGACCGGCGCGGACCCGGAGCCATGGGCTGGTCCTGGGCGTGGAAGATGGCGCTGCGCGCCCGGCTGCACGACGCCGACACGGCCCGCTCCCTCTTCGACGAGGCGACCCGGCCGCTCGCCGGCGACCCGGGCACCGACGCACCCGTCGACGGCTCGCAGTGGGGCGGCCTGCTGCCCAACCTCTTCTCCACCCATCCGCCGTTCCAGATCGACGGCAACTACGGCTTCACCGCCGCGCTCACCGAGATGGTGCTGCAGAGCCACACCGGCACCGTCCACCTGCTGCCCGCCCTCCCCGCCGGATGGGCCGACGGGCAGGCGACGGACCTGCGCTGCCGCGGCGGCCTCGGCGCCGACTTCACCTGGCGCGACGGCGAGCTGACCGCCGTGACGCTCCGCCGGCACGCCGGGGACGACACCGTGCCGGTACGGATCCGCCACCGCGACCGCACCGCCGAACTCCGCGTCCCGGCCGGGGCCGCCGTCACCCTCGGCGCCGACCTGCGGCCGCGGGGGGAGGCGCGGCCGTGCTGACCGAACAAGACGTCCCCGAGCTGTGGTCGTACCGCAGCGCCTACCAGGAGCCCGCCGACTTCGACGCCTTCTGGAAGGACACCCTCGACAGCGCCCGGCGCCACGACGCCCGGCTAGAACTGACCCCGGTCGACACCGGCCTGGAGGCCGTGGACGTCTTCGACGCCGTCTTCCCCGGCTTCGACGGCCACCCCGTCCGCGGCTGGCTGCGGATGCCCCGCCACCGCGGCGGACCCCTGCCGGCGGTCGTGCAGTTCCACGGCTACGGCAGCGGGCGCGGCGCCCCCGTCGACGACCTGATGTGGGCCTGCGCCGGCTACGCCCACCTGCTGGTGGACGCCCGCGGTCAGGGCGGCGCCTGGGCGGGCGGCGGCGGTACCCCCGACCCGGTCGGCAGCGGCCCGTCCCACCCCGGATTCCTCACCCGCGGCATCGAGGACAAGGACACCTACGTCTACCGCCGGGTGTTCACCGACGCCGTGCGCGCCGTCGAAGCCCTGCGCGGCTCGCCGTACGCGGACCCGGCCCGTGTCGCCGTCACCGGTCCCAGCCAGGGCGGCGGCATCGCGCTCGCCGTCGCCGGCCTCGTGCCGGACCTGACGGCCGCCCAGTTCCAGTCACCGTTCCTCTGCGACATCAGGCAGGCCACCCGCCTCACCGGCGAGCAGCCCTACGCGGAACTCATCGGCTACCTCGCCGCCCGCCGCGACCGGGTCGAGCAGACCTTCCGGACCCTCGGCTACTTCGACGGGCTCGCCTTCGCCCGCCGCGCGACCGCCCCCGCCTGGTTCTCCGCCGGGCTGCGCGACGAGGTCTGCCCGCCGGCCACGGCGATCGCCGCGTACCACGCCTACGGCGGCCCCAAGCAGATGCGGCTGTGGGAGTTCAACGGCCACGACGCCGGCGGCTCCGAGGACCTGGCCATCACCCTGAGCGCCTTCCGCGCGCTCCTCAAGACGTCGTCCCACGCCCACCAGGAACCACCCCGAAAGAAGGAATCATGAGAATACGCAAGGTCGTCGCACTGGGCGCCACGCTGAGCCTCGCGGCGGTGCTCTCCGCCTGCTCGTCCGGCTCCTCCTCCGCGGGCGGCTCGAAGACCGTCAACTGGTGGACCTGGGACGACAAGCAGGCCGCCGCGTACAAGGTCTGCGCCGCGGACTTCGAGAAGGCCAACCCCGGGACGACCGTCAAGATCTCCCAGTACGCCGTCGACGACTACTTCACCAAGCTGACCGCCGGCTTCGTCGCGGGCAACGCCCCCGACGCCTTCCAGAACAGCGTGCAGTTCTTCCAGGCCTACGCCTCGCAGCACCAGCTGCTGGCGATGGACGACTTCATCGCCAAGGACAAGTTCGACATGTCCCGGTTCTCCGTGGGCGTGGACGCGTGGAAGTTCACCGACGGCAAGCAGTACGCGCTGCCGCTCGACTGGGCCGCCGCCGCCCTCTACTACGACCAGGACGCCCTGACCAAGGCCGGCTACACCGCGGACAAGCTCGCCTCCCTGAAGTGGAACCCCGACGACGGCGGCGACTTCGGCAAGCTCATCGCCCACCTCACCATCGACGAGAAGGGCCACCGCGGCGACGAGAAGGGCTTCGACAAGGCCCACGTCAAGACCTTCGGCTTCGGCCAGGTCGCGGCCAAGGACTTCATCGGCCAGACCACCTGGAGCCCCTTCGTCTCCAGCACCGGCTGGCGCCTGGGCGACAAGCAGAGCTGGCCCACCGTCTTCAACTACGGCGACCCGCGGTTCATCAAGACGATGAAGTGGGTGCGCTCCCTCACCGACAAGGGCTACGCCCCCAAGATCGGCGAGTTCACCTCCAGCGTCAGCGACGTCGACCTGCTCTCCTCCCACAAGGTCGCCCTGGAGATGGGCGGCTCCTGGGAGGCCTCCACCTTCGCGAAGATCCCCGGCATCAAGGCGGGCATCGCGGCGCCCCCGTACGGCCCCGACGGCACGACCCGCGCCGTGATGAGCAACTCCAACGGCAACAACATCTGGGCCGGCACCAAGAACCCCGACCTGGCCTGGAAGTGGGTCTCCTACATGGGATCCGAGGCCTGCCAGAGCAAGGCCTCGCTCACCGGCACGTTCTTCCCCTCCATCCCTGCGTCCATGGACGCCTCCGCCAAGGCGCTGGCCGCCGAGGGCGTCGACCTGACCGTCTTCACCGACATGCTGAAGAACAAGGTGCTCTACCCCTCGCCGGTCTACGGCAACGGCGCCGCGGTCCAGGACGCGATGAACCCGCTCTTCGAGGCGTACTTCGCCGGGCAGAAGGACGACTCCGTCTTCACCGGCATGCAGGAGCAGAGCAAGACGCTGCTCGCGAAGAACTGATCCACTTGCAGTGACCCGTGAAACCGCCGCCCGGACGCGGCCCCCACCGGGGCCCGTCCGGGCGGCGGAGCACATCGAAAGGAAGGACCCCCCATGGCAGACACCACCGCGCGGATCGTGGCCCTGCGCGCGGCCGGCACCGCGTTCGTCCTGGAGCTCACCGAGCCGGTGCCCAGGGTCCTGCACTGGGGCGAGGACCTCGGCGACCTGTCCTCGGCGGACCTCGCAGCGCTCTCCCTGACGGCGGAGCCCGCGGTCCTCAACAACGCCGTCGACATCCCGCGCCGCTACACCGTCTGGCCCACCGAGGCCGACGGATGGGCCGGCACCCCCGCCCACCACGGCCACGCCGACGGCGGGTCCGCCGCCCCGCGACTCACCACCACCGGCACGGCCCTGCGCCAGGACCCCGAGGGCGGCGGCGAACTGGAGGTCTCCCTCACCGACACCGCCGCCGGGCTCGACATCACGGTCACCTACCGGATGGACCCGTCCGGAGTGCTCGCCGTCCACGCCGACATGACCCGGCACGGCACCGCCGGCCCGGCGCCCTACGACCTCGCCCAGGCCACCGTGCTGCTTCCGCTGCCCCGGCGGGCCGGCGAGATCCTCGACTTCACCGGCAAGTGGAGCCGCGAACGCTCCCCGCAGCGGCGCCCGCTCGGCTTCGGCGCCCACACCCGCGAGGTCCGGCGCGGCAAGCCCGGCCTCGACTCCCCGTACCTCGTCGCCGTCGGCGTGCCCGGTTTCGGCTTCCGCGAGGGCGAGGTGTGGGGCCTGCACGTCGCCTGGAGCGGCGACCAGCGCTACCTCGTGGAGCGACTGCCCGAGGGTGCCGGCAGCCACGCAGCCGCCCTCGGCGGCGGCGAACTGCTGCGCGCCGGCGAGATCCGGCTCGCCCCCGGCGAGAGCTACCGCACCCCCGTGTGCCACTTCGCCTGGTCCGGCTCCGGCCTCGACGGCCTCGCCGACCGCTTCCACACCCTGCTGCGGGCCCGCCCGAGCCACCCCCGGCGCCCGCGCCCGGTCATCCTCAACAGCTGGGAGGCCGTGTACTTCGACCACGACCTCGACCACCTGCTGCGCCTCGTCGACCGCGCCGCCGAGGTCGGCGTGGAGCGGTTCGTCCTGGACGACGGCTGGTTCCGCGGCCGCCGCTCCGACCACGCGGGACTCGGCGACTGGACGGTCGACCCGAAGGTGTGGCCCGGCGGACTCGCCCCGCTCGTCGACCACGTGCGCTCCCACGGCATGGAGTTCGGCCTCTGGTTCGAACCGGAGATGGTCAACCTCGACTCCGACCTGGCCCGCGAGCACCCCGAGTGGGTCCTCGGCCCCGCCGCCGGCCTCGGCCCGACGGCCCGTCACCAGTACGCCCTCGACCTGTCCCAGCCCGCCCTCGCCGCGTACCTGCTGGACTCGCTGGACACCCTGATCACCACGTACGGCATCGACTACCTCAAGTGGGACCACAACCGGGAGCTCTACGAGGCCGTCCACGGCCCCGCGGACCGACCCGCCTCGCACGCCCAGGTCGTGGCGCTCTACCGGCTGCTGGACGCGCTCAAGGAGCGCCACCCCGCCCTGGAGATCGAGAGCTGCGCCAGCGGCGGCGGCCGCGTCGACCTGGGCATCCTGGCCAGGACCGACCGGGTGTGGGCCTCGGACTGCAACGACCCCGTGGAGCGGCAGTCCATCCAGCGGTGGACGGGCCAGCTGCTGCCCCCCGAGCTCGTCGGCGCCCACGTGGGCGCCAACCCGAGCCACACCACCGCCCGCGTCACCTCCGACGCCTTCCGGATGGCCACCGCCCTGTTCGGCCACGCCGGCATCGAGCAGGACATCACCCGCTGCACCCCGGAGGAGATCGCCCGGCTGACCGCGTGGACGGCCCTCTACCGCGAGCTGCGCCCCCTGCTCCACAGCGGCCGCACCGTGCGCGCCGACCTCCCCGGCGACGCCACGCTCCTGCACGGCGTCGTCGCCCAGGACGGCACCGCCGCCGTCTACTGCTGGGCACGCGTCGCGACCTCCCCCGAGGGCCAGTCCGGCCGCGTCCGGCTCCCCGGCCTCGACCCCGCCCACCGCTACGAGGTCCGGGTCCGCACCGACCTCGGCCTGCCGTCCTTCCACCAGACCAGCGGCCCCGCCTGGCTCACGGCGGCCATCGACGGCTGGCTCCCCCTCCCGGGCGCGGTCCTCGCCTCCGCGGGTCTCCCGATGCCCCAACTCAACCCGGAGCAGGCCCTCCTGATCGAGGTCCGGCGCACCGGCTGAGCCGAGCGACCCCTGTGCCCCGCACGCCCGACCTGACGCGACAGCGTGCGGCGCACAGCCCGGGTGGGATCGCACCGCGTTCTCAGGCGCGTGGAGACCTGTCGCGCCGGGCCGCTGGCGCCTCGTGCCGAGGCGTCCCCTCCGGTGAGGACGGGCGTGCGATGCCGGCGCGGAGGTCACCGGCGGCCGGCGCGGCAGGGGCCGACCCGGCGGGAGCGGTGGCCCCGCTGGAGAAGGAGGCCGACCTGCGCCCGGCGCGGAGGCCGAACGCCGGTCCCGCGCGATCCGGCGACCCGGGTCGCGCCCGGCTGCGAGGATGCCCGTATGGAGCGGAAACTGAGCCGGCAGGAAGCCTCGGACGCGGTCGGCGGCCACGGATGGCGGTACGTGCTGGGCACGTTGCAGACGTCGGTCCCCACCGGGTCGATGGCGCAGGGGGCTGCGCTGGCGGCGGAGGCCGTCGCGGTCTGCGGCGACGAGGCCGACGGGCACCTCTGGGTCGACGTCCGCCCGGGGCGCGTGCTGCTCACCCTGCAGTCACTCGCGCACGCGGCCGTCACGTCGCTCGACGTCGACCTCGCGTGCCGCGTCTCCGCCGCGATGCGCGCCGCCGGGTCGCCGGCGGACCCCGGAACCGGCACGGGCGAGGGCCGGTCGGTGCAGCTCCTGGAGATCGCGATCGACGCGCTGGACATCGCCGGTGTCCGGCCGTTCTGGAAAGCGGTGCTGGGCTGGACCGACGAGGCGGGCGCCGACGGACCCGAGGACCCGCTGGTCGACCCGGAACGGCAGGGCCCGGCGGTCTGGTTCCAGCAGATGGACCAGGCGCGCACGCAGCGCAATCGCATCCACCTCGACATCAGCGTGCCGCACGACGAGGCACCCCGCCGGATCGAGGCGGCACTGGCGGCCGGCGGCCTGCTCGTGTCCGCGAACCGTGCCCCCGCGTTCTGGGTGCTTGCCGACAAGGAGGGCAACGAGGCCTGCGTGACGACCTGGCAGGGCCGCGACGGGGCGGCAGTGTGACCCCGTACTCCCTGGCGTTCTACGTGGACGTCGTCACCACGGGCACGGTGTTCGGGGCGGGCCCCGATGAGTCCCCTGAGCGTGTGACCGGGCTGCTGGGACCCCGCTTCGCCGAGGGCAACTTCGATGACGTCAGCCTGTTCCGTGACTACGGCCTCGCCGAGTTCTTCTGGCACCGCGCGTCCGCCGGTGGCCCGTGGGAGGGGCACCATGTCACCCTGCAGGTGCACCGGCTCGCGGAGCGGGATCGCGGCATCGTGAACGAGGTGCTGCGCGCCCGGTACGGGCGTTTCGCGCCACGGCTGCGGTTCGACAAGCTGCGACGGTTGCTGGACAGGCGCGGCGTGCCCTTGGTGGAGGTCCCCGAGATATCGGCGAACGCCCCGTACTTCCGCACCTTCTGGCAGCCCCGCGTGCAGGTGGGCATCTCCGTCATCGGTACCTACGGCGAGTACAGCACGCCGGACCGTCTGCGGGTCGGTGACGTGTACAAGATCCACGTCCCGATGACCGCCCGGGAAGTGGAATGGCGCAGGGCACAAGGGGCGTCCGCCACAACTGCCGCGCCGTGACCCGGCGACCGTGCGAGGGCACGGTCGCCGGGCCGGGGGATCAGCGGCGGCCCACCGTGATGGTGCGCTGCGTGGTCACGCCGTTGACGGTGACGCGGAGGACCGCGGTACCGGCGCGGAGCGCGGTCAGGTCGCCGGTGGCCGGGTCATAGGAGACGACCGCGGAACCGCCCTCGGTGCGGCCGGCGATCTCGACGCGCGAGCCGGTCCAGGAGGCGCTGACCGGCCAGGCCACCGGGACGGCACGCGTGCCGTCCTGCGTGACCGTCGCGGACGCCTTGGCCCGGTCGCCGACCGTGAGCGTGTCCGGCGCGCTGAGGTCCACCGCGTCGGTGCGGACGTGCACCTCCGCGCGGAGCCAGGCGTCGGAGTCACGGGTGGGGACGGCGAACGTGTCGGTGACCCGCCCCTTGGCCGGGTCGATGCCCAGCATCGTCCAGCCGGTGAAGCCGCCGTTGTCGGGCGTGCTGGCCGGGTTCTTGCCGGAGTTGCCGTTGACCAGGTAGGAGACGCCGTCGATCGAGGACGCCGAGAACGCGCCGACGTGACCGCCCACGAACGCGGCGGACTTGTGGCCCTGGGCCCGGAAGTCGGCGAGCCACTGCTCGACGAGCGCGGCCTCCTTGCGGTCGCCGAGCTGGCTGGCCTTGTCCGGCAGCGGGTCCTCGGTGGGGTGGTGCTCGAACACCACGACGCCGCTGACGGAGCTGTCCGTGGCCGCGGCGGCGAGCTGGTCGTGCAGCAGCTGGAGCTGGGCGAAGCCGCCGCCGCGCAGGGTGCCGCTGGAGGAGTCCAGGGTGATGAAGCGGGTGCCCTCGGAGTCGAAGACCGACGTGGTGTCGCCGAACTCCGCCTTGAAGTTGACGGGCGTCCCGGGGCCCATCACCTCGTGGTTGCCGGGCACGTAGTGCCACGGGATGGTGCCGCCGGTGCGGGCGTCGAACTCGTCGAGGAGCGTGCGGGCCAGCTTGAAGTCGGCGGGTGAGCCCTCGTCGACGAAGTCGCCGTCGATGACCAGCATGTCCGGCTTGGCGTCGGCGATCTCGGCCAGCGTCCGGCGGGCCGCCTCCACCAGCGGGCTGTTGGGGTCGCGGGCGACGAACTGGGCGTCGGACATGACGGCGACGCGCAGCGGACGGCCGTCGACGGTGCCGTTGGTCACCACCACGGGGTCGGCGACCTTGGGCTGCACGGGCAGCTCGACGTCCGGGGCGACCTTGACCCGCAGGTCGCTGACGGTCACCTTGCCGGTGTACGAACGGGCGGCGCTGGTCTCCAGCAGCCGGACCCGCTGGAAGGTGAGCGGGTAGGGGGTGCCGACGGGCACCGGGAACTCGACCTTGCGCCAGCCGGTCCAGGTGATGAGCGGGCCGTCGAGGTTGGCGGTCACGCCCGCACCCGTGCGGTACTGGAGCCGCGGCCACTCGCCGTTGCCGTCGCCGTTGATCCACATGGTGACGGCCTGCGGCTGGCCGGGCAGCTGGATCTGCTGCGGCGGTACGGCGTACTGGCCGCGGGTGGCGGTGGACTTGGTGAAGTCGTACGTGAGGGCCAGGCCGGGCGCGCCGTCGTGGCCGGCGGCCGGGGTGACCGAGCCGCCGGGGGCGCGGTCGTTCGCCGAGGTCCAGGCGGCCGCGTCCGACAGGTCCGCGAAGGACTTCTCGGCCAGGCCGACGGTGACGGCCACGTCGGTGGTCATCGTGCCGACCGTCAGGTGCAGGGTGGCGGAGGCGCCGTCGGCGAGGCCGCGCACGGTGAACGTCGCGTCGTCCGCGGGGGTCAGCGAGACGACGCCGTCGCCGCCGGTGACCTTGATGTCGGAGGCCTCGATCGGGGCGGAGTCGCCGAGGGCGTCGTAGCCGGTGACCGTCAGACGGGCCGCGTCGTCCAGGCCGTCGAGCGCCACCAGGCTGCTGCTCGGGGTGATGCGCACGGCCGGGGCGAGCACGGTCAGCTTCATCGTGCCGCTCACGCCGTGGCTGGCGGTGGCCTCGACCTCGCTGGTGCCGGAGTGCTTGCCGGTGACCACGGCGGTGCTGCCGTCGCCGCCCTTGACCGCCGCGAGGGAGTCGTCCCGCCAGTGCACGCGCGGGGTGGGCGCGGGCGCGTACGTCTCGTCGTGCGCCAGGGCCTTGATGGTGCGGTGCAGGTCGGGGAAGACCTTGTCGGAACCGTCGGCCGTCAGGGCCGGAAGGACGCGGAAGCCGCGGGCCTCGCCGGAACCGGGGGCGGCGAACAGGCCGAGGCCGTTGGCGACCTGGCGCTCCGAGCCGTCCGAGGGGCTGTTGACCAGACCCGTCACGCTCTCGCCGGGCAGGCGGGCGGCCATGGTGGTCGAACCGCCGCCGTCCATGTTGAGGGCGTTGACGGCACCGAGGCCCTTCATGAAGGCGCCCAGCTCGTTGAGGTCCATGCCGCGGCTGTTGGTCTGCTTGCCGTCGATCGCGACCAGGTACATGGTGCGGCCGTCGGCGGAGAAGCCCACGCTGGTGCGGGAGGTGGCGGTGACGGTGTCGCCGTCGGTGTAGTGCTTCACCACGCCGTCCGCGACCAGGACCTGGCCGCCGCCGACGGCGACCGCCACGTCGCCGAAGTCGGCGCGCGGGCGGTAGGCGACGTTCACGGAGTCGCCGGGCACGAGGCCGGACAGCGCGTCGGCGCCCGCCTCACGGCCGAGCAGCACGCTGGTGCCGGCCGGGATCGGGCCGCTGCTGACGGAGGTGTGCACCTCGGTGACCTTGCCGTCGCGCAGCCACACCTCGGCGACACGGCTCGCGCCGCTCACGGGCTTGGTGCGCGGGGACGGGCCCCACTGGTCGGTGAACAGGCCGATGCCGCCGGCCGCCAGGACCGGGGAGTTGACGCTGGACAGCTTCAGGTGCTGCGTACCGCCGACCGTGACCTCGCCCTCCAGGAACACCTGGGCGAGCCGGCCGAGGCCGTCCGCGCCGATCGCGACGGTCTGGCTGCGGCCCTCGGTGGGGGAGTTGATCAGCCCGCCGTCGCGTGACACGGCGCCGCCGACCGGGGCCTCGGTGTCGTTCATGTCGAAGTAGTCGCCGTTGATCGCGGCGACCGCCCCGGTGCGCTTGGCCTGCTCGGTGACCCGGGACTTCCCGGTGACCGTGCCGGAGGAGATGTAGTCCACCTTGACCCGGTCGTCCGCCAGATCCGCGACAAGCACCTGCCCGCGCACCCAGCCGTCCGCCTCGAAGCGGTCGAAGCGCGTGAGGTTCAGCCCGGGCGCGATGGGCGTGCGGTCCTCGCGCGTGACGATGGACTGGCCCGGGGTGCTCGGGATGAGGCCCTGGACGGAACCGGCGGGCTTCGGCGCATCGGCGGTCGCCGACATCAGGTGCTCGGGGGTGAGCGCCTGGGCGGTCGTCATCATGCCGGCACCGATGCTGAGCGCCGTGGCCAAGGCCAGGACGACGGCACCGCGCCGGGCCGCGGCACGCGGCCGCGGGACGACGGAGTCAATGGGAAGGGGCACTGGCTGACTTCTTTCCGTGGAATGGCCGGGGGTCAGCGCCCAGTCGATGTGCCGTTGATGTCGACGCGCCCCGACGTGGGTGATCATCGGGGATGTTTGCTGTGAACATCCTGTGACGCGTCCTGCTTTGAGCGCGGTAAGTGGTGTACGGCCCCGACGGGGCCGCGGTCGCACGGCCGTATGCCGGGCACCGGCTGCGTGCACGGCCTGCCCAAAGGCAGCGGCCCGCACCCGCCACCAGCGCTGTCGGCGCGCCGGCCTGCGTCCCGGATGCGTCCGGACGCGGCCGGCAACGAAGGCGTCGAAACGCGACGCGCCGTGCGGATTCGCCCTTCGGTAGCCTGCCCGTGTGGCTGAGACGTGGGACGAGGCGCAGCTGATCGCCGATGGCTTCGAGCGGGTGTACGCCGAGTCGGAGTGGTACGACGGGCCGCGCGCCGGGCTTGCCGACGTCGACGGCAGGCCGCACTACTTCCTGAGTGAGGATTACAGCCACGCCGACCTCGCCGACGAGTACAGCGTTTGGCCCGCGAGCGACGCGGCAGTGGAGTGGGAGCGCGAGCAGTGGGCGATCTTCGCGAGGTGGAACGAGCGCTATGAGGCAGGGACAGCGGGGCCGGAGACCCATCCGGGTGAGGGCGGGATCGACGCCAGCTACGACGAACTCAACCTGCTGCTGGCGCAGTACCGGCAGGCCCCCGACGACGCCAGGCGACTTGTGGGCGAGGTGCGCTTCGGGCCCGGGGCGCGCTACCGGGTGGAGGGCCCGGATTACTGGTTCCGGTGGCGTGCCGGCAGGTGATGCCTCCGGGGCGCTCTCGGGTCGGACCGCGCTGTTGTCCGGTCGCACGCCTGGCAGGAGGGGCTCGATGACGGTGCCGGCATGGCGCGGGGCGCTCGACCGGCTGTGTGCCGTGGGGGTGTCGCGGCGGGACGCCGAGTTCCCTGATGAGCTCTACGACCGTGTGGACGATCTGATCGATGCCTACGGTGCCGAGGACATCGCCGGGATCGTCGCCGAGGCTGTGGTGGCCGAACGGGCGACGGCGGAGCAGGCGATCGTTTTCCTGAACGTGGCCGCGTGGTCGGGGACGGACAACGGCGCGTCGATGGGGCACACACTGGACGAGTGGGTTCGCCGGGCGGACGACAGTCTTCGCTTGGGCATCGCGCTGCACCATGAACGCCACCCCCTGCCCACGCGTGCGGAGATGGTCGTGAAGCTCACGGAGATCGCCCGGGGCTTCCCGGAGCACCGGGCGATCTGTGAGCGGCACATGGCCCGTCGACCCGCGGACTGACGTCTGGGCGGCCCCGGGCGGCCCCGTCGGGGACGCCGGGCGCGGCGTTCGCCTCCCCCTGCGGGGCGAACGCCGCGGCCGGAGGCCGTCAGACCGTGCCGGCGGTCGCCGGCTGCGCGGTGGGCTGCCCGGCCGGGTCCGCGGTGCGGCGGGTCCGCAGGGCCATGAGCACGAAGGTGGCGGCCAGGACGGCGTACATCAGGACGGCGTTGTAAGAGCTGGGGGAGAAGTCCGCGAAGAGGGCGAGGAAGCCCGCGGGGGCCAGCCAGACCGGGAGCGCGCCGGCCCGCCACAGGCCGATCGTCAGCACCACCAGGCCGAGGTCGAAGGCGAACAGCCGGGCCACCAGGATGACCATCGCGGCCACGCCGTTGGAGATGGTGTCGTTGGCGGAGGCCATCGCCGTCAGGTTCTCCGCCGTGGCCAGGTCGCGGATGGCCAGCAGGAGGAACGGGTGGGCGACCAGGGCCAGGGAGCCGGTGATGGCCATGGTCCCGCCGATCCGTACGGCCACGCGGCCCCGGCCGGTGACCGCCGGCACCAGCCGGACGAGGCCGACGACGAAGAGGGCCGCGCCGACGATCGCGAGCAGATCGGCGACGAGGAAGGCTCCGGCGTGGGCGGAGACGAAGCGCAGCTCGTCCGCCGGCGTGGACGTCGTGTCGCGCGGGACGACGAGTTCGGACACCAGCCCGAGGACCGGCGCGGCGGCGAGGGCGGCGAAGGACAGCGCAGGGGCGCGCCAGGTGTGGTGAAGCATGATCCCCTCCATTGACTGCGGCCGGAACGCCCGGCACACCGAGGACGGTGTCAGCCGCGGCCGGCCCGCACCCGGCCCCGCAGTACCCGCCCGCTCCCCCCGCGGGGGGAATCCCACCGGCGCGAACCGGTACCACAGGGGGAACCGGCGCCGACTTTGCCCGACCTATACTCGCCACCGTGTTGGCCAGTCGCAGTCGGCTCGAACTCCTCATCGACATCGCTCCGGCGGTCCTGCTCTGCCTCCTCGGTGTGGTCGAGCTGACGGACTCGCCCCTGAACCCCGAGGCCGGGCCGCAGCATCTGCTGGCGGTCGTGGTCACCACCTGCGCCCTCGCGGTGCGCCGGCGGCACCCGCTGACGGTGGCCCTCGGCATCGCCACGGCCATGGCCCTGACCGCGCTCGGCGCCGAACCGTCCGACGAAGTGGCGGTGCTGCTCGCGCTGATCGTCGCCGTGTACAGCGCCGCGGCTTATCTGCCGACGGTTCAGCTGGTGGCCGCGGCCGCGGCGAACTCCGCCTCCCTCGTGGTGGCGATCCTCAACGACCCCTCGGACTCCGATCCCGGCAACATCGTGCCGACGATCGTGCTGTTCGTGGTGCTGCCCGCCGCGGTGGGTGCCGCCTACCGGCGCCGCCGCACCGCCGTGCAGCACCTCACCGCGCAGGCGGAGGAACTGCAGCGCACACGGGACGAGCAGGCCCGCCGTGCGGTCGCCGCCGAACGGCAGCGCATCGCCCGGGAACTGCACGACCTGGTCGCCCACGCGGTGAGCGTGATCGCCGTCCAGGCGGAAGCGGGCCGCGGGATGCTGGAGACGGACCGGGCCACGGCGGGACGGGCGTTCGCGGCGATAGCCGACGCCTCGCGCGGCGCCCTGGTGGAACTGGCCCGGCTGCTGCGGCTGCTGCGCGACGACGACCCGGCGACCTCCGCCGCGCCGGCCGAGCCCGAACCTCTGGTGCCCCAGCCGCACTTCGACGACCTGGACCGGCTGGTGTCCACCATGGGCGCGGCCGGGCTCACGGTGCGCACAGCGACGGAGGGCCTGCCGCGCCCGCTCGACCAGGGTGTCTCGCTGTGCGCCTACCGTGTCGTCCAGGAGTCGCTGACCAACGCGCTCAAGCACTCCGCCTCCGAGGTGGCCGAGTTGAGGCTGCGCTACGACGAGCACGTGCTGGAGATCGAGGTGCACACCGACGCCGGGGTCGGCGACTCGGGCCGCGGCGGCACCGGCAAGGGGCTCGTCGGCATGTGGGAGCGTGTCGTGGTCTGCGGCGGCAGCCTGACGCTCGACGTGTCCGCCGGCTTCACCGTACGCGTGCGGCTGCCGCTCGCGGTGGGGGTCCCGGCGTGATCCGCGTGGTCGTCGCCGACGACGAGATGCTGATCCGGCACGGGCTCGCGGCCATCCTCTCCGGCGAACCGGACATCGAGGTGGTCGCGGAGGCCGCGGACGGCGTGGAGGCGCTCGGCGAGGTGCGGCGCACCGATCCCGATGTCGTGCTGATGGACATCCGCATGCCCCTGCTGGACGGGATCGAGGCCACGCGCAGGCTCGCCCGCACCGCACCGCGCAGCCGGGTCCTGGTGCTCACCACCTTCGATCTCGACCAGTACGTCTACCACGCGATGCGGGCCGGGGCCTCGGGCTTCCTGCTCAAGAGCGCGCCGCGGCACCAACTCACGGCCGGGGTGCGCACGGTGGCGGCGGGTGACGCGCTGCTGGCGCCGATCCTCACCCGGCGGCTGCTGGAGGAGTTCCTCAGCGGGCCACCGCCGGGCGCGGCGGCCCAGCCGGCCCTCGACGACCTGACGCAGCGTGAGCTGGACGTGCTGCGCCTGGTGGGCCGCGGCATGTCCAACACCGAGATCGGCACGGTGCTCTGCCTCGCCGAGAGCACCATCAAGACCCACGTGGGCAATCTGCTCGGCAAGCGCGGACTGCGCGACCGGGCCCAACTGGTGGTTCTCGCCTATGAGTCGGGCCTGCTGCGCCCCGGACACTGACCGCGGAGGGCCGCCGGACGCGGCCCACGCCATCCCGCCGCCGTCCCGGGGGATAGACGTCCCCGTCATCGGGTAGGCAGGCTCCGGGGCCCGCAGCCGCGGGGGCCCGCCGGCGCACCTGGTGCGCCGCCACATCGGCACATGAGGGATGGACACGGTGGCATCTGGAGTCGTGAAGTGGTTCAACGCCGAAAAGGGCTTCGGCTTCATCGCACAGGACGGGGGGCCGGACGTGTTCGCCCACTACTCCAACATCGTCGGTAACGGCTACCGCGAGCTCCAGGAAGGCGAGGCGGTCACCTTCGAGGTGACGCAGGGCCAGAAGGGCCCGCAGGCGGAGAACATCGTCCGCGGCTGACCCGCCTGCCGCCCGCAGCCCGTGTCCCGTACGAGCGGGGCCGCCCTCCACGGGGGCGGCCCCGCTCGTCGTGCCTTCGGCCGGGCCGCCGCCGGGGCCCACGAGGTGCCGGTGGCCTAAGTAGGCCTTGAGACACCCTTGACGGTGGCGTGAACTTCTTATGGTATGGGCGTCCTTGTCGCAGACCATGTGAAGGAGAGTCGTGAGACCCAGAGTCTTAACGACCGTCGTTGCCGGCGCTCTCATCCTCTGCAGTGCGGCCATCGCGCCCGTCGCCCAGGCCCGGAGCACGATTCCGGCCAGGGGTGACGCGGACGAGGTCAAGGTGTTCCGCGCGGAAGTCACCAAGAGCCAGATCCCGTTGCTGCTCGAAGCCGGGCAGGACGGTCACGAACTGAGCGAGCAGGCGCCCGTCAACGGCACCGCCTCGGTCGAGGTCTACCTCACCGACAAGCAGGCCGGGCAGCTGGAACGCAAGGGCGTGCGGCTCACCGAGCACACCATCGCCGCCAAGTCCGAGGCGCGCCTCCAGAGCGCCGCCGAGGGTGTCTTCCGGCCGTACAGCGGCCCGGGCGGCATCAAGGAGGAGATCCTTGCCGCGGGCCAGGCGAACCCGAACCTGACCAAGGTCGTCTCCATCGGCAAGACGGTGAACGGTCAGGACATCCTCGCGCTGCGGCTCACGAAGGACGCGAAGAAGTCCAAGGACGGCTCCAAGCCCTCCGTGCTGTACATGTCGAACCAGCACGCGCGGGAGTGGATCACGCCGGAGATGACCCGCCGGCTGATGCACTACTACCTGGACAACTACTCCACCGACCCGCGCATCAAGAAGATCGTCGACAGCACCGAGCTGTGGTTCGTCATCTCGGCCAACCCGGACGGCTACGACTACACGTTCCAGGACCCGGGCAACCGCCTGTGGCGCAAGAACCTGCGGGACGTGAACGGCGACGGCGTCATATCCGCCGGCGACGGCGTCGACCTCAACCGCAACTTCGCCTACAAGTGGGGCTACGACGACGAGGGTTCGTCCCCCAGCCCCGCCAGCGAGACCTACCGCGGCGCGAGCCCCGGCTCCGAGCCGGAGACGAAGGCGCTGGACTCGTTCGAGAAGCACATCGACTTCACCTACGGCATCAACTACCACTCCGCCGCCGAACTGCTGCTGTACGGCGTCGGCTGGCAGGTGGCCACGGACACCCCCGACGACGTCCTGTACAAGTCGCTGGCCGGCACCCCGGACAACTCCGCGATCCCGGGCTACCACCCGCAGGTCTCCTCGGAGCTGTACACGACCAACGGCGAGGCCGACGGCCACGCGGCCAACGTCAACGGCACGGCGATGTTCACGCCCGAGATGTCGACCTGCCAGACCGCTTCCAACAGCGTTCCGGACGACCAGTGGAAGGCGGCCGACTGCCAGTCCGTCTTCAACTTCCCGGACGACGAGGGTCTGATCCAGGGCGAGTTCGAGAAGAACGTCCCCTTCGCGCTCTCCGTCGCGGAGACCGCCGCCCACCCCGACACCCCGTCCTCCTCGGTGGGCCTGGACGCGGCGGACTTCACCCCGGCGACCTTCGGCACCTCGTACTCCCGCGGCTCCGACCAGGAAGTCTCGGTCGTCATCCGTGAGTCGCTGCGTGACAAGAAGCTCAACTACCGTGTCAACGGCGGCCGTACACAGGGCGAGGCGCTGCACTCCTGGAACGGCGGCGAGACCTACGGCGGCGAGGACAACCTCTACTTCGACGAGTACCGCGCCAAGGTCAGGGACGGCGAGCCGGGCGACAAGGTCGAGGTGTGGTACACCGCCGAGACCAAGAGCGGCCAGCGGGTCTCCAGCACGCCCTTCACCTACACCGTGGCCGACCGGCCCAAGGCGGACACCCTCGTCGTCGCCGAGGAGGGCGCCCCGGCGACGCAGGCGCAGGCCTACGTCGACGCGCTCGCGGCCAACGGCCACAAGGCGGCGGTCTGGGACGTGGCCACGCAGGGCGCGCCGGACGCGCTCGGTGTCCTCGGGCACTTCCGCACGGTCGTGCACTACACCGGCGGCGCCATCCCCGGCAACGCCACCCAGCTGCAGCTGCGCGCGTACCTCAACGAGCGCGGCAAGCTGATCGAGGCCGGCGAGCGCGCCGGAGGCACCGTCGACCTCGGCGGCGGCAACCCCTCGGACGACTTCAGCCAGTACTACCTGGGCGCCTACTCACGCACCTCCACCCCCGGCGCCACCGCCTTCACCGGCTCCGGCGTCCTGGGCGGCTTCGCCGGTCCGCTCGGGGCCGCGCCCGGCAACCCGCTGGACCGGGCGGGCACGTACCGCGTCACGTCCGACAACCTGTCGGTCGAGGACTACCCGCAGTTCGCGAGCGCGGGCGCGGGCAGGTTCGACGGGACCGCGCCGCCGAACGCACCGTACGCCGGCGCCTTCATGGCGGCCGCCGTCCACGCGGACGACACGTACAACCGGCTCACCCGCACCATCGACCTGACGGGGGTGACCGCGGCCGACGCGCCCGCGCTCCGCACCCGTCTGCTCTGGGACACCGAGCCCGGTTACGACAACGCGCTCCTGGAGATCCACACCGTCGGCGCGGACGACTGGACCACGCTCCCCGACACCAACGGCGGCACCCGCACCGACGTGCCGGCGGAGTGCGAGGCCGGGTTCTACATCGCCGAGCACCCGTGGCTGAAGCACTACCTCACCCCGGGGAGCGACGGCTGCGCCGCGAGCGGCACCACGGGCACGTGGAACAGCTTCACCGGCGCCTCCCAGGGCTGGCAGCAGGTGAACTTCGACCTGAGCCCCTTCGTGGGCAAGAAGGTCGAGGTCTCGCTCAGCTACGTCACCGACCCGAGCTCCGGCGGCCAGGGACTCCAGGCCGACGAGGCCTCGGTCGTCATCCGCGGCGCGGCCACCGAGACCGAGGGCTTCGAGAGCTCCTTCGGCCCGTGGTCCGTCGCCGGACCGCCTGCGGGCAGCCCCGCCGTCGTCCGTGACTGGCGCCGCACCGGGGCGCTGTTCCAGACGTACGGAGCGGTCACCACGGAGGACACGGTCCTGCTGGGCTTCGGCCTGGAGCACCTCGGCTCCGCGGGCGACCGTGCCGATCTGCTCGGCAAGGCACTGGACTCCCTGGGCCGGTGACCCTCGGCGCGCCCTCCGCGGACGACCGCGGAGGGCGCGCACGGATCGTCCTGAGGGCGGCCCGCACCCCTTTTTCGGGGAGCGGGCCGCCCGTTTTCTTGTGCCGGGCTGCCGGCGACTTCGGCGGAATATTTAGGACATTTCACTCAATACCCCATGTATTGCTGTGCGGTCCCATACAAACTCTTGACACCCGTCGCCATGGAGGTCAGGGTTCCTCACATCGCTCGTTTAAACCGGTTCAAACGACAGATGAAGCAATCGCTTCGCGAAGATTGCACCGGTATGCGGGCGTCAGAACGTGCTGCTTCCGGCGCCGAGGTCGCCGCCGGACGGCGTGCCTTCGCGCACGCCGCCCGACGGTGCCCGCGATGCCGTGGTGGCTCCCTTCGCAGCCGTACCCGGAGAGTCCGTCATGGCCCGACGCCCCACCATCGCCGATGTCGCCGCACTGGCCGGCGTGTCCCGGGCCACCGTCTCCTTCGTCCTCAACGACCGCCCCGGAGTTGCCGCCGCGACCCAGCAGCGGGTCCGGGCCGCCGTCGAGAAGCTCGGCTGGACGCCCAGCCGCAGCGCCCGGGCCCTGTCCACGGGCCGGGCGCGGGCCGTGGGGCTGGTGCTGACCCGTGAGCCGGACCTGATCGGCACCGACCCCTTCTTCCCGGCGTTCATGGCGGGCATCGAGTCGGTGATAGCCGAGTCCGGCGACGGCCTGATGCTGCATGTGTGCCGGCCCGAGCACGAGACGGACACCTATCGCCGCCTGGTCGACGACCAGCGCGTGGACGGGGTCTTCCTCACCGACCTCCGCGTGGACGACACCAGGCCGGGTCTGCTGCGCGAACTGGGCCTGCCGGGCGTGGCCGTGGGCGCCGACGGCGGTGTCGAGGGGCTGGCGACGGTGAACCTGGACGACCGCCCCGTGGTCACCGGCGCCGTGCGCCACCTGGTGGAACTCGGCCACCGGCGCATCGCCTATGTCGCCGGCCCCGAGGAGTACCTGCACGCGCAGCGGCGCCTGAAGGCCTGCCAGGACGCGGTCGCCGAGGCCGGCCTGCCGCCGTGCCCGGTGCTGCCCGGCGGATTCACCGCCGAGGGCGGGGCGCTGGCGACGCAGGAACTGATCGCGCGCCCCGACCGCCCCACCGCCATCGTGTACGCCAACGACCTGTCGGCGACCGCGGGCATGGCGGTCGCGCAGGAAGCGGGGCTGCGGCTGCCCGAGGACCTGTCGGTGGTCGGCTTCGACGACGTCCCGCTGGCCTCGTGGACCCGGCCCTCGCTCACCACCGGCCGTGCCGACGCCGCCCGTTGGGGCCGCGCCGCGGCGCTCGCCCTGATCGACACGATCGAGACCGGCGCCACCCCGCTCGTGGAACTCGACCCCGCCGCGCTGATGCTGCGCGACTCCACGGGCCCCGCGCCCGCCACGAGACCGCAGCCCTGACCGACCCGCGCGGTCCGTACGGCCCGCGTGTCCCGGAACGTTTTTCTCTCATGAAAGGCCGTCCCCGTGGCCGGACGACGCCCCGGAACAGCCGTTTCATCCGCATTTGAGAAGATGGAGCACACCGCAATGAAGAAGACCCTCCTCGGAGTTCTCTCCGCCGTGGCCCTGACCGTGCCGCTCGCAGCGTGCGGCAGCGGCGGGTCCGGCTCCGCCGGCGGTGACGACGCCCACGGGCCGATCACCGTCTGGTACTCCAACAACGCCCAGGAAGTCGCCTGGGGCAAGAGCATGGTCGCCGACTGGAACGCCGCCCACCCGGACGAGAAGGTCAAGGCGCAGGAGATACCGGCGGGCAAGAGCTCCGAGGAGGTCATCGGCGCGGCCATCACGGCGGGCAACGCCCCGTGCCTGATCCTGAACACCGCCCCCGCCGCCGTGCCCGGCTTCCAGAAGCAGGGCGGCCTCGTGGCCCTCGACGACTTCCCGGGCGCGCAGAAGTACCTTCAGGAGCGGACCGGCGAGCGGCTCTCCCAGTACGCCTCGCCCGACGGCAAGCACTACCAGATGCCCTGGAAGAGCAACCCCGTCATGGTCTTCTACAACAAGCAGCTGTTCAAGAAGGCCGGCCTCGACCCCGAGCACCCCAAGCTCGCCACCTACCAGGACTTCCTGAACACCTCGCGGACCCTGGTCAAGTCCGGCGTGCACGCGGCCATCTGGCCCGCGCCGACCTCCGAGTTCTACCAGTCCTGGTTCGACTTCTACCCGCTGTTCGCGGCCCAGACCGGCAAGCAGCTCGTCGAGGACGGCAAGGCCCAGTTCGCCTCGCCCGACGGCGTCAAGGCCGCCGAGTTCTGGAAGACCATGTACGCGGACCACCTCGCGCCCAACGAGCAGTACAACGGCGACTCCTTCGCCGACGGCAAGGCCGCCATGGCGATCGTCGGCCCGTGGGCGGTCTCCGTCTACGGCGACAAGGTCACGTGGGGCGCCGTGCCGGTCCCCACCGTCACCGGCGCCGCCGCCAAGGGCACCTTCAGCGACGAGAAGTCCATCGGCATGTTCACCGCCTGCCAGAACAAGGGCACCGCCTGGGACGTCCTGAAGTTCGCCACCAGCAAGGAGCAGGACGGCAAGCTGCTGGAGGCCACCGGCCAGATGCCGATGCGCCAGGACCTCGCGGCCACGTACCCCCAGTACTTCGCCTCGCACCCGGCCTACAAGACCTTCGCCGAGCAGGCCGACCACACCGTCGAGGCCCCGAACGTGCCGAACTCCGTGGAGATCTGGCAGACCTTCCGCGACGCGTACACCAAGTCCGTCATCTTCGGGAAGGGCGATGTGAGCAGCGCCCTCCAGGAGGCGGCGGGCAAGGTCGACGGCCTCGCGAAGCAGTGAGCCGGCGCCATGTCCTCCACGCAGCATGACCTCGTCCGCCCCGGGCCCACGCGGCCCGGGGCGCGCCCCCGGACCGCACGGGAGCCGCGGCCCGGCAGGCTGCGCTTCGCCGGCCGGCACCCGATCGGCATCGCCTTCGTCTCGCCGTATGTGCTCTACCTGGCCGCGATCTTCCTGTACCCGCTCGGGTTCGCAGTGTGGATGTCCTTCCACGACTACTTCTTCGCCGCGCCCGGCGCCCAGGTCGACCGCCCGTTCGTGGGACTGGCCAACTACACCGCCGTCCTGACCGATCCCGCGGTGTGGAACTCCTTCCTCAACATCGCGATCTTCCTGGTCATCAATGTCCCGCTGACAGTGGGCGCGTCCCTCGTGCTCGCCACGGCCCTCAACTCCAAGCTGCGCGGGCGGGCGTTCTTCCGCACGGCCTACTACGTGCCGTACATCACCGCGAGTGTGGCGGTCGTCGGCGTGTGGCTGTTCCTGTTCAACTCGAACGGCCTGGTGAACCAGGCCCTCGGGCCCCTCGCGCCGCACCCGTCCTGGCTGGTCAACTCGCACCTGGCGATGCCGACCATCGCGGTCTTCGTCGCCTGGAAGCAGCTCGGCTTCTTCATCGTGCTCTACCTGTCGGCGCTGCAGAACGTGCCCGGAGAGCTCTACGAGTCGGCGTCCCTCGACGGCGCGGGCAAGGTGCGGATGTTCTGGTCCATCACCGTGCCGGCCGTGCGCACCGCGACCCTGCTGGTGCTGGTCATGGCGACGGTGACGGGCGCGAACCTGTTCACCGAGCCGTATCTGCTGACCAGCGGCGGCGGCCCGGACGGTGCCACCACCTCACCGGTGCTGCTGATGTACCAGCGCGGCCTCCAGCAGGGCCACCCCGACGAGGCGGCCGCGATCGGGGTGATCCTGGTGGTGCTGATCACCGCGATCTCCCTCGTCTACCGCCGCGTGCTGGAGAGGGACTGACATGGCCGACGCCCACGCCCCCACGCTGACGCGCCGTCCGGCGGCGCACCACAGCCCGCACACGCATTCCGGCGTCCGCCGGATCCTGTCGCGGCTGGCGCTGCTCGCCGGAGCCTTCGCGTTCCTCTTCCCCTTCTACTACATGCTCATCGGCTCGCTCCAGCGCGAGCCGGACAGCAGCCCGGCCGGGGCGTTCCCCCGCCCGGGGAACCTCTCCCTGCACAACTACACCGAGATCAACTCGGCGATCTCGCTGGGCCGTTCCCTGGTCAACTCGGGGATCTTCACCGGCGGCGTCATCATCTGCACCACTGTCTTCGGCCTGCTGGCGGGCTATGCCCTGGCCCGGCTGCACTTCCGCGGCAAGGGCACCACCTTCGCCATGGTGCTGCTGGTGCAGGTCGTCCCGTTCCAGCTGCTCATGATCCCGCTGTACGTGCTGATCGTGCGGGACTACGGCCTCGCGGACTCCTACCTCGGCATGATCCTGCCGTTCGCCATCAACACCAGCGCGGTCTTCATCTTCCGGCAGTTCTTCCTGCAACTGCCGCAGGCGATGTTCGAGGCCGCCCGCATCGACGGCGCGAACGAACTGCAGATCCTGCTCCGCATCGCGATCCCGCTGTGCAAGCCGGCCATCGCCTCGGTGGTGCTGCTGAGCTTCACCGGGCCGTGGAACGAGTTCCTGTGGCCGTTCCTGGTCACCAAGGAGCAGAACATGCAGCCGCTCGCGGTGTCCCTGGCCAACTACATCAGCACCGTCTCCTCCGCCGCCGCCAACCCGTTCGGCGCGATCCTCGCCGGCGCGTGCGTCCTGGCCGCGCCCGCGGTGGCCCTCTACCTCGTCTTCCAGAGCCGTTTCACCTCCACCGACATCGATTCCGCCACGAAGGGCTGAACCCCTGTGAACGACCGCACCACCGGTACCACCGGCTCCACCGCCTCGACCTCCGTCCCTTACCGCCTCACCCGCGTCGGCGTCGTGATGTCCCCGCTGGCCGGCGAGGCGAACGAGGCCGAGGGCGTGCTCAACCCCGCCTCCGGCCGCACCCCCGACGGAGTCCTGCACCTGCTGCCCCGACTCGTCGCGGAGGGCAACATCTCCCGTGTCGGCCTCGCCGAGGTCGTCGTCGAGGACGGCGTGCCCACCGGCGTCCAGCGCCGCGGTGTCGTCCTCGCCCCCGACGCCGGATGGGAGCGCGGCAAGAACAACGCCGGCGTCGAGGACCCCCGCACCACCTGGATCGAGGCGCTGGGCCTGCACGTCATGTCGTACGTCGCGTACGGCCCGCTCGGCCCCAAGCCGGCCCTCGCCGTCTCCAAGGACCTGGTCACCTGGGAGCGGCTGGGCCCGATCCAGTTCGCCTACCAGGCCGACCTGGACACCGACCTCAACCTGTTCCCGAACAAGGACGTTGTGCACTTCCCCGAGCCCGTGCCGGGCCCGGACGGCGAGCCGGCCTTCGCCATGCTGCACCGCCCGATGTGGGACCTCGGCTGGTTCCGTCCCGGCGAGGGCGTGCACCTGCCGGCCGGCATCACCGACGAGCGCCCCGGCATCTGGATCTCCTACGTGCCCGTGGCCGAGGTCGAGAAGGACCTCAGCGCCCTGGCCCGTCCCCGGGACCACCGCCTCGTCGCGCTCTCCGAGCACCCCTGGGAAGAGCTCAAGATCGGCGCCGGCCCGGCCCCGATCCGTGTCGAGGAGGGCTGGCTGCTCATCCACCACGGTGTGTCCGGCAGCATCGACGACCCGTTCGCCCAGCAGCAGAAGGTCAGCTACGCGGCGGGCGCGATGATCCTGGACCCGCAGGACCCGGCGCGCATCCTGGCCCGCACGGACGAGCCCCTGATGGAGCCGGAGACCGAGGAGGAGCGCTCCGGCACCGTGCCCAACGTGGTCTTCCCGACCGCGATCGAGGAGATCGACGGCGTCCGCTACGTCTTCTACGGCATGGCCGACGCCCACATCGGCGTCGCCCGCCTGGACCACGTCTGATGACGACCCCCCTCGGTGTCGGCCTCGCCGGCTGCGGCGCCTTCGGCGCCTACCTGCTGGACGCGATCGCCGGACTGCCCGGCGTGCGCGTCGTGGCCTGCGCCGACCCCGACCGTGACCGTGCCGCCGCCCTCGCGCGGCGGCACGGCGCGGCCGTCTGCCCCGACGCCGCCGCGCTGGCGGACTTCCCCGGGGTGGACGTGGTGGCGCTGGCCACCCCGCCCGCCACCCACGCGGACCTCGCGGTCGGCGCGCTGCGTGCCGGACGGCATGTCTTCAGCGAGAAGCCGCTGGCCACCAGCCTCGACGACGCCCTGCGCGTGGAGGCGGAGGCCGACCGTTCCCCCGGAGTGCTCGTCGTCGACCACGTGCTGCGCTACAACCCCGTGCTCCGGATGCTCCAGCGGCTGCGCGGGGAAGGGCTGCTGGACCCGCTGGTGCGCTTCGCCTTCGAGAACGACGCCGCCGACGAGGCCCTGGACCCCGGCCACTGGTTCTGGGACCCCGCCCACAGCGGCGGCATCCACATCGAGCACGGCGTGCACTTCTTCGACGCCGCCCGCGCCCTCATGGGCAGCGACCCCGTCGCTGTCCACGGCACGGAGATCCGCAGGGACGGCCGTGAGCCGGTCGGCGCCGTCGACATCGTGGTCGCCACCGCCACCCATCCGGGCGGCGCCGTCGCCACCCACACCCATTCGTTCACCCACGCCCACCGCGCCGAACGCCAGTTGATGCGCCTGGACTACGGCTTCGCCGAGGCCCGCGTCACCGGCTGGATCCCGACGTACGCCACGATCACGGCCTGGACGGACGAGGACGGCGCGCGCCGCTGGGAGCAACTGCCCGCCCGGGCCGGCGATCTGCTCGCCGTCCCCGGCCTGCGGCCGCACGGCGGGGAACGGGTCACCGTCACCGTCGAGCGCGACGCCGGGTCCGCCGCGTCCGCCCGGGGCCGCGGCGTGGTGCGCTCCGTCCCGCACCGCGTGACCTGCGTGGCCGACCTGGGCGGCGAGGCGCGCAAGCAGCATGTGTACGCGGAGAGCGTGCGCGCGGCCTTCGCCGACCTGCTGCGCTGTGCGGCCGACGGCGGCACCCCCGTCGCGGACGCCGCGTCCGGGCGGGCCGCGGTCGCCGTCGCGGAGGCCGCCACCCGGTCCGCGGCGACCGGCCGCGCCGAACCCGTCCCCGCCCCGCCGACGTTCGAGAGGGACGTATGAGCACCCCGGAACCGGAGTCCCGCACGCCCTGGTGGCGGGACGCGGTCTGCTACGAGATCTACCCCCGCTCCTTCGCCGACGGCAACGGCGACGGCGTCGGCGACCTCCCCGGCGCGACCGCGCGCCTGGACCACCTGCGCCGGCTCGGCGTGGACGCGGTGTGGATCACCCCGTTCTACCCCTCCCCGCTGGCCGACGGAGGCTACGACATCGCCGACCACACCGCTGTCGCCCCCGACCTGGGCACCGAGGCCGACTTCGACGCCTTCACCGCCCGCGCGCACGAGCTCGGCCTGCGCGTCCTCATCGACCTCGTCCCCAACCACACCTCCGACGCGCACCCCTGGTTCCGCGAGGCGCTGGCCTCCGGCCCGGGCTCCCCGGCCAGAAGCCGCTACCTCTTCCGCCCCGGCCGCGGCACGCACGGCGAACTCCCGCCCAACGACTGGCAGTCGGCCTTCGGCGGCCCCGCGTGGACCCGCGTCACCGCACCGGACGGCACCCCGGGGGAGTGGTATCTGCACCTGCACGCACCCGAGCAACCCGACCTCGACTGGCGGCACCCCGAGGTCGTCGCCGACTTCGAGCGGATCCTGCGGCACTGGCTCGACCGCGGCGTGGACGGCTTCCGCGTGGACGTCGCCCACACCCTCTACAAGGCGCCCGGCCTCCCCGACGCCGGCCCCGGCCAGCACCAGGACATCCTGCGCAACCACCTGATGCCGTACTACGACCAGGAGGAACTGCACCCGCTGTTCCGCACCTGGCGACGGCTGCTCGACACCCACCCGGCGCCGCCCGGTGCCGTCCCGCCCGGGCAGCGGGTGATGGTCGCCGAGGCCGCCGTCTTCGACCCCGCCCGGCTGGCCCGCTACGTCAGCCCCGGCGAGATGCAGCAGGCCTTCAACTTCGCGTTCCTCGAATGCCCTTGGGACGGGGAGCAGATGCGCGCGGTCATCGAACGCTCGGTGGCGTCCATGCGCGCCGTCGGAGCCCCCGTCACCTGGGTCGCCTCCAGCCACGACGCGATCCGGCCCGTCACCCGGTACGGCGGCGGCCCCCGCGGCCTGCGCCGCGCCCGCGCCGCCGCGCTGCTGATGCTCGCCCTGCCCGGAGCCGCCTACCTCTACCAGGGCGAGGAACTGGGCCTGCCCCAGGCCCACGTGCCGGACGACCGGCTCCGCGACCCGCTCTGGGAACGGTCCGGCCACCGTGAACGCGGCCGCGACGGCTGCCGCGTGCCACTGCCCTGGGAAGGGACCGCCGCGCCCTACGGATTCAGCACCGCCCCCGCGGACCACTGCTGGTTCCCCCAACCCGGCGACTGGGCGGACCTCACCGTCGCGGCGCAGGAGGACGACCCCGCCTCGATGCTGGAGCTCTACCGCTCCGCGCTGCGCCTGCGGCACGCCGCGCCCGCGGACGCCGACCTCGCCGTCGACGGCCCGGACGACGGCTCGTGGCTCGCCTTCGACCGCGGCCCCGGACTGCGCTGCCTGACGAACTTCGGCCCCGACCCCGTGCCCCTCGCGCCCGGCGACGACGTCCTGCTGGCCAGCACCCCGCTCGACGGCCGCGTCATCCCTGCGGACACCACCGTCTGGCTGCGCGGGCGATCCTGACGGAACGTCATTCGCCCTGCTGGGCCGCGACCAGCGCGTCGCCGGTCTCCGTCCGGTAGTACAGGACGGACCGTCCGGCGCGGCGGCGCCGCACCAGGCGGGCGTCCAGCAGCACCTTCAGATGGCGCCCCACCGACCCCAGCCCCTGGCCGGTGAGGGCGACCAGCTGCGTCGTGCTCTTCGGCGTGCCGACGAGCACCAGGACCGCGGCCCGCGCGGGACCGAGCAGCGCGCCCAGCGCCTCGGGGACCCGCGGTGCGCCCGCCTCGGCGAGAGCCCCCGAGCACGGGTAGACCACCGCGTACCGCAAGGGCTCGTCCCACGACACCCACCCGGTGACCGGGGTGACGGGCACGAACATCAGCCGGGCCCCGGACACGTCGCGCGGCGGATTGTCACGCGTGTTGATCTGCAACCTGCCCTCGCCGAGCCAGCGCATGCCCGGACGCATGGCGTCCAGCGCCTCGGCCCAGCCGCCCCGGCTCAACTGCGCCGTCCGCGCGACGATGTCGGCCTCGATCACACGCCGCCGCCGCGGCCAGTCCGGCAGGACCGTCTGCGTCCACACCCACGCGAGGACGTCCGCGGCACGCTCCGCCAGATCCGGCCGGCGCAGCAGCGGCGGGATCCGGCCGCCGGCCGACACCGCAAGGTGCGCCAGGGCGAGGTCCGGCGGCGTCCCGCGGACCGGGGACAACTCCTCCTCGAAGGCCGGGCTGCCGTCACCGGTGGGCGTGGGCGTCAGGAAATCGGCGTTCCAGGCGCCGCCCAGCGCGACGCGCACCAGCAGAGCGTCCACCGGGTCCCCGCCCACCCGCTCCCGGTACGCGGGCAGATGGGCGTCGAGCCAGGCCCGCTCCCCGGGGTGCGCGGCGCTGCCCCGGTCCAGTAGCTTCAGGCCCGCGATGGCCTCGGCCAGCGGGGAGACCACGAAGCGGCTGCCCACCAGCGTCTCGGTGTTGACCTGCCACCAGCCCATCCCGCCCCGCCTCCCTGTCGTTTCGCGTCCGCGCGAAACATTAAGCGCAACGTCCGCGGCCCCCCGACACTCCGTCGCATGCGCACCTACCGAGAGCTGTTCCGCACACCGGAGTTCACCCCGCTGTTCCTGGCCGCCACCGCCCAGGTGGCGGCACAGACGGTGGGCGGACTGGCCCTGAGCACCCTGGTCTACGACGCGACCCGCTCCCCGCTGCTGTCCGCGCTGGCCATGTTCGGCCCGTCGCTGGCACAAGTGGCCGGGGCCACCCTGCTGCTGTCCGCGGCGGACCGCCTGCCGCCACGGGCCGCGCTGAGCGCCGTCTCGCTGTTCTTCGCCCTCGGCACCGCCGCGCTGGCCGTCCCCGGTCTGCCGCTGTGGGCCGCTTTCCTCATCCTGCCCGCCGAAGGCCTGGTCGCCTCCGTGGGCGGCGGGGTCCGCTACGGCCTGCTCCACCAGATCCTCCCCAAGGGCGGCTTCCTGCTCGGCCGTTCCGTGCTCAACATGTCGACCGGCACCATGCAGATCTGCGGCTTCGCCGTCGGCGGCCTCCTGCTCGCCGCCCTGTCGCCGCGCGGCGTCCTGCTCGTCGGCGCCGCCCTGTACCTGGCCGCCTCCGCCGCCACCCGGTTCGGGCTCGGCGCCAGGCCGCCGCGCGCGGCCGGCCGCCCGTCACCCGCGGAGACCTGGCGGACCAACGTCCTGCTCTGGTCCTCCCGTCCGCGCCGCACCGTGTACCTCGCGCTCTGGGTGCCCAACGGCCTCATCGTGGGCTGCGAATCGCTCTTCGTTCCGTACACCCCCGCCCACGCCGGGGCGCTGCTGGCCTCCGCCGCCTGCGGCATGCTCGTCGGCGACACGCTGGCCGGCCGCTTCCTCCCGCCGCGATGGCGCGACCGCGCGGGCGCCGTGCTGCGGCTGCTCCTCGCCGCGCCCTACCTGCTCTTCGCCCTGCACCCCGCGCCGGCCCTGGCGGCAGCCGTCGTCGCCCTCGCGTCGGTCGGCTACGCGGCGAGCCTGGTGCTCCAGGAACGCCTGATGGCCCTCACCCCGGACGAACTCAGCGGCCACGCCCTCGGCCTGCACTCCTCCGGCATGCTCGCCTGGCAGGGCCTCGGCGCCCTCCTCGCAGGCACCGTCGCCCAGCACACCTCCCCGGCCACCGCGATGACGGCCCTGGCCGTCGCCTCCGTCACGGTCACCCTCCTCCTCGCCCCCGGCCTGCGCCCCACGCCGCCCACCCCGGCCGCGGTTCCGTCTCTGCCGGCCGACCCGACGGTCCGTCACCCGGCGTCCTGAAGCGGCTTCTCCCTGCGCTACGATCCCGGGCGGACTACGGGGGGCAGGTCATGGCTGAGTGCGCGAGTGGCGCGGTGTGGCAGAACGGGCACTGTGACATCGTGGGGGCACCGCCTCTCTCCTTCGATCTCCCCTTCCTCCTGCTGGGCGCCGGCGTGTTCGCAGCGGGCGTGATGTTGCTCCGCACACTGCGGCGGGACGGGCTGCCGCCGAAGCCGACCGGACCCGACCCGTTGGGCCGTCAATCGGTCCGCAGGATCCTGGCCATGGCCGCTCCCTATTTCCTGATGCTCTGGGGAGCGGGTTTCTTCAGCGGAGGCGTCCTGCTCCTGACGGAGACTGTCCAGGGTTGACGGCGATCTCTCCTCGACCCACCACTTACCCCTGTGGAGCGGGCATGGCTCCGGGGCTGTTCGGCCGCCCCACCGCGGGCCGGCGCGTTCGCAAGAGGATCTGGCCGGCCGAACCGACCAGCGTCTCGAAGCCTGAGCTGTCGCAGTAGGACACCGCACGGTACTCAGCCCCGACGTCGCCGCCGACCGCGTTGGCCGTGTCGTCGAGGATGTAGGTTCCACCGTGCTCAAGGCCGTGACGGGCGAGCCTTTTCGAGGCGTCGATGACTTCCTGACCCGCAGATGCGATGTCCTCGGACTCGGGCGACCGGACGTTGAGTCCGCCACCGGTGTCGACGTCCGCGTCATCCGCCGCCACGGCGCGCCTCGCGTCCTGCCAGGCGCCCAGTTTGCTGCAGTAGTCCTGCTGCCACTCCTCGGCCTGCGCCGGCTCGCTTGACGAACAACCGCTCATCAGGACAGCGACGGCGACAACGGCCGCTACTCGCCCGACTGTTCGTGCGCGCCCACTGTTGTGCCGCATGGACACTCCCTCCCCGAAGCTGCCGACACGCAGTATGGATCCCAACGGCATCAGTTTGCACAGCACACTCACTCCGGCGAACTTGTTCGGCCTTCGTGATGCCGCTCGTCCCGGGTTGCGGTCTCGCGCGCGGCTGTTGCCGAAACCGCAGGAAGCGGTGAGCACCGCTCTACCCTGGCCCCATGACGGGATATCCGGGCTTTGGTGTGCTGCTGGCACAGCTCCTCGACCACAGGGACCTGGAGGCCGGTGCCTTCGCGCACCGCGCCGGAGTCCCAGAACTCGAGCTGACCGGCGTACTCGCCGGCGCCGCACCGAGCCCGCTGCTGCTCCGACAGCTCGGACCAGCGCTCGGTCTGCGGGACGTGGACGTATTCGTGTTCGCGGAGGCGGAGGTCCCGGACGACCTGACTCCCCTGGACGCTGCCGCCCGCAGGTGGGTGCCCTATGTCGTGCGGCACGCCCTGGGTCTCCCACCCGAGAAGAGGGGTGAGTCGAGCGCACTCGCCCGATCCTTGCCGAGGCACGGGTGCGTGCAGTCCCAGCCGTTCCCGCAGGTCTATGACCCGCCCGTCGGGCCACCCGGGGCCTTTCTGGTGCGCATGCTCAGATATCGGAACCTGGACTGGATCGGTATGGCCCGGATCTTTCTGTACCTCACCGGCCGGTACTGGTCCGCCGCGACGTACGGAGCTGTCGGTACCGGCCGCAAACCACTGACAGCCGACCTGGTCGCCGATTTCGGTACGGTGCTGGGCATCCCCGTGCGCGATCTGGCCGCTTTGACCGGCACCACACTGTCTGAGGAGCCTCGGGATCCGGCGCCGTCAGTGGCCGGCATCGTCGAGCTGATCTGGGACGTGCGACCTCTGACCGCCGACCAGGTGCGGCAGGTGAGCGAGGCGGCGGCAGCCATGCGGTCGGGTGAGGGGCAACGGTAGGGTGGCGCGCATGGGAGACGGACGTTCGAAGGGCCCGGCGGGCTTCACGTAGCCCGCCAGGAGAGACCTGGCGGTTGCCGCGAACGGAGTCCCGTGGCACGCACCGCTCACCATCTGCCACCCTCGCACCGCCGGAACGCGGGGGGCCGCTCGCCCGTGGAATTCCGCCAGACCCTGGTGCTCCACGACCTCAGGTACAGCGCCCGCGATCTCGCCGACGCGGCACGCGAGTCCAGGAGGCCCCGGCCTCGCCGTGTCCGCCGCACGGTGTGCCACTACTCGTGGCCCCGGTATCAGTCCGACCCTTCTGTCGCCGAGTGGTCCGCGGCGGAGGAACGCCGTGCGCGACAGCGACTGCGAGCCCAAGTGGGCGCCCTCCTGCGGTCGGTGAACTCCGCCGGAGGCCGGCTCGCACGGGATGCCGTGGACGACGCGGACGTGATCCCGGCCCGTCACCGGCGCAGTTCCCTCTGGCTCGCCTGACGGGGTGCGGGCGGCCCTGCCCGGTCCGCCGGCAAGGGCGTTTTCCGGCAACTCCCGTGCGACAGCCGGGCAGTGGCTAGTGTCCTGCCATGAGGATCATGGCGGTCGGCCTCGGGGCCGGTGCGGGATTCGGGGCCGCCACTTCACTCGTCAACGCGCTGTCCTCCCCGTACGCCGACATCGGCGCGCCGCTCACCGGCACCGTGTGGGCCGGCGCCGCCAAGGTGCTCAGCCTGCTGATGGACGCGGGCTGGTCGTGGGCCGCGCTGGCCGTGCTGGTGGGCGCGGCGGCACGAACGCCGCTGCAAGGCGCGCTGGTTGGGGCCGTGTCCCTGGTCGCCGCCACGGGGGCGTACTACGCGACGGACTCCCTCGTCGCGGACGCGGGCGGTGGTTTGGTGGTCTGGTGCGTGGCGGCGCTGCTGTTCGGATCGGTGCTGGGGGCAGTGGGCGCGAGCACAAGGCGGCGCGGAGTGGCCGGACTGGTGGCCTCCTTGACCGTGCCGGTGGGCGCCGCCCTGCAGATGGTGGTGCTGCCGCCCGGGCCGGCGCTCCTCCCCTTGAGCCCACCCGCGGTCCTCGCCCGGACCGTCGTCTGGGTGGCCGCCGCGCTCGGTGCCGCCTGGGCCCTCCATCGCTACTGGACCGAACAGCGGTCGGGTCGCCGGGCCGAATAGGTGTGGCAGCGCCGGGCACCGAGCGCTATGCTCCCCGCGATGACGACCTTCCCTCTCAACAGATCGGGGGTCCCGTCCGCGCAAGGTGAGTGCTGATGCTCACTCAGAACGCGTACGGGGATTCCCGTCTTTCGCTGTGGCTGCGCGTACGCGAGTACGCCGTGCCGCCGTCCATGATCGAGGCCGCGACCGCCCGCCGCCGTGCGGGGGATTGGGCCGGCGCGTGCGCCGCCGCGGGCTTCGACGTCGATCTCGATCTGCGCGCACTGGCCCGCACGCACGGCGGGCCGCTCGCGGCGCGGGTCCGGGCGGATCTGCGCCATCTGGCTCCCGACCTGCTGCGCTGGCACATGCCGAGGATCGCCCCCGACGGCCTGTTGCGGCCGGGGCTGACGATCGCCCTGGCCCGGTACCAGGAGGGCGGGCGGTCCGTGCACCTCGTGGTGCGGACGCCTCCGGCCTGGGCGGACGCCGGTCAGCGCGTCAGCCTCGCGCTGTGGGAGGCGGGGCGGGCCGCGGCGGGTGCGCACCCCCGTCCCCGTCCGCACCGCCGGTTCCGGTTCGACCTGCACCGGCATCTGTGGGACGCCCGCAGGGCGGACGAGTTGCGGATCCGGTCGGGAGCGGACCGGCCGGCCGCCGGCGACCGGTCCCCTGATCCCCGGTGTGCCGTCGGCCGGTGGCCGGCCGAGGCGGAAATCGTGCTCCGGGCCGAGGGGCGGCGCAGCGGTGCCGTTCTCGTCAGACCCGGCGCGCGGGACCCGCTGCTCGTCGACCTGACCGCGACCGCCGACGGTTCCGGCCCGCCCACCGCGCGCATTTCGGCGCTGCGTGCGGGGGACCGGGCCTCCCGGCTGCCGGTGCTGCCCGACGCGGCGACCTGGGCGCTGCCCGACCTGGAGCTGCTGCGCGCCGGGGCCGTCACGGCGGACCGGCTGCACCCGCTGGTCGCCGCCGCTCTCGTGCCGGGGTACGTGCCGCCGGACTCCCGCCGGGCCCCCGGCACGGCGGGGGAGCCACGGTGGGTGGAGTGCCGCGGTGCCCGGCACCGGATCGGTCAGGTCGACGGGGTCCTCGTCCCGCTCGACCACGGCCCGGACGAGATCCGCAGGGAGGAACTGCTGGCCGCACTGACCGGCACCCCGCTTCCCTGTCTCCAGGCGATCGACGAGGCGCACCGCCGCCCGGACTGCCTCCCCGGTGTCCGCGAGCGCCTGGACCACGGTGACACCGCCGGGGCGCTCGCGGTCGTCGAGGGCCTGCTCGGTCCCGAAGCCGTGCTCCGGGACGGCCCGTTGCGGGACGAACTCCGGGCGGCAGCGGAGCGGCGGATCGTCCACGGGCTCTTCCGGGCGGGACTGGCCGAGCCCATGTCCCGCCGTGTGCCGGTCCGGGGCGGGTCCCGCGACCGCCGCTCCCGCCCCCGGTCCGCGTCCCTCCGCTGACACCGGATCCGCGAACCACGTCCCTCCCGTCCTTCTGCCGTTCCTCCTTCATGAATCCCAGGTGATCCCTCATGCCCACAGCTGCTCTACTGTCCACGCCCGAAATGCCCCTCGAACCCGACCGCACCTCCCAACTCGACGTCGCCGGCGCGCTGCTGGACCTGTTGCGCGACACGACCACGGAGCCGCGGCCCGATCCGCAACTGGAGGCCCTGACCCTGGCCGTCGCCGCCGACCTGCCCGTGCTGCTCTGGGGCGAACCTGGCATCGGCAAGAGCGCGGCCCTGACGCAGCTCGCCGCCGCCCTCGACCTTCCGCTGACCACGGTGATCGCCAGCGTGCACGAGCCGTCCGACTTCTCCGGCCTGCCCGTCGTCGGGGACGATCCCGCCGAGCAGGGCGTCCCGATGGCCCCGCCGGACTGGGCCGTGCGGCTGGTGCGGGCGGGCCGGGGCCTGCTGTTCCTCGACGAGTTGTCCACCGCCCCGCCCGCCGTCCAGGCGGCGTTGCTCCGCCTCGTGCTGGAGCGGCGGATCGGCGCGCTCCGACTCCCGCCCGGGGTGAGGATCGTGGCCGCGGCCAATCCGCGGTCCTCGGCGGCGGACGGCTGGGAGCTGAGCCCGCCACTGGCCAACCGGTTCGTGCACCTCAAGTGGACCCACGACCACGAGGTCGTGGTGCGCGGCCTCGGCGGGACCTGGCCGAGGGCCACACTGCCGACGCTCGACCCGCGGCGGTTGCCGGAGGCGGTGGCCTTCGCGCGCCGCGCGGTCTGCGGACTGCTGGCCGCCCGCCCCGCCCTCGTGCACCAGCTGCCCGCCAACGAGACGCGCCGCGGCGGCGCCTGGCCCTCGCCCCGCAGCTGGGAGATGACCCTGCGCCTCATCGCCTTCGCCACCGCGGCCGGTTCCTCCCGTGATGTGCTGTCCCTGCTGGTCAGAGGAACGGTGGGGGACGGGCCGGGGCTGGAACTGCTGGCGAGCACGGACCGGATGGACCTCCCCGACCCCGAGGACCTGCTCGCCGACCCCGCGGGCGCCGTCCTGCCCGAACGCGGGGACCTGCGCCAGGCCGTGCTCGACGGTGTGGTGCAGGCCGTGCGCGCGAGACCGGACAAGTCCCGCTGGGACGCGGCGTGGGCGCTGCTGGTACGGGCGGTGGAGACCGGGGCGCCGGACCTGGTCGTCGTCCCCGCCACCACCCTCGCCACGCTGCGCCGTCAGGACTGGGACGTACCGGCCTCCATCGAGCGGCTCGCCGGAACGGTGGCCCTGTCCCGCCGGGCCGACCAGGCCGCGGCCCGTGTCGCCGCCGCCGCGAAGGCCGGCCGGTGACCGCGCCCGGCACCCCTGGTGCCCTGGACCGGGACAAGCTCTTCGCCGCCCGGCTGCACGCCGCCCGTGCCCGGCCCTATCTGGCGACGGCGCTGTTCGCCCTGCGTCCGGTGGAGTCGCCGCGGACGCCCACGATGGCGGTCGACCGGCACTGGCGGTGCTACGTGTCGCCCGCGTTCGTCGACCGGACACCGGTGGAGGAACTGGCCGGCGTCTGGGTGCACGAGGTCTCCCACCTGCTGCGCGACCACCACGGACGCAGCGACCGTTTGGCGAAGGAGCGCGGCTTGACCGGCCCCGGCGACCGGTTGCGGATGAACATCGCCGCCGATTGCGAGATCAACGACGACGTGTACGGCGACGGTCTGGTGCGGCCCGCGGACGCCGTCGTGCCCGGCACGCTGGGACTGCCCGAGGACGGGCTCATGGAGGACTACGTGAGCCGGTTCGGGCTCGGGCCGCACACCCAGGGCATGGTCTGGCTGGACTGCGGCAGCGGCGCCGACGGCCTCGACCGCGCCTGGGACCTGGGACCGGAGGGCGCGGACGGCCTGAGCGAACAGGAGCGGGACGCGGTGCGGTTCCGCGTCGCGCAGGGCATCCGGGGCCGGCCGGGGACCGCCTCCAGGCAATGGGAGCGCTGGGCGGAGCAGGCCTTCCACGCGCCGCAGCCGTGGCGGGAGTTGCTGGGCGCCGCGGTCCGTTCGGCGGCCTCCGGCCCCGGCGCGGGGGAGGACTACTCGTACGGCCGGCCGTCCCGCCGCTCCGCCGGTGTGCCCGGAGTCGTGCTGCCGAGCCTTCGGCGCAGGCCGCCGCGGGTGTCCGTGGTCATCGACACCTCCGGCTCGGTCAGCGACGCCGAACTCGGCAGCGCCCTTCTCGAAGTCGCGGCCATCTGCCGGGCCGTAGGGGGCCGCCGCGACATGGTCACCGTCGTGCCGTGCGACGCGTCGGCCCCCCTCGCGCACCAACTGTGCCGGGCCGAAGGGATTCCGCTGATGGGCGGTGGGGGCACGGACCTGCGCGCCGGTTTCGCCGCGGCGCTGCGCGCCCGGCCCCGTCCGGACGTCGTCGTTGTCCTGACGGACGGTCAGACGCCGTGGCCGGCGGCGCGTCCGGCGTGCCGCACGGTGGTCGGCCTGTTCCCCCGGTGGTCGTCGTCCGTGCGTTCCTACAACGATGGCGACGACGAATCCGACTACGTCCCCGACGCACCCCCGGACTGGGCGCGGGTGGTGGAGATCGGTTAGCCCGGAGCGTCGGGACTTCTCCCCATGCCGCCCGGCCGGCGGCGATGGTGCCGTCGCCGCCGGCCGGCACAAGATGCGGAATCCTCCCGATGGCCACGGGGCCCCGTGCTGACAGCATCGTCCCGCGAACAGGATCGGTGCCCCGTGACAGGTCCCCAGCCGGGCCGCGCCACCGGGCCGTGGCAGCATGCGGAAGGTACGTCGTGGCAACCGCGCGGAGCGCTCACACTGTCCGGGACGGCGACCCGCCGGCCGGCGGCGGAGTCGTCGCCTTCGGCTCCTCGGACACGGGCGCGCAGCCGGTGTCCTGGCCCCCGCGCGCGAACGAGGCCAACGGACGCACCAGCCCCGAGGAGCTGATCGCCGCCGCGCACTCCAGCCGCTTCTCGATGGCGCTGTGGCCACGCTCGCCTGACACACGGACACGATCGAGGACAGGACCCCGGAGACGGCTCGCGCCTTCCGGTGGGCAACGAAGCATTCACAAGGTGAGAACGAGGTTCGGGTGACGGTGGACCAGGCAGTGAACGAGGCCATGGCCGATGTGCGGGACATGTACATGGCCCACACCATGATGCGGCGCGAGTTCCGGCTGCTCCCGCAGCTCGTGCGGGACGTACCGGCGGGCGACACGCGGCGCGCCGAAGTCGTCGCGGCCCACGCCGACAAGGTGTGCCAGATCCTGCACCTCCACCACGAGGGCGAGGACGAGGTCCTGTGGCCGCGCCTCCTGGAGCGGGGTGGGGAGGGGACCGCGGCGATCGTGCCGACGATGGAGGAGCAGCACCACGGGATCGACGAGGCACTCGGCGACGCCACGGAACTCCTCGCGGGCTGGCGTTCCACGGCACGGGGCGGCGACGAGCTCGCCGCCGCCTTCGAGCGGCTGCTCACCGCGCTGCTGGAGCACATGGCCCTGGAGGAGAAGGAGATCCTGCCCCTGGCGGAGCGGCACATCACCGCCGCCGAGTGGATGCTCCTCGCGGAGCACGGGCTGGAGAAGACCCCGAAGAAGGACCTGGTGCTCGCCTTCGGAATGATGGCGTACGAGGGCGACCCGGAGGTCGTCAAGGCGGCGCTCTCGCACGCCCCCTTCGTCGCCCGCATGATCATGCCGATCGTCGGCCCCCGGACGTACGCCGCCCACGCCAGGCGCGTGCACGGCACGCCGACCCCGCCCCGCGTGGGCGGGTGAGCCCGGCCCCGTACCCGGAGGTCGGCGCCGGATCGCCGCCGGTACCGCGGGAACGGGCGGACGCCGTGCGCAACCGTGCCGCGATCCTTGACGCGGCCAGGGGGCTGTTCGCCGAACACGGTGCGGACGGCGTGTCCATGGAGCAGGTGGCGGCGGCGGCCGGGGTCGGGAAGGGCACCGTCTTCCGCCGTTTCGGCGACAGGGCGGGACTGGCCGCGGCCCTGCTGGCCGAAGGGGAGCGGGACCTGCGGGAAGCCGTCACGCACGGGCCGCCCCCGCTCGGGCCCGGGGCCCCGGCCGGCGACCGCCTCGACGCGTTCCTCGACGCCTACCTCGACCACCTGATGCGGCACCTCGATGTGGCGCGCCTGTGCGAGGGCGCGACCGCAGGCACTGGCATCGGCTCGCGCCGCGGGGCGGAGCCGTACCGCTTCTGGCACCGCCACCTGGTGACCCTGCTCGACGGCACGGCCGATCCGGAGGCCGCCGCCCACGCGCTGCTCGCCAATCTGTCCGCCACGCAGGTGACCGCCGTGCTCGCAGAAGTGGGCGAGCACCGGATGCGCGGCTGCCTGACCCGCTTGGCCCGGGCGGCGCTGCGCCCCCTGTGACGCCGTGCGCAGACGCTCCACCGCCCGCGCATCGGCCTGGATCACTGCCTCGCTGTCAGCGGGCGACGGAAGAGGGAGCCGGTGGTGAAGCCGGGACCGTGGTGTCCGTGAAAACGGCCCGCACGCCGTGCCGCGCGGCCGGTTCGCGGCCCAGCCGCTCGGCCTGGGACGGTGTGGCGGGCCCACTCCACGACCAGGGTGTGCCGGTCGGCCGCCCGTACCTCGGGCACCGCGACCGTCCTGGTGGGGGCCAGCAGCCGCAGTCCCTCCGCCCCCGCGGTGAAGAAGCCGTCCGGGGCGCCGTCGAGCGTCTTGGCGAAGACCGCGTCGCGGCCGGCCGGGCCGCCGAGGCCGCCGGGCCCGTTCATGGCGGCGGGGCGGGCTCACCGAGGGCGTCGCGCCCTTCGGCCGGCAGCCCGTCGGCCGTGGCCCACTGCTCCGGCGCGGCCCGGGGCCCGCGTGCCCCAGGGCGCGGCCCGCACGGCGTGCCGCGCGGCCGGGTGCCGTGGCACACCGGCCGCCGTCGCTTCACGTCCGCGTTCGGATCAGGCGGTGACCGTCTCGCCGGGCAGCGACAGGTCCAGGTCGACCAGCCGGTCGTGGCCCGGGTGGGTCGCCGAGGAGGCCAGCGGGCCGTGTCCCGCGGCGCGCGCGGCGAGGACGTAGTGGCCCTCGGCCGGCACGGTGAGCGTGTACGTGCCGTCGTCGCCCGATATCGTCGCGCCCGCCTGGCGGCCGCGGCGGTCGATCAGCGTGACCTTGGCGCGGGCGACGGGCGTGCCGCCCGCCGCCAGCACCCGGCCGCGGAAGCCCCGCAGGACCGCCTCGGCGTTCGCTAGGTTGGCCGCCTCCTCGCTGCTGGCCCGCAGCTGGAGCGTGGCCGCCCGCCGCCCCGGCAGGCCCAGGGCGAGGAGCACGCCGATGCCGACCGCGGCGGTGGCGATGAGGAACGACACGCGGAAGCCGTGCATGGTCGGGAGCGCGACGCCGTTCACGTGGTTCGCGGTGTTGGCCAGCACCATGCCGATCACGGCACTCGACACCGAGGTGCCGATCGACCGCATCAGGGTGTTGAGCCCGTTGGCGGCGCCCGTCTCGGAGGCCGGGACGGCGCCGACGATCAGCGCGGGCAGGGACGAGTACGCCAGCCCGATGCCGGCACCCAGGACCACCGAGGTGATCACGGTCTGCCAGGCGGCGTCCATCAGCCCGAGGCCGCCGCCGTAGCCGATCGCGATGATCAGCATGCCCATGATGAGGGTGACCTTCGGCCCGAAGCGGGCCGAAAGACGGGCGTAGACAGGGGCGGTCAGCATCATCGTCAGGCCCAGCGGGGCGACGCACAGGCCCGCGACGACCATCGACTGGCCGAGACCGTAGCCGGTGGCGGCCGGCAGCTGGAGCAGCTGGGGGAGGACCAGCGAGACCACGTAGAAGCTGACGCCGACCATGATCGAGGCCAGGTTGGTGAGGAGCACTTCGCGGCGCGCGGTGGTGCGCAGGTCGACCAGCGGTGCCTTCACCCGCAGCTCCATCAGGCCCCACAGCAGCAGGATGACGACGGCCGCGCCGAACAGACCGAGCGTGGTGCCGGAGGACCAGCCCCAGTCGCTGCCCTTGGTGATCGGCAGCAGGAGCAGCACCAGACCGGCGGTCAGGCCGACCGCGCCGGGCAGGTCGAAGGTGCCCTTCGCCCGCATCGGGGACTCGGGCACGACGAACAGGGTGAGCGCGATCGCGATCACGCCCAGGCCCGCGGCGGCGTAGAACAGGGCGTGCCAGTCGCTGTGCTGCGCGATCAGGGCCGCGCCGGGCAGCGCGAGGCCGCCGCCGACGCCGATCGAGGAACTCATCAGGGCCATCGCGGAGCCGAGCCGCTCGCGCGGCAGCATGTCGCGCATCAGCCCGATGCCGAGCGGGATCGCGCCCATGGCGAAGCCCTGCAGGGTGCGGCCCACGATCATCGTGAGCAGCTCGCTGGTGACGGCGCTGATCACGGCGCCGACCACCATGATCGCGAGGCTGGTGATCAGCAGTCGGCGCTTGCCGTAGAGGTCGCCGAGGCGGCCCATGATCGGGGTTGCCACGGCACCGGAGAGCAGGGTCGAGGTCAGCACCCAGGTGGCGTTGCTCGGGGCGGTGTCCAGCAGTTGCGGCAGGTCCTTGATGACGGGGACCAGCAGCGTCTGCATGACCGCGACAACGATGCCTGCGAAGGCGAGAACGGGGACGACGGCCGCGGTGGTTCTCCGCGTGGGCTGGTCGGTCGTCGTGTGGGTCATTGAGTGGGGCCTCCGGGCCGGGAAGAGGACATGGCGTCGGTGGTCACACCACCACCTCGTGCAAACCCGTATGTCGAGGCAACTATTCCGGCACGCCGGACGAAATTGGGCCCGGGCGGATCGGCGGGGTCCTGGGGGCCCGCCGGGCAGGCCGTGCCGGGGGTCCGTGCGCTGCCGGCCCCCGCCACCGTGCCGTGGCGGGGGCCGACCTGTGGCGTGAGGGCTGTGGCGGGTTCCGTACCACGGCCGCCGCGCGCTCTCAGCCTGCCCCGGGCCCCTCGGGGCCGCGCGCGGGGCGGGGCCTCCCCGGTGACGAGCCGCGCCTGCCGAACACACATCCAACCGGCTGGTTGTTTTTCGGTGCCGCGGCGGACTATGGTTCCAACCAACCGGATGGATTCAAATTCCGGTCCGGCGCTCACCGCAACCCCTTGGAGTCCCCGTGTCCACTGCGTCCCCCCGCATTCCCTTCGGAGCCCACTCGACGGCCGCGGAGGTCGTCCACGGTGTGGACCTGACCGGCAAGCGCGCCCTCGTCACCGGCGGCGCGTCCGGTATCGGGCTGGAAACCGCGCTGGCCCTCGCCGGGGCCGGCGCGGAGGTGACCCTGGCCGTACGCGATCCCGAAAGCGGCGCACGCGCCGCTGACCGCGTCCGGCAGGAGACCGGCAGCCCGAACGTCCACGTCGCCGTCGTGGACCTGGCCGACCCCGCGGGCGCCCGCGCAGTGGGCGAGAGCTGGAACGGCCCGCTGCACATCCTCGTCAACAACGCCGGCATCATGGCGCTGCCCGAGCTCAGCCGCACCGAGCAGGGCTGGGAGCGGCAGTACGCCGTCAACGTGCTCGGCCACGCGGCCCTCACCCTGGGGCTGCACGACGCCCTGCGCGCTGCGGGCGGCGCCCGAGTGGTCACGGTCAGCTCCTCCGCACATCTGATGGCCCCCGTCGACTTCGACGACATCCACTTCACCCACCGCCCCTACGAGGCGTGGACGGCCTACGGGCAGTCCAAGTCGGCCGCCATCCTGTTCACCGTCGCCCTGGCCCGCCGCTGGGCGGCCGACGGCGTCACCGCCAACGCGCTGCACCCCGGCGGCATCATGACCAACCTCCAGCGCCACCTCAGCGACGAGCAGCTCCGCTTCGTCGGCGCGACCGACGAGGCCGGCCGGAAGCTCCAGGTGCCGCCGGGCTGGAAGACGCCGCAGCAGGGCGCCGCCACCTCCGTGCTGCTCGCCGCCTCGCCGCTCGTGGACGGTGTGACGGGCCGCTACTTCGAGGACTGCCGGCCGGCCGCACCTCAGCCCGACCCCGCGCCGGGCAGGAGCGGCATCGCCGCCTGGGCGGCCGACGAGAGCGCCGCCGACCGCCTGTGGGACGACATCACGAAGCAACTGGGCTTCTGAACCGGTACCGCGGCGGCGCCCGGACCCGGAACCGGGCGCCGTGCCCGCGGAGGTCCGCCGCGGCGGCCCGCATCCGGGACCGCCCGTCAGGGCGGCACCTGACCTGGAGGAGAGGGGAATCCGGCGGGAGACCGCCGGATTCCCGCGCCGCGCGAAAGGCCCGTCGCCGCGGCCGGGCGCGGATATTTTAGGCTGTCCCCATGGTCTACGACTCTGCCGCTACGCGCGCCCGCCTCATCGAGGCCGCCTACGGCGAATTCGTCGCGCACGGGCTCGCCGGCGCGCGGGTGGACCGGATCGCCAAGGCCGCACCGGCCAACAAGCAGGCGATCTACGCCTACTTCGGTTCCAAGGACGAACTCTTCGACGCCGTGCTCGAAGCCCGGCTGCGCGTGCTGGCCGATGTCGTCCCGTTCACCCCCGACGACCTCGCCGGCTACGCCGGTGCGCTCTTCGACGCCTTCACCGACGACCCCGACCTGATCCGGCTGACCCAGTGGAAGGCGCTGGAGCGGCCCGAGGCGTCGGCCGCGGAACGCGACAACCACCTGGCCAAGGCCCAGGCCGTCGCCGACGCCCGGGGCGCGGAACTCGAAGCCGGCATGGACGCGCTGATGATCGCCCTGTCCGCCGCGCAGTCCTGGCTCTTCACGCCGCACGGGATCAGGAACCCGGGCGGGGACGACGAGGCCGCCCGGCGCGACCGCCACCGCGCCGCCGTGGTCGCCGCGGTGGCCGCCATGACCGACCAACTGCTGCCGCCCTCCGGCTGAACCGGGCTTCGGGCGGACTCGGCCCACCGTCGCGAGGCTGCCCGCGTCCGCGGCGAGCGCGGCATCGCGGGAGCGGGACCCGATCACCGGGCTCAACGACCATCCGGACGTGCGCAGGGTGTACCGGACGATCCTCGACGCCCCCTCGCCGAGGCGCTGGCGGAAACGGCGGACGTCCCGGGGACTCACGGCCCGCCTGGCCGCCGTCCGGATCGTCGCCGTCCACTGGGCGCCCGCACAGGACAGCGCCGAGCGCATGGCCCACGGGGAACCGGCCGACGCCCGCTACGAGGGGGCGCTCGCCGCCGCGGAGAGAACGGGCTGCGGCAGCTGTCCGCGAGAACGTGAACCCGCCAAAGCCGCAAGCTTGCTGAGGGTTCATCATGTCTGACGACTTGTCAGGAGCGCCCTGACGGACTAGAGTTCACGCACGTCCACAGCCTGGAGGCGCACCGTGACGGTGTCCGAGACCCTGCCGGAACTCACCCACTGCTCCTTCTGCGGCAAATCGGCCGCCGAGATCGACAAGTTGGTCGCCGGTCCCGGCGTGTACATCTGCAACGAGTGTGTGGCCCTGTCCGCCTCGATCATCGACGGGAGCCTCGGCACCCCCTCGGGGCGGCCCGTGCCCGTCTGGGAGTCGATGACGGACGAGGAGATGCTCGGTCACATCCCGGGCGTCGCAGGGCACATCGACCGCGCCGAGGCGGACCTCCGCTCCTGGGTGCAGGAACTGCGCCGGCGCGGCGTCACGTGGCACAGGATCGGGGGCACTCTCGGGATCACGCGCCAGTCCGCTTGGGAGCGGTTCTCCGGCGAGGAGTGATCCCCCGGCTCCCGCGCCCGGGGCCTCAGGCGAAGTCCCCGGGGGTGTAGGCGTCGGTCCAGTGCGAGTAGAGCGCGCGGTCCGACGGGGAGAAGGAGGCGTTCAGGATCCGGTACTGCCGGTAGTAGTGGCGGCCCTGGTCGATCCGTACGCCCTGCACCTGGAGGTCGGAGTCCGGCAGGACGCGGACGTGGCCCTCCGCGCAGTTGGGCTCACAGGTGTTGATCCTCAGCGTGCCCCGGCCGGTGGCCGTCGCGGACCCCCAGTGGGACCAGCGCAGGCCGTCCAGGGCGACCGTGTTCGTCGCCTCGAAGGTCGACGGCATGACCGACGGCCGCCGGGCCAGGTCGTCCAGGAGCATCGGCGCATCCGCGCGCGCCGCGGCGGCCGCCGGAACGAGGGCGACGGCGAGCGCGAGCAGGAAGCACGAAACGGGCTTGCGCGACATGGAGTTGCCTCCCTCGGCCGGCGAACCCCTGGGCGCCGGGCGCCCGGTGGCCGCCGGGACGGCACAACGGGACGGCCGCGGGCGCGAGGGGCCGTTTCGACCATCGTAGGACGCACTGTCCTGTCGCGCCCGCGCGCGGCCCGGGCGGCCGCATGCCGCCGTCGCCGTCGCCGTCACATGAAGTTGCGAGTGTGCAGCGCCGACAGGGCGGTGGCCTCGTCGTCGGGGAAGCCCAGGCGGGAGAGCCGGTGACGCCGTGCCTCGTCCATGTCCGCCTGGAGGCGCTGCACCGCCCGCCAGCCGCGGGCGACGGCCGCCGGATCCCATGAACCGGCCGCCAGGAGCACGAGGGCGTCGAAGACGTCCTGGTTCAGTCCGGCGGAGCCCGCCAGCGCGTCGTGCCGCCGTTCCACCGCGGCCCGCAGCCGGCCGCGCAGCCGCGGGTCGACGCCCGCCCGGTGCTCCAGGTGCCCGAGGCCGAAGGCCACGTGCCGGGCCTCGTCCTGGCGGACGAGCCGGCTGATCCGGCGGGTGACCGGGTCGGGGCCGTGCCGTTCGAGGAAGGCCAGCAGGTTGAGGAAGCTGCCCTCGCCCAGCACCGACAGCAGGAAGGAGGCGATCGAGAAGTCCGGCTCGGTCAGCAGGGTGGTCAGCGACGCCCGGCCGCCGACCGTGGACGTTCCCATGGTGCCGCCCTTGAGCAGCGCCCGGCGGGTGAACACCTCGATGTGCCGGGCCTCGTCCGCGGCCTGCACGGCCAGGAGCTGGAGCACTTCGCGGAAGTGCGGGTGCACCTGCACGAGCAGGCGCGCGGGCACGATCAGTGCCGCCTGCTCGTTCTCCACCAGATACGTCATGACCTGTACGACGGCCGCCTCGACCTCGTCCGGCAGGGCGAACGCGGTGTCCCACGGGACGGCGGTCAGCGGGTCCCACTGCGCGGCCGCCGCCTGCCGGTAGAGCCGCGGCGCGAGATCCGTCCAGGCGACGTCCCGTTCGGCGACCGCGAAGGGCACTTCGGGTCCGCCGGCCTCCACCAGGGCACCGCGAGCGGCCAGGCCCCAGTGCAGCGGCGGCTGCCCGGCGACTTCCCGCGCGTCCGGACCCCCGGCACGTTCGGCGCCCTCCCACCGGGCGACGGCCGAGTGACCCCGGTGCACATGGGCGCGCACCGGGGCCTCGTGCGGCGCCGCGAGGGTCACGGTGTGGCCCTCGCGGCGGCACCAGGCGGTGAGGGGGGCGAGGAGCGCGGGACCCATGCCGGCGACCGAGACGCGGCCCCCGGCCGCGACCTGGCTCAGCGAGCGGCGCAGCAGGAGGTGGGCGCCCTCGTCGAAACCGGTGCCGGCCAGGTCCAGTACGGGGCCGGAGGGCTCCTCGCCCGCGGTCACGGCCGGTAGCCGGCGATCGTGACGGCGCCCTCGGCGTCGTAGAAGCCCGCCTCGTCGACTGCGGTCGCCAGGTCGCCGAAGCCGGTGTCCCGTCCCGGGAGCCACTGCCTGAGCCCCTCCAGGTCGAGCAGGTGACGCACGTCGGGGTCCGCGTAGGACATCGACTCCAGCAGCGCCGACAGGCGTTCGCCGCGCGTCGCGCCGAGCGAGGGCCCGGCGGCGAGCACGCAGTGGTCGAAGGGGGCGGTACGCGCCAGCACGCGCGTGGTCCCGGCGGGTAGGGCGCCCTCCAACCCGAAGGTGAGGTGGGAGGCGTCGCTCATGCAGGCCGCCGCGACCTCACCGGCGAGGACGGCCCTGGCCGCCTCGCGCTCGCCCCCGATGTGGTCCCCGTGCAGGCCGACGCCGGTGTCGTGGCGCCGGACGCGGAAGTCGGCCCCCGGAACGAGGCCGGCGTCCCTCAGATGACGCAGCGGCAGCAGCGTCGCCTGCGGGGAGTCGATCGCGCCGACGGCGACGGTCTCGCCCTTGAGGTCGGCGACCGTGGCGACCGGACCGTTCGACCGCACCACGATCACGGAGGTGAGGTCGCGGTCGGTGTCGCGCATGACGAGCGGCCTGACGTCCGTGCCCGCCGCCCGCGCCAGACGGCAGGAGCGCAGCCAGGCCAGCGGCGACTGCCACGCCGCGTCGATGCGCCCGGCGACGAGGTCCTCGGTCTGCCGCTCGTAGTGGGAGTAGAGCACGAAGTCCAGGTCGAGGTCGTGCTCCCGCAGCCAGGAGCGGAAACCGGACCAGATCGTGACGACCTTCGGGTCGTACGCGACGGCGCCCAGGACGATTCCGGTCACCGGGCCTCCTCGAACAGCGGCAGGTCCAGCCCGGCCCGGCCGCAGAAGTCGTACAGCGCCTCGGTGGTCGGCGCCATGACGCGCGCCGCCAGGGCGTCCCGGAACCGGCGCTCCACGCCCAGGTCCCGGCGGAAGGCGGACCCTCCGCACAGGCGCATGGCGCCGTCCGCCACCTCGGCCGCGGCCTCGCCGGCCAGCGCCTTCACCTGGAGCGCCCGCACCGTCGCCTCCGGGCTCCCGGCGGCCATCGCGTCCAAGGTGGCGTCCAGGAAGGTGCGCACGGAGTCGGTGCGCAGGCGCAACTGGGCGTACTGGCGGCGGGAGACGGGCTGCTGCGCCAGCGTCTCGCCCAGGTGCTCCAGGCGAGCGGTGCGCAGGTGGCGGGCGGTCAGCTCCGTCAGCGTCTCCATGACCCCGAGGGAGAACGCGGCGCTGAGCACGAGGAAGCAGGGGAGTGCCAGTTCCAACGCGGTCGCCAGGCCCTGCCCGTCGGTCCCGAGCACGGCCTCGGCGGGCACGGACACGCCCTCGGCGGTGACCGGGCAGGAGGCGTTGCCGCGCAGCCCAAAACCGTCGAAGTCGCCCCGCACGGACAGCCCGGGGAGGTCGCGCGGGACGAGCCACAGCGTCATGGGGCCGTCGGCCCGCAGCGGCCGGCTCGACCAGACATAGCTGTCGGCCTCGCCCGCCGCGGTGACCCACGACTTCACCGCGTCCAGCCGCACGGTGCCCGACTCTCCGGCGACGGCGGTGCCCGCGGGTGCCCAGAAGTGACTGCGCGACCCGCGCTCGGAGAAGGCGAGCGTGCTCAGGTGGCGGCCCTCGGCGATCGCCCGCCGTACGTCGTCCGGCCCGTGGCGTTCGATGACGGACACGGCCGAGTAGTGCATGAGCAGGACCATCGCCGTGGAGCCGCAGGTCCCCGCCACCCGCTCGATGAGCGAGGCCGCCTGCCGCAGGTCGCCGCCGGCCCCGCCGAGCGCCGGAGAGCTGAGCAGGCCGAGGGCGCCGGCGTCCGCGAGCGCGCGCACGCTTTCGCGGGGGAAGCGGCCCGCGCGGTCGACCTCGTCGGCGAACGGCCGTACGCGGTCGCGGAGAACGGAGTCGACATCCGGTGGCGCGGTGGCGAGAGGTGTCGCCTCGGTGGTGTGCAGCATGTGTTCCCCAGGGAGAGGGTGACGGAGACCGGGTGGCCGGTCCACACCCAAGCAGTCCGTCCGCGCCACCGGTGGGAGCGCGCGCCGCCGCCTCCAGAAGAGTGATGATCGGGTTCCGGGGAACTCCGGCCAACGCGGCGGCCGGTGGGCGACCGGGAAGCCGTGCCCGGAACCGCCCGTGGAGTGCGACGAAGCGCCGCTCCGGTCGCGCTCAGCCCGCTCCGTGGACGGCACGCTCGGCCGGGTGGTCGGTGCCGCTCCCGGTGTCGGCCTGGCGCAACTCGGCGAGCAGTTCGCTCTGTCCGGCCAGGAGTTCGGTGAGGATGCGGCGCGCGGCGCGCAGCAGCTCCGCCACGTCGCCCCCGGCGAGGGCGTAGCTGACGGTCGAGCCCTCGCGGATCGACACCACGATGCCCGAGCGCCGGAGCACGCCGAGTTGCTGGGACAGGTTGGACGGCTCGATCTCGATCTCGTTGAGCAGTTCGCGCACCGGCTTGGGGCCGTCCTGCAGGAGCTCCAGGACCCGGATGCGCACGGGGTGCCCGAGCATGCGGAAGAACTCCGCCTTTGCCTGGTACAGCGGTACCTGCATCGTGTGATTGCTCCTGCCCGGACTCGACGGCCGTTCCGCGCCGGCCACCGGGGCGGCCGACGCGATGCTGCTGTCCAATCCTTCCGCCCCCGGGACCCGCACACCGATGGATTTGCGCGCTTCTCAGGATGAGGATGTGCCCAATTGAAAGATTCTTCAATTCATGGGCATGCGGAGCCCGGGCGGCGGACGTGACGCTACATCTCCAGTTCGGCCTCGATGCGCCTGAGTTGGTGGCGGGCCATCGCGAGGTTGGCGTGGGCACGGTTGAGGACGAGGTAGAGGAACAGCCCCTTGCCGCTCCGGTTCTTCAGCGGCCGGATCAGGTGGTACTGGGTGCCGAGGGTGATCAGGATGTCCTCGATCTCCTCCTTGATGCCGAGTTCCTTCATGATGCGGGTCTCGGCGCGGATCACATCGGTGTTGCCCGCGGCGGCGACGTTCAGGTCGAAGTCCTTCCCGCCGCCGATCGTGCCCAGCGCCATGCCGCTGGTGTAATCGACCAGGGCCGCCCCCACGCTGCCCTCGATCGAGGTCATCGTCTCCTTGAGGGAGGTCTCGATGTTCGCCATCGTCACTTCTCCTGCTCTCGCTGCTCGTGCCCCGGTACACGGACCGCCGGGCGCTTGTGACCGGGAGGCTACGGAACGTGTGCGGGGTGGGGCGGGGAACTGCGATCCCCGCCAGGGCCGCGTACGGGTCCCTGTAGGATGCGGCGCCGCCCGGCAACCGCCGGGCACGAGCGCGTCCTCCGTCCTGCCGCCCGCGTTGGGCCGTCCGGGGATTCTCCGGCCGCCCCGGCGAGGGGGTCCCGCGCCCGCCCGGCCGCGAGCCGACAGACCCTCGCGGCGAGCGTGCGCACCGGGCTCCGCCCGGCCTGTTCCCTCATTCCCGGGCCGTGACCGGTGCCGTCGTCCACCGCTTCACCCGCGGCAGTGCGGCCAACCGGCCCCGTACCCCGGCCTGTCATCCCGTCCCCTCATTGCCGCTGCCGGGCGAAGATTTGGTTGGATGCAGCCATGAGCGCAGATGATCACCAGGAATCGGGTCTCTCGAAGAGTGTGTGGAGCGACGCGGACTTCGAGGACATGTGGTGGCACTACGCCACCGTGCACGGCCTCCACGTGCAGCGGACCGAGGCGGACTCCCCGCGTCTCCTGCTCGACCTGGACTACATCGTCCAATGGGTCCAGCCGCTGCCCCCGGAGAAGCACTTCACCTTCTGGGTGTCCCCGGCGACGCTGGTCTTCGAGGACGTCCAGGACCTCGAAGGGGGGCTCGGCTTCCGGGGCCGGTCGCCGGAGCTGGAGATCGACGCCCTGCACCGGCTGACGCCCGACGACGGCCGGCAGGACCTGCCGCACTGGCATGTCGAGGGCCACGCCTTCGACTTGAGGTTCCGGGCGTCCGGCTTCCGGCAGTACTTCCGCCACGCGCCCCGGCTGACGTCCCGTTACGCCCTGCCGGCCGCGGACCGCGGGGGCTGCTCCTTCGACGAGGCCGCCTTCGCGTGAGCGGCCGGGGCGGCATGGGCCTCAGCGCCTGACGGCCCGCAGCACCACGAACTTCGGGTCGGACGCCACGACGTCGCAGTCGCCGAACAGGCGCCGCAGGCGCACGTGGTAGCCCAGGTGCCGGTTGCCGACGACCAGCAGCTCACCGCCGGGGCGCAGTACCTCCCTGGCGGTGTGGAACATACGGCGGGCGGTCGTGTCGGTGACCGACTGGTGGGAGTGGAACGGCGGGTTGTTGATGACGAGGTCGGCGCCGCCCGGCGGGACCGCCGTCAGGACGTCCGCGGCGTCACCGACGAGGAACCGGGCCTTGCCCGCGGGCCCCAGGTTGTCGCGGAACGTGGCCTCGGCGGAGGCCACGGCCTGGTGCGACTCGTCGGTGAACAGCACGTCTGCGGCCGGGTTGGCGAGCGCCACCGCGGTCCCGACGACGCCGTTGCCGCAGCCCAGGTCGACCACCTTGTCGGGGCCCTGCCGTGAGGGCAGGTGCCGGAGCAGGAACCGGGTGCCGATGTCGAGGTGGTCGGCGCAGAAGACGCCCGCGTGATTGGTGACCGTGCGGCCCGACAGCACACCGATGTCGTCGGGCAGCGCGTACCGCAGCGGCCACGGGTTCGCCCCGGGCCGCGCCGCGGGATCGGGCGTGCTGAAGATCAGCCGGGCCTTGCGAACGGCCAGCGAGGTGCGGGTCGGCCCGATGATCCGCTCGAAGAGTTTCAGCGTCGAGGTGTGGATCTCGGTGACCATGCCCGTGCCGACGACGACGGTACCGGCGTGCAGCGCGGGCGCCAGCCGGTGCAGCTGGTCCTCCAGCAGGGCGAGGCTCTTGGGCACCCTGACCAGCAGGACGTCGATGCGCGCGGGCGGTTCGTCCCGCGTGGTCAGCATCCGCACTCCGGCGGCCGCCTGCGGAGCGTTGCGCCGCAGGTTCGCCAGGGTGGCCTGCTGCCCGAGGTGGGAGTCGGTGATCTGCGTGGGGCGGTGCGCGGCCAGCGCGGTGGCCAGCGCTCCCCAGCGGTCGCCCAGCACCGCGACCTCGCCCGCCAGGTCGGTCCCGGTCTCCGCCAGGTGCCGCAGCAAGTAGTCGTCAGCGGCGTCCCATGCGCGCAGCGACTCCCGCGGGTCCGCAGGGAAGCGTGTCAGTTCGAGGGCGCCCCACGGCGTGCTGAAGACGTTCATCGCCCCCTCAGCGTACGGGCTGCGTGCACCCGCGCTTTCCGGCGGGCCCCGGGACCACCCGTCAGGGCGCCGGGGCGGCCGGCAGCGGCAGCTCCGCCCAGACGGTCTTTCCGTGTGCGTGGTGGCGGGTGCCCCACTGCTCGGCGAGGCTCGCGACGATGAACAGCCCGCGGCCCGTCTCGTCGACGGTGCGGGCGTGTTTCACCCGCGGTGAGCTGGGCGCGCCGTCGCTGACCTCGCAGGTCAGCATCCGGTCCAGGATCAGGCGCAGGCGCAGCGGCGGAGCGCCGTGGCGGACCGCGTTGCCGACGAACTCGCTGACGACGAGTTCGGTGGTGAACGCGGTCTCCTCGTCCACGCCCCACGAATCCAGCTGGCGCAGCGCCGCCGCGCGGGCGACGGGCGCCGCCTCGGCGTCCGCGGGCAGCGGGAGGGTCAGCACGCGTCCGGCGGGCAGGGCCCGGGTGCGGGCGAGCAGCATCACCGTCTCGGCGGCGTCGTGGTCGTCCCTGGCCGCAGCCGAGATGGCGTCGTGCAGGGCGGGCAGCGTCGTGGTGTGGGCGCCGTCCAGGAGCGGACGCAGTGGGCCGGCCGGCGCCAGCACCTGCTCCGCGAGCGAGGCCGTCGCAAGCGCCAGCGTGGTGCCTTCGGGGAGGCTGAGCGTGGTCGCCGGGAACGGGGCCCTGCCCGGTCCGGTGAGCGGGGGCCCCGGCGGGACGGACCCGCCCGGCGTTGTGCCGTCGGGAAGGACCGCGACGGGTGCCGGCAGGCCGGCGCGCGCGACGGTGCAGGTGAGGGCCACCGGGTCGTGCACCGCGATGAGGCAGCCGGCGGTCAGGGGACCGGGCGGGCCGGGGTCGAACGGGGGCAGAGCGGCGTACGCGGCGGCCAGACGGGTCGCGGTGTCGCTCAGGCGGGCCAGCAACTCGTCGGGCTCCAGGTCCAGGGCGGCCAGTGTGTGGACGGCCGTGCGCAGCAGTCCCACGACGATCGCCGCCGTCATGCCCTGCCCCGCCACGTTGCCGACGACCAGCGCGGTCCGCGCGCCGGACAGCGGGATCACGTCGAACCACGCACCCGTGTCCTCCGGATTGCGCAGGTGCAGGCCGGCGACCTCCAGGGTGTCCGGCACGGCGGACCGCTGGGGGAGCAGCCGGTGCTGGACGGTCGCCGCGATGATCCACTCGCGCATGTACTGGCGGGCGTTGTTGATGCACAGCGCGGCGTGCGCGCACACCGCGGCCGCGACCTGGACGTCGTCCTCCTCGAAGGGGTCCTCGTGCAGCTGGCGGTAGAAGCTGACCACGCCGAGCACCTGGCCGCGCAGCTCCAGCGGCGCCACGATCAAGGAGTGGCTGAGCGACCGCCTGATGGCATCGCCCCGGTCCGGGTCGACGTCCAGCCACCGGCTGTCCTCGTCGATCCGCACCAGGCGCGGCCGCATGTCGGCCAGGACGTGGGAGAACGGTGTGCCGGACGGCAGCGCGCGCACGTCCCCGACCGGGTGACCGGAGACGATCCCCTTGAAGGCCGCCCGGCGCAGCGGGATGTCGGTGCGGGCGGGGGCGGCGGGAGGTTCCTCCCCGCGGACGACGTCGTCCACCACCTCGACGACGGCGACGCTCGCGAAGGCGGGCACCACCACCTCCACCACCTCCTGGCACACGGTGGCGACGTTCAGCCGGTGCCCCACCCGCGCCCTGACCCTGTCCAGGAACGCCAGGCGGTGCAGCGCCTTCTCGCGCTCCGTGACGTCCACGGCCGACGCCACGAGTCCGAGCACACCGCCGCCGGCGTCCTCGAGGCGGAAGTACGAGAAGGAGCGGATACGGCCCCTGGCCTCCTGCGGCGTCCGCACACTCCGGACGAGCCGGTCCACCACGGGCTCCCCGCTGTCGAGGACGGCTCGCGCCACGGCGGCCTCCGCCTCCGGAGCCTCGAACGCGCACACCTCGGTGAAGTGCCGGCCCAGGAAGTGTCCGGCGGGCACGGCCCGCGGCCCGCCGGCGGCGCTGACCCGCAGCACGCGCAGCCGGTCGTCGAGGACGTACAGCGCCACCGGCGCGTGGGCGAACAGGGCCTGGAGGACCGCCGCGTCCAGCCCGGGCGCGGCATCGCCCGCCGAGAGCACCTGCCAGACCACCGACGTGCCGCGCTGCACCGGACTGACCAGCACCCTGGGCAGGCCGGCGGCGCCGGGCCCGGGGGCCGCGCCCATGAGCGCGGTCACGGACCGTCCGACGGCCTCCTCGGCCGACCGGCCGAGCAGCTCCTCGGCCGCGGGCCCCCACTCGACCACCCGGCCGCTCTCATCGACGAGCGCGAGCACGTCACCGCTGGGCATGCGACAGCACCTCCGCCCCCATGCCTGCCCAGCCCCTCCCGGCGGCAGGCCCGCCCGCCCGGCCGTCCCACCGATCGGCGCAGCCCTGTCCACCAGGGGCGGGTCCCGTGAGGCGCGGCGGGAGAGGACCCCGGGACGCCGCCCGTGGTGCTCTCCCGGTGCCGCGGGGCGGTGTCAGCCGGTGCGCAGCGGAGCGAGGGCGCCGGCCCGCCGGACGACCTGGTCGAAGACGGCGGCGAGGGTGTCGCGCCGACCGTCGGCGGGCTTGAGGCGCTGAAGCCCTCGAAGTCGGTGAAGAGGGGGAGGGCGACCGGGGGGCGACTTCGGCCGCCGGGAGGTCCGCGACGATCAGGCGCAGGTGCTCCACGGCGCGGGTGCCGCCGGTCGAGCCGTAGCCGACGAAGCCGATGGCCTTGCCGACCCACTCGGTGTGCAGGAAGTCGATCGCCTCTTCCGCGCCCAAGCGTGGGTGTGCGGCTGCGAGTCCTGCCCCATCGCCGGCGGGTAGGCCTCGTCGCGCGGCGGCAGCTTGCCCGCGAAGGGTAGGGGGAACGGCCCCCGTGCGGCCGGAGAGTCCAACTGCCGTGCTCTGTACGTCGATCCGCCTGCCGGGGGAGAATACGCACCTCAGGCGATCGGACAGGCGAAGCGATCTCCTTCCACCGCCCGCTCCCCAGAAAGCAGGTCGACTGCCGTGCTGCTGCATCTGCCCACGACGGTGTCCGAGGCCCAGGAGTGCATGGCCCGGGACGCGGTGCCCATCGGCGGGGCGACGCTCGTGTGGGCCGGCTGGCAGCGGGACGGCTTCCCCGAGCACGCCATGTCGCTGCGGGAACTGCCCGAGGCCAACGGGATCGAACGGGAGGCGCTGGGCGCGGCCGTGGTGCTCCACCGGATCGACGACCGCGTGCCGGAGGCGCTGCGCCGGGCAGCCACGAGCGTGGGCACCGGAGCCGTCCGCCGCACGGCCACGGTCGGCGGCAACCTCGTCGGCAGCGCCCTGCGCTGCCTGCTGCCGGCCGCGCTCGTCCTCGACGCCCGTGCCGTCACTCTCGAACCGGACGGGGTCTACGAGACCGACCTGTCCGACGCCCTGACCAAGCACCACCTCCTGCTCGGCATCCGGTGGCGCGAGCCGATCGCCAGCGGCTACCGCAAGCAGCCCGCCGAAGCGGGCGGGCCGCCGCCCCTCGTCGTGGCCACCGCGGTGCACGCCGACCCTGTCGGAGAAAGGCGGTTGCGGGTCGCCGTCCGCGACGGCTACGACGTCCTGAGCGCGACCGTCCCGTGCGACGCCGGTAGCGAACAGGCCCTGCACGCTTTGGAGTCCACCGGCGTCGGCACACTGCCCGCTGCGGCTCGGGACGTCGTGCGCGAACAGGTCTCGGGCATCGTCGCGGGGCTCGCCGGGAGTTGAGCGGTGGTACGGGGACGGCGGAGGGCTGGGACCCGGCAGGCGGCGGGATCATGAGGTCCCCTCCGGTGCGCTGGTGCGGGGCCGGGGCCTGCGTGATCCGCCGCCCGCGGGGCCGCTGCCGTCGTTCGCCGTGTACCTGCTGGGCAAGCGGCCTCCGCCGGCCGCGTGGGAGGCCCGGTGGGTCCACCGGCCCGACCGGCTGCCCCGGGACCCTCGGGAGGCGCGGGACGTGCCGCGCGAGGCACTGGCCCGGGCGGCGCGCGAACGTGCGGAGACCGCCTGCGGCGGAGGGTACCGCCGGACGGGGACTGCGCCGCGTGCATGGCGGTCCTCGACGGGGTGCCGGCCGACCGGGCGGTGGCGTTCGTCCGCCGGGGCTACGACCGCCGCGCGGTGGAGACCCCGCGGCAACGGCGGTTCGTGCGCCGCTTCCACGACCTGTGACGGGCTGCCCGCCCCCGGCCCGGTCTGGTGCCGCGACCACGTACGGTGCCAGGGTGGTCGCATGAAGTACATGGTGCTGATGTACGCCGATCCCGCGGCGACCGAGGCGATGTCGGCGACGCAGCGCGCCGAGGTGTTCCGCAGGCACGAGGCGCTCCACCAGGACCTGGCGGGCTCCGGTGAGATGCTCAACGGAGCGGGACTCGCGTACCCGAAGGACACCACGACGATCCGGTGGCGCGGGGACGGATCGACGACGGCGGACGGGCCGCTCACGGGGTCGACCGACCAGCTCACCGCGTACTACGTGATCGAGTGCGCGAGCCCGGAGCGGGCGCGCGAGATCGCCGCCCGTGTCGTGGACTTCCACGTCGTGGCGGTCGAAGTGCGGCCCGTGCACGACTCGTTCGGCATGGACGGAAGCTGATCCGTCCGCTCCGGCGGTCTTTACTCGTTCATCCATGACCCCTTACCCGCCCTTGACCCTTCCTGTCATGCTTGCCCTCGGCCGCACAGGCCGTCATGTACGCGACATAGAGGGGGATGTGATGGGCAGCAGGATCGGGCGGTGGCTGTCGAGGGCGGTGGCGGTCGTCGCCGCGGGAGCGGGGCTGGCCGTGCTGGCGCCGGCGCCGCAGGCGTACGCGGGAGGGTGCACCATCCTGGGGTGCTCGCAGACCTACAACTACTCCGGCGTCTACGCCACCGCCTTCCAGAGCTGGACGTGCGACTGGGGCACCACGGGGTCGTGGAGCACGGGTTGCGTCGGCGGCTCTCCCTACGGGCTCACCAACGGGGCGCACACCCCGGACGGCGAGGACTGGGACGTGCTGCGGATCGACGCCGGATGGTGCTACCTGGTCGAGCTGCACGCGCCGGCCAAGAAGTGGCACGTGCGCTACGACCGCCGCGGTGCGTCCGCCGCTTACGTGAAGGTCGAGAACTGGGGAACGGCCTACGTCCGGGGGCAGTCGACGACCAGCTGCCCCTGAGGCCCGAGGGCGCGGCACGCGTGGCCGGATCGGCAGCCCGTCTGCCGGTCCGGCCTTTTCATGTTTCCGCCCCCAGGTCCCCAATTTGGGGCAGTGATCGGAAAACCTTTACCGCCGCTTGGTGAATATGCCGGAATGCACGGCGCTTTCCCGGCCGCCGCGTTCCGACTTCCCGGGGCAATTCGTGGTGTTGCCGCCTTCGTCCAGGTCGCGAGGGCGGCCATTGCGCAACGGCCCTCCCTTCGAGGGAAGTTCACGGCCGGTGCGGTCGCTGTCGCCGCCGGTGCGCCGGAGCGATATTGACGGGCTGGTTAGGTGTGCCTAACCTAAGGCCCTCTGGATTTCTCCTGCCAATGCCCGAGGGTGATCAGTCATGCCGCCGTCCCATCAATTGCCTTTCCAGCTGCCCTTTTCCGCGGCTCCGGCGCCGTCGACCCCACTCGGCCCGTTCGCGGACAGCGCTGTCGCCTGGTCGGCCTGGGTGACCCTGATGGGGTTCGTCGGAGTGACGGCCCTGGCCCTGGTGGCCGCGCGGCCCGCGGCCGGCCGGATCGGCGCCGACGCTCTGTCCGCGGTGACCGTCCGCCTCGCCCGTGCCGCCGTCGTCCTGGGAGTCCTCGCCGTGCCCGCGGTGCTCACCGGTCTCGCCCACTCCGGGGACGACGGCGGGTACGACTACGGCGCGGCATGGAACTCGCTCTACGACGGCAGCAACGCGGGCCGGCTGTCGGGGCTGGAGGTGACCCTCGTCCTGGCCGGCGCGCTCCTGGTCGCGCCCCTGGCCTTCCGCGGGGGCGTCTCCGCCGCGACCCGCCGCTTGCTGCTCGCGGCGGGACTCGGCGCGGGCGCCGTCGCGCTCGGCACCACCAAGTTCCCCGACGAGGTCCCCGACGACTGGGGCCGCACCACCTTCGAGACCGTGATGTGGATGCTCCACCTGCTCGGCGGCGCCGTCTGGCTGGGCGGCGTGGCCGGACTGGCACTGCTCGCCCTCCCCGGCGCGGTCGCGCCCGCCGACCGCGGCGCCTTCTGGTCCCCGGCGATCCGCCGCTTCTCGGCCGCCGCCATGGGCTGCGTCGCCGCGATCACCCTGTCCGGCCTGTTCCTGTACTGGGAGCACGTCGACGGCCCCTCGCAGCTGTTCACGACGATGTACGGGCGCGTGCTGGGCGTGAAGATCCTCATCTTCGGCACGCTGCTGTTGCTCGGCGTCTTCAACCAGTTCTGGCTGCACCCGCGGATCGACGCGCTGCGGGCCGCCGGTGACGAGCGCCCGCTGCGGACGCTGCTGATACGGGAGTTCCCCGTCGTGATCACCCTGGAGACGCTGCTCGCGATGAGCCTGCTCTTCGTCGCGCCCTTCCTGCACGGCTCGGCCCGCAACCAGGCCTTCCAGGCCGACGCGGCCGCGCACTCGGCGGTTCCCCTGGCCTTGGACGACCTTCCCAAGCTGCCGCCGAAGGAGGCCACCGCTTCCACCTGGGCGCTGGGCACGACCGAGACCGTCGCGGTCGTCGCCCTGATGATCGCCGGCTACTGGTTCTCGGGGACGATCGCCCGCCGTCGTGCCGCCTCCGCCTCCGCCTCCGCCGCCGCCGTTCCGGCCGGCGAACTCGTCGAGGCCTGACGCCCGAACGGCGAGGGGCGCCCGCTTCCCGCGGGCGCCCCTCGCCGTTCATTCGTTCATTCGGTCACGCGCCCGACGCGATGCGGAGCCGGATCGTGCGGGACTCGGGGCGGAGTGCGAACTCCGCCCACACGTCCGGTCCGCACGCCCGCGAGCCCAGGCCGTGCTGTGCCGCGTCGACGAACAGGTGACTCGTCGTCGAGTGCGGCAGCTCGAAGGGGTGCGCGGCCCGCGCGATCTGCTGCGGGGTGTGCCGGCTGAGCGTGAAGCCCGGGCGGCGCCCGCGCGTGTCCGGGACCGCGGTGACGCGCAGTACCTCGCCGCCCGCGCTCGTCAGCGACAGCTCCCGGACCTGGGAGCGGTGTCCCGTCTCCTGGGGCCGCGCGTAGTCGGCGGACAGGTCGCGGATCGTGGACGAGAACCGGCCGGTGCGCGCCGCGCGCATGCTGTCGGGATAGGACTCCAGCGGCCCGAGGCCGAACCACTCGGCGCCGTCGACCGGCGCCGTGCCGTCGGGCAGGTCGAACCGGACCCCGATCCGCGGCCACACCGTCGACCAGCCGCGCGAGGGCTCGATCTCCACGCGCAGTTCGAGCTCGCCGCCCTCGACCGACCAGACGGACTCCACCGTCACCGACAGGGCGGAGTCCGCCGCGGAGACCTTGGCGACGGTGCGCAGCGCCCCGTCCGCCTGCTCCACGGACACCAGCCGCGAGGTCAGCCGGTCGAGGCCGTCGCGACGCCACAGTTCGGCGTGGGAGACCCCGGCCACGCCGGTGTCGGTCTCCTCGTTCTCCCCGGACGTGCCCTCGTCGTTGTCGGTGGGGGCACGGAACAGCTCCAGCCGCGGGCCCGCCACGTCGCGTCCGGCGAGGCGCACCAGGGACCCGCCCTCGAACTCGGCGATGCCGAGCGTCAGGGTGCCGTCGCCCGGCCGCCAGTCGCCGCGGGGCCGGGCGGCCGGTGCGGGTCGCCGGGCCGAACGGTCCAGCTGGGCCGTGGCGATCACATGTCCTTCGGCCGCCCAGGCGGTCCCGGCCGCCAGTTCGGCGTCGATGGTGAGCCAGGTCTCCGCGTCCTCGGCCACCGCGATCTTCGGCAGCGGCACCCGCGCCGACTCGCCCGCTGCGACGACCGGCACCGTCAGGTCCCCGGCGTCCACGAGCCGTCCGTCGTGCTCGACGCGCCAGCGGAAGCGCAGGTCGGAGGTGTCGGCCGAGTGCCGCAGATTGGTGATCGCGACGTGGTCGGCGTCGACCAGGTTGAATCCATTGATACCGCTGACACTGCTGAGCTCGCCGAAGGTGAAGCGGACCGGCTGCACGACCGCCTTGTACTCCCACAGGCCCGGCGTCGGGACGTCGTCGCTGAGCAGCATGCCGTCCATGACGAAGTTGCCGTCGTGCACGACCTCGCCGAAGTCGCCGCCGTACGCGTAGTACGGCGTGCCGTCCGGGGCCTTCGCCAGGATGCCGTGGTCGCGCCACTCCCACACGAAGCCGCCGTGCAACCGCGGGTGACGGTGCACCAGTTCCTCGTACTGGTCGAGCGCGCCCGGGCCGTTGCCCATCGCGTGCGCGTACTCGCACAGCACGAACGGCTTGGTGCGCTGCCGGGCGCCCTGCGCGGGGGTGCAGTTGAGCAGCGGCGCGCGGGAGCCGTCGGTGCCGATCTGCTCGGTCTCGGGCACCGAGGCGTACATGCGCGAGTAGACGTCGGTGTACTCGCCCGTGTGGTCGCCCTCGTAGTGCACGGGCCGCTCGGGGTCGCGGGCGTGGACCCAGGCGGACATGGCCGCGAGGTTGGAGCCGGTGCCGGCCTCGTTGCCCAGCGACCACATGACGATGCTGGGGTGGTTCTTGTCCCGCTCGACGCTGCGCTCGATGCGGTCGAGGTAGGCGGCGCGCCACGCCGGGTCGTCGCTGGGGTTGCCCACCCAGCCGAGCTTGTCGAAGCCGTGCGTCTCCAGGTCGCACTCCAGCACGACCCAGAAACCGAGTTCGTCGGCGAGGTCCAGCAGCCGCGGGTGCGGGGGGTAGTGGCTGGTGCGGACGGCGTTCACGTTGAACCGCTTCATGCGCGCCAGGTCCTCGCGGGCGTGCTCCTCGTCGAAGACACGGCCCCGCTCGGGGTGGGTCTCGTGGCGGTTCATGCCGTGGAGGACGACGCGGCGGCCGTTGACCAGGAACCGGTCGCCGCGGATCTCGACGGTGCGGAAGCCCGCGCGCAGCTCGATGCGCTCCGCGGCCGTCGACACCGTCACGTCGTACAGGCGCGGCCGCTCCGCGGACCAGGGCTCCACGCCGTCGACGGCGAACGGGGTCACGTCGGCCGCTGACGCCCAGACCTTCTCGACGCCGAGTTCGGGGACGCGGAGCGTGACCGGGAAGGCCGCCGCCTCGGCGGTGATCTCCGTCTCGATCCGTCCGCGCCCGCCGTCGAACCCGGCGCGCAGCCAGACGTCCTCGATGCCGCCGGCCGGGCGCGCGAGGAGGGTGACGTCGCGGAAGATGCCGGGCAGCCACCACTGGTCCTGGTCCTCGACGTAGCTGGCCGCCGACCACTGGTGCACACGCACGGCGACGACGTTGCCGCCCGGGCGCACCGACGACGTCACGTCGAATTCGTGGGCGAGGCGGCTGCCACTGGCGCTGCCGATCTCGTCGCCGTTCACCCACACCTTGAAGAGCGACTCGACGCCGTCGAAGCGCAGCACGACGCGCTCGGCCTGCGACCAGTCGGCCGGCACCTCGAAGTGGCGGCGGTAGTCACCGGTGGGGTTCTCGTCCGGGACGTGCGGCGGGTCGATCGGGAAGGGGTACTGCACGTTCGTGTAGATCGGCCGGCCGTGGGCGCCGTCGTCCTGGAGCACCCAGTGGGAGGGCACCGGGATGCTGTCCCAGCCGCTGTCGTCGAAGCCTTCGGCCGCGAAGTCCTCTTCCGCCGGCACCGTCGGCGACAGGTGGAAGCGCCAGTTCCCGTTCAGCGACCGGGAAGGGGCGTCGGAGTGCAGCCACGAGCGCGCCGGGCGCAGCGCGCCACGCCCTGGCGCGGTGTCCGAAACGTACGCGGAAATGGGGGAGGGCACGAGGTCACAACTCTTTCTTGCTCACAAAAGGGTCCGGACGCCGGACGGGTGCGCCGACCCGGACGACCGGGGCCATCGGGCCCCGGTCACCCGGCGTCGTGCGGAGGAGGCCGGCTCTGGGGAGGTGGGGCGACTCAGGGGTGTTCGCCTGTGCCGTGGGTCATGAATCTGTCGGTCACCGTGACGTCGTCCTTCGCGTGCGCTTGCCGTTCTCCCTACCGGACCACGACCGTGCGGATCTCCCAGGGCCCGAGGGGGAGTTCGAGTACGCCCTCGGCCCGCGCCGTGGACAGCGGCCGTCCGAGCAGGTCGACGGTGGTGGCCTCGGTGAACGCGCCGGTCAGCCGGGCGGTCGCTCCCGTGCCGGTCATCGCCACCATGCGGACCTCCGTGCCGGCGGCGCGGTCGTCGCCGGTGACGCGGCGGATGCCGGAGACGAGGACGTCGGCGCCCTCGACCCGCAGGCCCGCGGCGTCGGCGGGCAACTGGCCCCCGGCCGGCGCGGTCCCGCGGGTGACCAGCACGTCGTTGCGGAACTCCGCGGCGAGCGCGACGGCGTGGGCACCCTGCCAGCCGGTCGCCGAGGGCACGACGGCGAAGCGGTTCTCGATGCGCACGCCGAGGTCCTGCGCGCCCGGCACCGGGATCTCGCTCGCCGCGGGCTCGTCCCGCAGCGGGTGGATGTTGACGCTGATCGAGCCGATCGCGCGCAGCAGGGTGATGGCGAGTTCGGCGCCGTCGCCGACGAGTTCGTACTCGGCGACGTGGTCGAGCAGGACGTTGGCGGCCCCGGCCGACACGAACTCGGTGGCGGGGAAGGTCGGGATCGGGTACTCGCCCCAGCCGCCCTCGGAGGTCAGCCCGCGCTCGGTGACGGCGAACTGCCCGGCGGAGGCGGAGGTGCCCGCCGGCTGCGGCAGCGGTACGTGGAAGCGCAGCCGGTGGTCCGCGGACTGGTTCAGGAAGGACGTCGAGACGCGCACGAACGGCTCGCCCACCCGCACCTCCACCAGGGTCTCCACCGGGGTGGCCACGGTCCGGGCGCTGCGGACGTCGCGGTCGGAGGAGAGCTCGGCCGGCCACTCGTAGACCCGGGTGACCCGGATCCGCGAACGCAGCGGGCCGTCCTCGAGGAGGTCGACGGTGACGTCCGCCGGCTCCGACACCAGCACGTCCCGCGCCGGGGGAGCGTAGTTGTAGCTGTCGCCGCGGTCACCGCCGTCGACGAGGCGGCCGACCCCGTGCAGCACGGTGCCGTCGGCGCCGGTCACGTCCAGCGTGCCGTCGGCGGCGACCGCGACCTGGACCAGGCCGTTCGTCAGCGTGCGGTCCGTCGCGGTGGCGGGGGCGTACGCCGTCGGCTGGGGGGCGGGCAGCTCGTTCGGCGCGACGCGGAAGCCGGCGAGTCCGGAGGCGGGCACGTGGACGGGCACCAGTGCGGTCGCGCGGGCCTCCTCCAGCGTGAGCACCCGCCACTCGCCCGGGTGCGCCGCGGCCGCCGCGGCGACCTCCCGGCGCAGGATGAGCAGGTCGAACGGCCCGCTGGTGGGGACCTCGGCCAGGTGGAAGACGAGCGAGCCCGCGGTCAGCTCGTAGTGGTCGATCAGCCGGCCGAAGAGCTCGCGGCGGTGGATGCGGCGCAGCACGCGCTCGAGCTGCGAGGCGTCCATGCGCTCGTCGCTGAGCACGGTCGGGGCCTGGGAGATGAGCTGCACGGGGTGCGCCGAGCCGTCGGCGGCGGTCGCGACGAGACGCGTGCCCTCCGGCGGTGCCACGACATCGACCTCGGCCAGCGCGGTGCGCGGGAACGGCAGCGGGTTGGCGACCAGGTGGGCGTCGCTCGGCATCCGCGCGGCGGGCTCGGCCAGGGCCGCGTCCCGGACGGCGCGCGCGGCCTGCGCGGCCTCGGCGAGCCGCGCCTCGACCTGGTCGGAGGTCTCGTCGGTGCCGGAGCCGACGACGGAGTCGTGCGCGGACGACTCGATGATCTTGTGCCAGGCCAGCGACAGGAACGGGGAGTCGTCCCGCTCGGACCACAGCGCGTTCACCCGCTCGGCGTGGTCGATGGTGCGCTCGGCCGCGGCCATCCGCTGCTTGAGGGCGAGCCGCACCGAGAGCACGCCCGGCAGGATGTTGCCGCGCACGTGGCTGCGCAGTTCACCGGTGACGACGGCGGAGACCTCGTCGCGCACGTGCTCGCGGATGTACTCGTCGAGGGTCGCGATGGTGATGGCGCGCTCGTCGCTGGAGGCGCGCCGCAGCCAGGCCGCCAGCTGCGGGTCGGGCGCGTTGTGGTCGGTGCCGGCCATCGCGAGCACCGGGTCGTTGCCCCAGCGCCCGGCCGTCATCTCCGCGTACTCGCCGAGCGCGCGCCTGATCTGGTCGGGCACGAGCAGGACGTCGAGGCCGTTGTCGTAGCCGTCGAAGAGGAACTCGGTGCGGACCTCGGAGCCGTCGGGAGCACGCCAGCGGAAGGCGTGGCCCTCGACGGAGCCGGGGACACCGCGCCACAGCGCCGCGTGCTCGATGCCGGCGCGCGCCAGGATCTGCGGCATCTGCGCGACGTGGCCGAACATGTCCGGCAGGTAGCCGATCGGCATGGAGCCGCCCAGCTCGGCGGCCGCCGCCCAGCCCATCTGGAGGTTGCGCACGATGGTCTCGCCGGAGCACAGGAACTCGTCGAGCAGGATGAGCCACGGCCCGATGGCGAGCCGGCCGTCGGCGACCAGGGCCTTGACCCGGTCGCGGTTCTCCGGCCGCATCTCCAGGTAGTCCTCGATCGCGGCCATCTGCCCGTCGACGGTGAACCGGAAGTCCGGGTTCGCCTCGGCCGTCTCCAGCACGGTGTCGAGGGCGGCGACGAGCCGGTGCCGGAACACCTGGAACGGCTCGTACCACTCGCGGTCCCAGTGGAAATGAGGAACGAAAACGGCGGAGTCGGCGGAGTTGTGCATCACGCGGGGACCTTCTGTTGCGGGTGGCGGGAGAGCCGGGGGCGGGGGAGCGGTGCCGCGGAACTACTTCAGGGAGCCGGAGGCGAGCCCGGTGCGCCAGAACCTCTGGAGGAGGATGAACACGATGATCACCGGCACGATCGAGACCAGCGCACCGGTGATCACGGATTCCTGGAGCAGAGGGGCGCGGGCGGTCTGGCCGTTCCACTCGTACAGGCCGAGGGTGATCGGGAAGAGCGACTCCTTCTGCAGCATCACCATCGGCAGGAAGAAGTTGTTCCAGATCGCGACGAACTGGAACAGGAAGATGGTCACCAGCGACGGCGCCATGAGCCTGATCGACACCGAGAAGAACGTGCGGAACTCGCCCGCGCCGTCCAGGCGCGCCGATTCGAGGATCTCCTCGGGGACGGCGGCGGCGGTGAAGATGCGGGCCAGGTAGACACCGAACGGGCTGACGATGCTGGGCAGGAAGACCGCGAGGTAGGTGTTGACCAGGCCGGTCGCCGAGAACAGCAGGAACAGCGGGAGCGCGAGCGCGGTGGTGGGGACCAGGACGCCGCCGAGGATGACGGAGAACAGGAACTCCCGGCCCCGGAACCGGAACTTGGCGAGCGCGTAGCCGCACAGCGCGGAGATCAGGGTTCCGACGGCCGCGCCCAGCACCGCGTAGATGACGCTGTTCAGCGCCCAGCGCCCGAAGATGCCGTCGCTGCGGGTGAACAGCAGCTTGAGGTTGCTGAAGAGGTCGAAGTGCGAGAACACCAGGCCGTTGGTGGAGGCGAGGTCGCCCTGCGGCTTGGTCGCCGCGACGATCAGGAAGTAGATCGGCAGCAGGAAGTAGATCGCCAGCAGGAGCATCAGCGCCATGACGGCGGTGCGGCTGACGCGGCTTTCGCGGATCAGGGTCTGGTTGCTCACAGTCCCGCCTTCTTCGAGGTGAGTCGCATGAACCCGAAGCTCAAGACGAAGGTGATGACGGCGATGACCACGGAGATCGCCGCAGCCTGCTGGTAGTTGTTCCCGGAGGCCACCGCGTAGGCGAGCATGTTCGGCGTGTACGTGCTCGAGATGTTCGAGGAGATCTGGCGCAGCACGGCCGGCTCGGCGTAGAGCTGGAGCGTGCCGATGATCGAGAACACCGTCGTCAGGATGATCGACGGGGCGATGATCGGGACCTTGATCTTCCAGGCGATGGCCCAGTTGCTCGCACCGTCGAGCTTGGCGGCCTCGTACAGCTCCTGCGGGATCGCCTGCAGCGCCGAGTACATGATCAGCATGTTGTAGCCGGTCCACAGCCACGTGGAGACGTTCGCCGCCGACCACAGCACGGCGCCCGGGCCGAGGAAGTCGGGCTGGAGGCCGATGCCCTTGAGGGCGTCCACGAGCGGGCTGAGCTGCGGGGAGTACAGGTACGACCACATGATCGCGGCGATGACGCCGGGCACCGCGTACGGCATGAACGCCGTGATGCGGAAGAACGACTTGAGCTTCAGCAGCGGGGTGTCCAGCAGCAGCGCCATGATCAGGGCCACGAACAGCATGACCGGCACCTGCACGACGCCGAACAGGCCGATGCGCCCGATGCTGCTCCAGAACTCCGCGTTCTGGAAGACCTGCACGTACTGCTCGAAGCCGCCGAAGGTCGTGTACGACGTGCCGTACTGGCCCCCGGTGCGGCGCACGACCTGGAAGCTCTGCCAGACGGCGTAGCCGACCGGCACCAGGTAGAACAGCACGAAGGGGAGGAAGAACGGGGTGAGGAACGCGATGATGGTGCCCGCCCGGGGGCCGCCGCCGTTGAGACGACGGCGGCCCCCTCTGGCCGCCACCACGCGCGTCGCGCGGGTTGCGATATCAGTCATCCGCGGTCACTTGCCCGCGACAGCCGGGATCGCCTGTTCCTGCATCGACTTCAGCGCGGCGGCCTGGGCCGCGTCGAGCGCGTCGGTGAGCTTGCCGTCACCGGCCGCGGCCTTGGCGAGCGTGTCCTGGAGCGCCAGGTTCACCGTCTTCTGGGTGGGACCCCAGGAGAACTTGGTGTCGATGTTCTTGGACGACTCGGCGAAGACGTCGAAGATCTTCTCGTTGTTGTAGTACGGGACGCCCTCCGAGAGCGCGGGGAGCTGCGCGCCGGCGGTGGCCGCCGGGTAGAGGCCGCCCAGCTTGTTCTCCATCGCGAGGGCCTCGGGGTCCGAGTTCAGCCAGTCGTTGAACTTGACCGACTCGTACAGGTGCGTGTTGCCCTTCATGAACGCGACGGTGGAGCCGCCCCAGTCGCCGGACGCGGCGCTCGTGCCCCAGGTGGGCATCGGGACGATCGACCACTTGCCGGACTGCTTGGGCAGGTTGTCGCGGAACATGCTGTAGCCCCAGGCGGCGCCCACGTAGGTGGCGATCTGGTTCTTCTGGTAGGCGGCGTACATCTCCGTCGAGCCGTGCGCGAGGTCGGTGCGCACGAGCTTGTCGTCGACCAGCTTCTGCCAGTAGTCGGCGACCTGCTTGCTCTGGTCGGACGCGACGGTGACGTGCCACTTGTCGCCGGCGTACGAGTACATCTCGGCGTTGTTCTGCCAGAGGAGCCCGTTGAACCACTCGGCGTTGTTCGGGTCGAAGAACGTGATGTCGAGGTTCGGGTCCGCCTTGTGCAGCTTCGCCGCGTCCGCCGCGTACTCGTCCCAGGTCTTCGGTATCGCGATGTTGTGCTGCTTGAAGATGTCGCTGCGCACGTAGAGCGCCATCGGACCGGTGTCCTGCGGGAAGGCGAACACACCGGTGTCGCCGAAGCTGGTCTGCGACCAGGTCCACGGCACGAACTTCGACTTGGCCGCCGTGGCGTCCTTGCAGGCGGAGACGTCGACGAAGGCGTTCTGGGTGCGCAGGAAGGGCAGTTCGTCGTAGCCGACCTGGGCCAGCTCCGGTGCCTTGCCCGCCTTGAGGGCGTTGCCGATGGTGCCGTACTGGTCGTTGGAGATGTTCTTCATCTCCACCTGGATGTCCGGGTTCTTCTTGTTCCACAGGGCGACGACCTGGTCCATGCCCGGAACGGTGTTCCAGTACTGGAGGGTCACCTTGCCCTTCGCCGGCTCGCAGGAGCCGGCGGCGGCGGCATCGGCCTTGGGGTCGGGCGACGAGGAACACCCGGCGAGTACGGCGACACTGGCGGTGGCGGCGACGGCGGCGACGGCCGCGAGGCGGATGCGCGTGACTGTGTTGCTCATTATTTCCTTACCAGAGAACGACTAGCGACGACGCTAGACGGGTCGACGTTGACACCTCAGGCGGGATGCCTTCTGGCCGGAAGGGACAGGTCGCAACGGTGCCGGTTCAACTGCCGTGCGCCGTGGCGGAAATCAGCAAGCCAAGCATTCTATTCTCGTGAGCGCTCCCGTGAACGTTCACGTGAACGCTCACGGGGACGTTCTGAATTGTTCGAGAGTGTGCGCTCCGGTGCGGGCGAGTGTCAAGACATTCGGTCACACACGTGTCCTGGAGGTTACGCGGACCCGCCCAGCCGCAGCTCCGCCCGGACGACCAGGGCGTCCTCGTCCAGCGGATCGGCGCCGGTCAGCAGCCGTGCCACCTGGTCGATGGCGAGGGCGCCGAGCCGGCGTGTGTCGAGGGCGACACTGGACAGCGGGGGCTCGACGAGCGCGCCGAGCTGCAGGCCGTCGAAGCCGATCACGGCGAAATCCCGCGGGACGCTCCTGCCGAGCCGGCGCGCCTCGCGCAGCGCGCCGATCGCGATGATGTCGTTGAAGGTGAACACCGCGGTGACGTCCGGATGCGCGGCGAGCAGCGCCCTGAGCGCCGCTCCGCCGCCGTCGGCCGACTGGTCGGCGCCCACCACCCGGCCGGCGTCGACCCCGTAGGCCCCCGCGGCGGCCGTGAACCAGTCGCGGCGGATGCTCGGCTCGGCGCGGCCGCCGTGGTCGAGCATCCCGATCCGCGTGTGGCCCTTGGCGACCAGGTGCGCGACCGCCGCGTGGACGCCCTGCTCCCCGTCGATCCGGATCGAGGTGAACCGGGCCGAGTGGTGCGGCCGGCCGATCAGCACCACGGGGACGCCCCGGGTGAACCGCTCCAGGGTGTCCTCGGAAGCGCTGAAGTAGCCGACGACGGCGTCCACCTGCGAACCGATCACCTGAAGCGTGCCGAGTTCCTCCTCGGGCCGGTCGGCCGTGTCGTAGACGACGACGTGCCAGCCGCGGGCGCGTGCCGCCTCCAGCGCGGCGGCGGCGACCTCGGTGAAGAACGGGTTGAGCAGGTCGGGGATCACCAGCCCGATGGTCGTGGTGTCCTGCCGGACCAGGCCGCGGGCGAACCGGCTGGGCCGGTAGCCGAGCTCCCGGGCGGCGTCGAGCACGCGCTGCTTGGTCAGCCCGTCGATCTCGTCCTTGTCGTTCAGCGCCCGCGACACGGTCTGCCGCGACACCCCGGCGGACCGGGCGACGTCATGGATCGTGACCCTTCGTGGCTCCGTTCCCGACGACGACACCATCGCGCACCTCCCGCTGACTGCGGATGCCGATGCTCCCGCAGGGCCCGAGTATGCCTGCCCCGCGCGAGGTGCGGCGATCCGCGCCCGCGGGTGTGATCCCGGACTCCGCGCACGTGGCGGGCGCGCCCCGCGGCCGTGCACGGACTTCGCGGGATAACCGGTTGCGGCCCGGCCGGCGTCCTCGGTACGGTCCGCGCATGGTCACCACGCCCCGTGTCTCCTAGCTCGGACACCAGCTTCGACGCCACCCTTGTGTCCTAGAGCTGTCACGGAGTGCAACCATCATGACAACCCCTCGTGGTTCCGGCCTGCTCCGGAACCGTGACTTCTCACTGCTGCTCGGCGGCCAGCTGGTGTCCGCCGTCGGCGACCAGGCCCACTTCATGGCCCTGCCCCTGATCGTGCTGACCCTCACCGGGTCGCCCTCCCAGGCCGGGTTCGTCCTCGGCCTCGGCACCCTGTCCTTCCTGGCGTTCGGACTGGTCGCCGGCGCCCTCGCCGACCGGTGGGACCGCCGGGCCACCATGATCGGGTGCGAACTCGGCCGGACCGTGCTCACGGCCGGTGTCGCCGTCGCGCTGTGGCTGGACCGGCTGACCATGCCCCAGCTGTACGCGACGGCCCTGCTCACCGGGGTCCTGAGCACGCTCTTCCAGGTCGCGAGCACCGCGGCGCTGCCCAACGTCGTCGCTCCCCGGCAGCTGACCGCCGCTCTAGGCCTCCAGCAGTCCGCCGCCGGCGCGGTCGGCGTTCTCGGGGCCCCGCTCGCCGGTGCGCTCTACGCCGCCGGGCGGACCGTGCCGTTCGCCGTCAACGCCGTGTCCTTCGCGGTGTCCGCCGCCTCGCTGCGCCTGATGCGTGCCAGGTTCCAGAAGGACCGGCAGGACGTGCGGCCCGCGGCCCGGCTCACCACCGAGATCCGGGAGGGGATCGGCTGGCTCTGGCACCGGCCTGTCATCCGTTTCCTCACCCTGGTGTCGGCCGCCGACAAGGTGCGTTACGGAGCCGGGTACCTGCTGATCATCACCCTTGCCCGGCAACTGGGCGCCTCGGCACTGTGGATCGGCGTCGTCTTCGGCGGCGCCGCCGTCGGCGCGATGGCGGGGGCACTGGTGGCGGACCGGGTCACGCGGCGCTTCCCGCTCGGGCGGATCGCCATCGTGATGCTGTGGCTGGAGGCGCTGATGTTCCCGCTGTACGCACTCGCCCCCCACCCGGCGCTGCTGGCCGTCGTCGCGGCCGCCGAGTCCCTGGTGGCACCGGTGTACACGGTGGCCATGACGACCCATCAACTCATCGTCACCCCGGATGAGTTGCGGGGGCGGACGACCAGCGCGACCGCGACGCTGACCACGGGGGCGCTGTCGCTGGGCACCCTCGCGGGCGGCGTGCTGATCACCGTGCTGGGCGCCCGGCCACTGGTCTGGTGCTGCGGTGCGTGGCTGCTCGCCCTGGCCCTCCTCACCACGGCCAACCGGGCCGTGCGGGAGGCACCGCGGGCCGGCGCGGCCGCGCGGCACGAACCCCCCGGCGCCGCCGCGATCGCGGACGCGCCCGGCTGAGGACGGCCCCGGGGCGACGGGGGGAGAGGCGCGGGCAGTGCCGGCGCCTCCCTCCCGCTCAGGTGGCGACCTTCTCCAGAGCGGCGGCGAGCGTCCTGATGTCCAGGCCGCCCATGTGGTCCAGGAAGTGTCGGCGCACGGAGGCCAGGTTGGTCGGCCAGGCCTCCCGCAGGCGGGCGAAACCGCTGTCGGTGAGGACGGCGTTCCAGCCGCGGGCGTCCTCCTCGGACCTGACCCGGCGCACGATGCCCTGCTTCTCCAGCCGCTGCACCACGCGGGTCATCCCGCTGACCGACAACTCGCAGATCGTGGCGAGATCGCTCATCCGCAGCTGCCGGCCGGGGGCCTCCGACAGATGCATCAGGGTCAGGTACTCGATGAGGGGCATGTGCTGCTCACGGACCAGGTCCGTGTCCAGGGCGCGCGGCAGGGCGTAGATGATCCGCGCGAGGGACCGGACGAGCGCCTCCTCGTCCGGGGTCAGCGGCTGCGGTGGGGACTGTGACATCCGCCCATTTTAGTTGCCCGGTGAAGGACGCGTCGGCGCGCCGGGCCGGTGCGCGGGGACAGGGGCGGGCCGGACTTCCCGGCCGGTAGCGTGACCGCCGTGACGGTGGGCACCGAGGAGACACGGCTCGTGATCCTGCGCGGCAACAGCGCTTCGGGGAAGTCGAGCGTGGCGGCCGGTATTCGCGAGCGCTTCGGCCGGGGCCTGGCCCTGGTCGGGCAGGACAACCTCCGCAGGGTCGTGCTGTGCGAACGGGACGTGCCCGGCGGCGCGAACATCGGGCTGATCGACCTGACGGCCCGTTACGCGCTGGACGCCGGGTACCACGTCGTCGTCGAGGGCATCCTCCGCGCCGACCACTACGGCCCGATGCTCGCCCGGCTGCGCGAGGACCATCGCGGCCCGGCACACGGCTTCTACCTGGACGTGCCCTTCGAGGAGACGCTCACCCGGCACGCCGGCACGCCGGCAAGCCGATCGCCGCCGACGTCCCGCCGGACGTGCTGCGGTCCTGGTACCGGCCGCTCGATCTGCTGCCGGGCGGCGCCGAGACCGTGATCGGCGGCGGCAGCACCCTGGACGCCACCGTCGACCGCATCATGCGGGACAGCGGCCTGGCCGGCCTTCCCGCGCTGGAGCACTGACCCCGGGCCGCCCCGGGTCCCGGCCGCCGGGCGGCGGCCGGGACCGTCGGGCGGTGCGGCGGTGTCAGCCCCGGGGCGGGGTGATGCCGTAGGACCAGTTGTGGCCCAGCTCGCTCTCGCGTTCACCGGCGACCGGGAGCGCGTCGAGGCGGGCGATCTCCTCCTCGGTGAGCGCGAGCCCGGCGGCGCCGGTGTTCTCCTCCAGCCGGGAGACGTGCAGGGTGCCGGGGATCGGGACGACTCCGGGTGCCTTGGCGAGCAGCCACGCGAGGGCGACCTGGCCGGGTGCGGCGTCGTGGGCCGCGGCGATCTCCCGTACCGTCCCGACGGCCGCGAGGTTCGCGTCGAAGGCGTCCTGGGAGAAGCGCGGCATCCGGCGCCGGTAGTCGTCGGCGGGCAGGTCCTCCCGCGAGGTGATCCGGCCGGTGAGCATGCCGCGGCCCAGCGGGCTGTAGGGGACGACGCCGATGCCCAGCTCGCGGCAGAGCGGGAAGACCTCGTGCTCGATATCGCGCGACCACAGGGACCACTCGGTCTGGACCGCGCTGATCGGGTGCACGGCGTGGGCGCGGCGGATCGTGTCGGGGGCGGCCTCGCTCAGCCCGAGGTGGCGGACCTTGCCCTCCGCCACCAACTGGGCCATGGCGCCGACGGTCTCCTCGATGGGGACGGAGGGGTCGACGCGGTGCTGGTAGTAGAGGTCGACGTGGTCGGTGCCGAGCCTGCTCAGGGACCGTTCGAGGCGCTCGCGCACGTACTCGGGGCGGCCGTTGATGACCGGCGGTCCGTCGGAGGTCAGCGGGCGGACGATGCCGAACTTGGTGGCGAGGATCACCTGGTCGCGGTGGCCGGCGACGGCCTTGCCGATGATCTCCTCGCTGCCGGCGTAGACGTCGGCAGTGTCGATGAGGGTGACGCCGAGTTCGACGGCGCGGCCGATCAGGGCGTCCGCGGTGCCGCCGGTGGTGTGCTCCTCGCTCTGCCCGTAGGGGCGGCCGAAGCTCATGGCTCCGTAGCCGACGGCGCCGACGGTCAGGCCGCCGGAGCCGAGGGGGCGCTGGGGAATGGACATGCGCAACCTTCGTCGTTCGTGTCGGGACGTGCCGCGGACAGGTATGTCCACGACTGTGGACATCATAAGTCCACAGTCGTGGACATGTGAAGCGCGGGTCCCGCGAGGAGGTCGGCGACCTCGTAATCTGGTCACCATGACCTTGGACGACCAGCCCCCCGCCGCCGCCCGCCGCAGGGATGCCGCGGCGACCCGGGCAGCGATCCTCAGCGCCGCCCGCGAGGTGTTCACCGAGCGCGGCTACGACGGCGCGGGCGTGCGCGAGATCGCCCGCGCGGCCGACGTGGACACGCGGCTGATCAGCCGCTACTTCGGCTCGAAGGAGGGGCTGTTCGCCGAGGTCGTGGACCTGGCCTACGAGAAGTCCCTGATGATGACGCCGGAGCACAACGCGGAGGCGGCCCGGGCGCTGCTCAGCGGCATGGACAAGGCCGCGTCCGACGGCCTGCTGCTCACGCTGCGGTCCGCCTCCAACACCCGGGCGTCCGCCATCATGCGGGAGAGCATCGAACGCAACTACCAGCGCCGGCTGGCCGCGGCACTTCCCGGCGACGACGACGCCACCGGGCGCGCCGCCGTGCTGATCGCCATCTGCTCGGGCGTGCTGCTCAGCCGGCTCGTCCTGGGCCACACCGCGCTCAACAGCCCGGACGTGGAACGGCTGGTCCCGTATCTGCACGCCGCCCTCGACGCGGTGGCGAACGCGCCGGGCCGGAGCGCGGAGGAACCCCGGGAGTAGCCGCCTCCGTCTGCCGGTGGCACCCGGCACGGGTGCCCGACGTGGACGGCGAAGCCCCGGGGGCGGAGCGGGTGTTGCGCGGTGCGCCGGGTGTCCCGGTGCCGCTCAGAGTTCCCCGAGGGCCGCGCCGAGTTCGAGCTCGGTGCGGGACCGCTCCTGCAGTCCGCGCTCGAAGAGTGCGGCGACGCGCGCCCCGCTCGCCGGGTCGCGGGCCAGGGTCTGGAAGAAGCCGGCGTCGACGTGGACGTCCTCCTTCGGCGCGAGCCCCGCCGCGTTGATCCGGCGCTTGGCGATCCGCACGGCAGCCTCGGGGAACGACGCGACGCGCTCGGCGAGGCGCTCGACATGGGTGACCAAGTCGGCGTCCGACAAGGCCTTGTTGACCACGCCGATGCGTTCGGCCTCACGCCCGTCGATGTCCTCGGACCCGAGGATGATCTGCATGGCCTGGCCCCGGCCCGCGAGCCGCACGAGGTGCTGGACGGCACCGGCGCCGGGGAAGGTGCCCACGCCGACCTCCGGCTGTCCGATCACCGCACGCTCCAGTGAGGCGAAGCGCATGTCGCACGCGTAGAGGAACTCGGCGCCGGCCCCCCGCGCCCGGCCTTCCAGGACTCCGATCGTGACGGGCCGCGCCTCGCTGAGCCGCCGGTACAGCGCTCCGAGGCTGACGTCGTCGGGGCCGCCGGAGGTCGCGGTGGCCGCCGTGTACTGGGCGATGCGCTTGAGGTCGACGTGCGGGACGAAGAAGTCGGGGTCACCGCTCCGGAAGACGACGACCCGTACGTCGCCGTTCTTGTCGGTGTCGTCGAGCAGTGAGATCAGGTCCGCGACGAACCGTTCGTCGATCAGGTTGATCGGGGGATTGCCGATCGTCGCCCAGAGGACGCCGTTGCGGAGTTCCGCGGTGATCGTCGAGTAGGTCCAGCTCATCGGTCCACATCTCCTCTGTTCCGTGTGCTTGCTTTTCGCAAGTGACATGTCTACCTTGACATCGCCGCTTGCTCTTTGCAAGTGAGAAATCCGGCATTCGTCGCACGTCGATGGTGGTCGCAACCCACGACGCCGTCGCCCCCACCGATCTGGCGCTGAGCGCCTACGAGCGCGCGCTGGAGCCCAAGGAGCTCGTCCTCCTGCCCGGCGGCCACTTCGACCCGTACACCGGCAGTGGCTTCGAGGCGAGCACGGCCGCGGCGGCGCGGTTCTTCCGTACGCACCTGCGGGCCGAGTGAGGTGGCGGGGTGTCCTGCCGGGACGGGCGGGGCACCCCCTGCTCTACAATCGCAAGCACGTCGTGAGGGGAGTCACCGGTGAAGCGTCGAGAGCTGGGGGATTCGGCCTGTCCCATCGACCGGTCGCTGTTCGAGGTCGGTGACACCTGGACGCTGCAGATCCTCCGGGACGCCATGCACGGTGTCACACGGTTCACGGACTTCAGCAGGAACATCGGGCTGGCCACGAATGTGCTGACCGCCCGGCTGCAGAAGCTGGTGTCGGTGGGCATCTTGGAGATCCACGAGACCGGCCCCGGCAACTCCCACGAGTACGTGCTCACCGAGAAGGGCAAGGACTTCCACACCGTTCTGGCGGCCTTGCGGCAGTGGGGGCAGAAGCACCTGTTCGACGACGACGAGCCGATGAACCGCGTCGTCGACGCCCGCACCGGTCAGCCGCCGCAGCCCCTGACGCTCACCGCGCCCGACGGCAGGGAACTCACCGCCGACGACATGCTCCTGGTCCGGTCGCGCGCGGCGGACCCCATCGAGAAGGCCGTGCCCCTCGACACGCCCCGCCGCCGTGAGGCACGCGCCGTCCGCCCCCGCGGGACGGCCGGCCCGGAGAGCTGACACCGTCCGCCGCTCGCTCAGCCCCTGCCGGGCGGAGCCAGTGCGACGCGGGCGACGACCGGGAGATGGTCGCTGCCGGTGGCGGGCAGCGTCCGGATCCGGCCGACGGTTCCGGAGCGGGCCATGACCTGGTCGATCCGGGCGATAGGGAACGCTGCGGGGTAGCTGAAGGCGAAGCCCCGTTCCGCGACGTTCAACCGCGTCGTCAGCGGGGCCAGCCCGCGGTCGTCCACGGTGCCGTTGAGGTCGCCGAGCAGGACGAGCGGCAGCACGTCCTCGGCGGCGACGGCCCGGCCCAGCAGGCGCGCGCTCTCGTCGCGCCACGAGGACGCGAGGCCACCCGCGCCGACGCGCACCGAGGGCAGGTGCGCCACGAACACCGCGACCCGGCCGTGCGGGGTGGCCACCACCGTCCGCAGGCCCCGGTTCCAGTCCTCCGGGATGCCCCGGGGCCGGATGTCGAGCGCCCGGGTGCCGGTGAGCGGATGCTTCGACCAGAGCCCGACGGTGCCCAGGACGGCGTGGTGCGGGTACCCGGCGGCGAGGGCGCTCTCGTACGCCGGGAGCGCCGGGGGCGTCAGTTCCTCCAGCGCGACGAGATCGGGCCCGGCGGCGGCCAGGGCCCTGGCGGTGCCCGCCGGGTCGGCGTTCTCGTCGCTGACGTTGTGCTGCACCACGAGCAGGTCGTGGGCGCCGGGCTCCGCCCCGGGCAGGAGCAGCCCGCCGAACAGGTACGTCCAGGAGGCCACCGGCAGCAGCAGGGCCACCAGCGCGACGGCCGAACGACGCAGCAGGGCCGCACCGAGCAGCACCACGATGCCCAGCCCGAGCCACGGCAGGAAGGTCTCCAGCAGACTGCCAAGGCGCCCCGCGGAGTTGGGCACGGCCCGTGGGAAGAGCAGCAGGACGGCCGCCGCCACCGCGAGCGCGGCGACCACGCGCCCCCGTCCGGGGTCCCGTTGTCCCGGAGGTTGTTGTCCTGGAGTCCGTCGTCCCGCCCGCCGGAGCGCCACAGCCTTCACCTTCGACGCCGTACCTTCCTCTGCCCGTGCCGCGTTCGGCAGCGGCGGCCTCACCCCTCAGGACGAGTCGCCGGGTGAACCGGTTGCCACACGCCTGGCACGCGGGACGACGGCGCGTCAGTTTCGCCGTCCGGATCCCGCCATGTCCACGGTGCGCCACCGCGACGTGCGGATATCGCCGCGGAGCCGGCGTCCCCGCTGGTCACGCCCGTACGACGGGGTACGGCGGCTGCCCCGTCGCCGCGCGCGGGGGCGACCGGAGCCCGCCGGGCCATTGGTATCGTGAGAGCGGCAGCACGAGCACCCCTTACGCCCCGCGCGCACGGCACGACCACCACCCACCCCCGCATGGACCGGATGAACCCCACCACCGCACGCACCCCCGTCAGCCCCGTCTTCGTGGGCCGGGAGGCCGAGCTGGCCGAGCTGGTGCAGGCCGCCCGTGCGGCGGAGAGCGGCGACTCCCGGGCCGTGCTCGTCCGCGGGGAGGCGGGGGTGGGCAAGACACGGCTCGTCGAGGAACTGCTGCGGGCCCTCGGGCCCGGGGCGGCCGCCGTGGCGGTCGGCGGGTGCATCGAGGTCGGCGGTGACGGCTTCCCCTTCGCGCCGTTCTCCGAGATGCTGCGGACCCTGTGGCAGCGGTTCCCCGACGAGGTGCGCACGGCGAGCGCAGGCCAGGAAGCCCTGCTGGCGCGGGTCCTGCCGGACCTGGACCACCCGGTGCCCGCCGTGCACCGGGACGGCGACGTGACACGGCTGTTCGCCCTGATCACGCGCATCCTGGAGAGTCTGGCGTCGGCCCGGCCGGTGGTGCTGGTCATCGAGGACCTGCACTGGGCCGACGCGTCCACCCGCGATCTGCTGGGCTTCCTCTTCCGCACCCGGCGCACCGGCAGGCTCCTGATCGTGGGTACCTACCGGTCCGACGACGTGTGCAGCGGGCACCCGCTGCGCCCCATGCTCGCGGAGCTGGACCGGCTCCGGTCGGTGCACCGCGTCGACCTGTCCCGTTTCACCCGGGGTGAGGTCGGCGGGCAGCTCACCGGCATCCTCGGTGCGCCGCCGGACCCCGGCGTCCTGGACGACATCTTCGTCCGTTCCGACGGCAACGCCTTCTTCGTCGAGGAACTCGCCCGCGCTCACCGCGACCGCGTCGGCACGGGTCTGGACGACCTGCGGGACGTCCTGCTGACCCGGCTGGAAGCGCTGCCGGAGGAGAGCCAGCGGATCGTGCGCACGGCCGCCCAGGGCGGCGCCGTGATCGGGTACCCGCTGCTGAAGGCCGTCGCGGGGCTGCCCGAGGACGCGCTGATCGACGCCCTGCGCGCGGCGGTGCTGGCGCAGATCCTCGTTCCCGAACCGAACGGCACGGACTACCGGTTCCGGCACTCGCTGGTGCGCGAGGCCGTCGGCGCGGCCCTGCTGCCGGGCGAACAGGCCCTGATCAACCGCCGGTACGGGGAGGTGCTGGAGGCGGACCCGTCACTGGTGCGGGCCGAGGAACTGACCGGGCGTCTCGCCCAGCACTGGTACGCGGCCGAGGACACGGTGAAGGCGCTGCACATGTGTGTTGCCGCGGCCGAAGAGGCACGGCACCGGTGCGCCTACGCGGACCAGTTGCTGCTGCTGGAGCGCGCCCTGCACCTGTGGGACCGGGTGCCGGACGAGGACCGCGCCCACCTGCCCGCGCTGCGGTTCCCGGAGACGTACCCGAACGGGGCGCCGGGCGAGGAGCCGGGGCCGTGCCATCAGCACCTGCTCGCCACCGCGACGGTCGCGGCCATGCACAGCGGCGACTTCGAGAAGGCGCTGCACCTGGTCGACACCGCGCTCGCCCACCTGTCGGAGGTGGAGGGGGACCACCCCCTGTACGTCGCCTGGTTCTGGACGCAGCGTTCGCGTCTGGTGGAAGGGCTGAGCCGCGGGGACGGCTGGTACGAGGTGCAGACCGCGCGGAAGGCGGTCGCGGCGCTGCCGCCGTCGGTCGTCGCGGCCGAGGTGCTGGTGCGCGTCGCCAACTGGGGTGCGATGCACCGCCCCGGGGCGGCCAGCCGGGCCGACGCCGAGCGGGCCGTGGAGTACGCGACCCGCGCGGGCGCCGAGGAACTGGCGCTGCACGCCCGCCTCACCCGCTGCCTGCTGGACGCCGAAACCGACACCGACGGCAGCGTCGTCGACGAGCTGTACGCGGTCCGGCGGCGGGCCGAGGAACTCGGCGAACTCACCCTCGCGGGCCGGGTCAACCAGAACCTGCCCTCGATCCTGGAGGGTGTCGGCCGGTCGAAGGAGGCCCTTGAGGCCGCCGACCACGGCATCGCCCTGTGCCGGTCGCTCGGTCTGACCGACCGCGAGGCCTGGGTCCACTCCAACCGGTCGTTCAGCCTCTTCTCCCTGGGCCGCTGGGACGAGGCTGGGGCGGCACTCGACGAGGCGGCGGGCCTGGCCCGCGCCCGTCTGCCGCGCTGGACGTTCGAGGCCCGCCGCGCGGTCCATCTGCTGCTCCGCGGGGAGGTGGACGCCGCCGCGGCGCAACTGGCACTCGCCGAGGAACTGCGCGGCACGGAGAAGCTGCAGGCACAACTGCTGGTCGCGCTCAGCCATTGCACGATGGAGATCGCGGCCCGGCAGGGCCGTCTCGCCGAGGCCCGCGCGGAGTTGCTGCGCGCCGACGACGCCGGACTGACCGCCGGCCCGGTCCGGTGGTCGCTGCCCCTGCTCTGCACCGCGGCGGCCGTCGAGGGCGCGGCGCGCCGGTCCGCGCCCGGCGGCGCGTCCCGCGAGGTGCTCGACGTCCTGCACCGCGCCGCCGCGCGCCAGGAGGCCGTCCTGCCGGTCTCGGCCGCCTATGCGCGGTTGCTGCGGGCCGAGTTGTGCCATGCGGAGGGGGACGACGATCCGGCACCCTGGTCCGCCGCCGTCGCCGCCTTCGCGCGGACCGAGCGCGTCCACGAGTTGGCCTGGGCACTTCTCGGGGAGGGGCGCGCCCTGCTCGCCGACCGGCGGCGCGACGCCGAGGCGCGCGACCGGCTGGCCCGCGCGCACGCGATCGCCACCCGGCTCGGCGCGGGCCTGCTCCTTGCCGACATCGGGCAGTTGACCGGTGAGGGAGACGCGATTGCCCCGTCAGGCACGCCGCAACGCGAGGAGAGCCCCGGCGGGCTGTCCGCCTTCGGACTCACCCCGCGCGAGTCGGAGGTCCTGGAGCTGGTGGCCCGCGGACACAGCAACCGCCGCATCGCGGAGGAGCTGTTCATCTCGCAGAAGACCACCAGCACCCACGTCTCCAGCATCCTCGCCAAGCTCGGTGCCTCCGGCCGCACCGAGGCCGCGGCGATCGCCTACCGGCACGGCTTCTCCGCCTCGCCGTGAGGTGAGGCTCCGTCAGAAACCGAAGGCCTTCGTCGTGTAGGCGCACTCGGTGTAGATGTAGCCGGACCTGAGCTTGACGGTGTCGGACGCGGGGGTGGTGCCGGCGCCCGCGTCGGACTTGTGCAGGAAGTACGTGGTGCCGACGGGGAGCCGGATGGTCCGCTGCGGGTAGTGCCGGGCGCTGTTCTGGCAGGGCTTGAACCCGATGAGGCTGGGCTCCAGGAGGGAGTACGTGGTGCAGCTGCCGCAGGCGCCCAGGGTGAGGCTCCCGGTCACCGGCCCGGTGTAGTACACCGTGACGGCGTGCGGGCTGTCGTTCTTGATCGTGACGGAGATGCTGCCGCCGGAAGCCAGCGTCGGCAGGCGCTTGCCCGCCGCGGGCACTTCGCCGGCGACCTCGGCGGCGATGGCGTACTTGCCGGCCAGCGCGCGGCGCTTGTCCGACTTGTTGTCGGCGACGAACTTGTTCATCGTCTGCGCCGCCTCGTCGAAGTCGCCGTCCTTGTACTGGTCGACGCCGCAGGCGTAGACGCCGGCGTTGGCGCTCTTGGTGGCCCGGCCGGCCTGTTGGGCGATGGCTTCCGCCGTGCCGGCCTGGCCGCTCCTCACGCCGTCCACCTGGGTGCCGAGGGTGCGCAACCGCTCGACGGCCGCGCAGGGGTCGGAGCCCCGCACGGCATTGGCGGCCTTGTCGACGACCGCGCCGATCGCCGGCGCGACCTTCGCCGCCTGCGCCGAGTCGGGGAAGTCGTTGAGGAGGTCACCGAAGAGCTCGGGCCAGCCGGTGGCGTTCGTGGCCAGGCCCTGCGACCCGCACTCGTAGAGCGAGGTGGCCAGCCGGTCGTCGGGCCACTCGGCCAGGGTGCCCAGTTCCTTCTTGCCGATGGTGGCCGGGACCGTCCGCAGATACGTCAGCTCCGGGATCGCGCCGCAGTAGTCCTTCTGCCCGTAGGCGGCGCCGACCGCGGTGTAGTACGTCTTCAGCCGGTCGGGCACCTTGCCGGCGGCCCGGGAGTCCGGGTGGTCGGCCCGCAGGTCGCGGTAGGCGCGCAGGGCCTGCCGGTAGCCGTTCTCGGCGGCCGCGAAGGGCCGCCCCTCCCCGGCCCGGACGAGCCGGTCGGCCTGGTCGAGCCGGTCCAGGAGCATCTGCTCGGTGGCCTCGTCGCGCGCCATGTCGTACAGCACGACGCCTCCGGCCGGCACGGCCAGCAGCACCAGACCGAGCGCGATGGCCACCGGAGCCCCCGTGGGCCACACCAGCCGGGTCCGCAGTCCCGCGACGGCGCCGTGGACCGCCGCCAGCACGAGGACGACCAGGTAGCCGACGACCACCCCCGAGGACACGCCGTCGGGGTCGGCCGGAAGCGCCACGAGCAGCAGGACGCCGGTGACGAGCCAGCAGGCGACCATCAGACCCCAGCGCCGCATCAGGGCGTAACCGAGGCCGAGGCCGCTGAGGTTGAGCAGCGCCACTGCCGCGGCCCGCAGTCCGTCCGGCGGTACGGGCGGTGCGGGCGGCGGGGCCGACGGCATGGGCGGGATCACGAACCCGTACGGATTGCTGTGCGGCGTGTTGCGCGGGTCGTTCCAGGGGCTGCCGTACGGATTGCCCTGCGGTCCCTCGGACATGGCGGCTCCCCCCGTCGGCAACGCCCGAACACTTTCAACTTGTCAGTGTACGGACGACAGTCCCGCCTCGACAGTGAATTCCCGGGGGCGCTGAGGGATCGTCATGAGAGCACGATGCAACGCCGTTGGACATGTGCGTCGGACGACGCTCGGCGGCGCAGCGGGCGGGCTGGACGCCGCATTGCCCGCCCGCACCGTCGCGACCCGCCGGCGGAAGGACTGCCCCCGAAGGCAGGGCTCCTTTACCGGGACCTGGTGAACCGTACTCCCGTCAACGGGGCCCGGTTCACCCACCGTTCGCCCCTGCGTCCGCCGATGGCTTCGTGCGCAACCTCGTCACTTCGGGATCAGCGGCTTACCATGCGCATGCGGACGTGAGTGGCACCTGGGGGAGGGGCACTTGTTCGGCAGCATACGTGAGGAGACGTCAGAATCACGGGACACGACGGACGTCCGGCGGCGACCGGGGGAACTGCCGCGCGGGGTACGCCTGTACCGGCCGCGGTCCAGCGGCGCCGTCGTCCTCACCGACCGGGACGGCTCCCGGGAACTCGGGCCGGGGCGGGACCTCCTGCCGTTCATCGACGACGGCCAGTTCGCCCACTACCTCGTCGGGGACGCCGCCACGTCCCCCGAGCGCCCCTCCAACGCCACCGTCAAACTCGGCATCGTCGGCCCGCGGAGCGCCTTCACCCCGCACGCCCACGGCGGGGAGCACTTCGTCCTCAGCCTCGGGTACGCGGCCTGCGGCCTGTACGACAGCGAACGCGCCACGACCTGCGAAGTCCTGCTCACCCCCGGCGAGCTGATCCGGATCCCGGAGATGATGCCGCACTCCTTCGGCAACCGGGACACCACCCCGCTGACCATCCTGGCCGCCAACACCGGCTACGGCATCGACCACGAGGACTACGCGATCACCGCCGCCGAGGCGGAGCGCAGGGCGGCCGACCCGTCGCACGGTACCGCGACGCCACCACCGGGGACCCGCACGGGCACCCTCGCCCGCACGGACTACCGGGCCCTGGCCGGTGCCCTGCGCGGCATCGAACGGGCCCAGCGGTCGCACGGCCCGGGCGTCACCACCGCGAGAGAACGACTGGCCGCCCGCCTGCGCGGGCTGGCGCGGGGACTGGAGGGCCGCCGGTGATCTGCCCGCACTGCAACGTGTCGCTGCTGCGCAAGGAGCGGCCGGACAACATCTGCAGCAAGTGCGGGCGCCGGTTCGCCCTGGACCCCAAGACCAACAAGATGCGGCTCAGCGACCTCCGGGTGGTCCGGGTCGTCCAGCGGGTCACCGAGGACGGCACAGTGCCGTGCGTGCCCGGGCAGTTGTGGTACGCCGCGTCCCGCAAGGCGTTGCGGGGCACCAAGAGCGGGACGGGCTGCGCCGTGGTCCTCGCGCTCGGCGGCATCGGCGCCGGACTCCTGGGGGCGCCGGCGAACATGACTTCCTACCGCGTCATCAGCGTGCTGGCGCTGCTCGCGGCGTCGGGTTTCGTGGTCCTGCGTGTCAGGGGTTTCGGCCGGGGCCGACCACGGCTCGCCCGCGCGGACTTCCGCGGCGGCCCGCTGCGGGAATGGGAGTTCGTCTACGGCGCACTGCCCCGCGGCGTGATCGACGACACCGCCTATCCGTTCGCCCCGGGCCCTCGTGAGCCGCACGTGCCCGAGTCCAGCCATCCGCCGACGCGCGGGCTCGTCCTGGTCTGCCCCGACCGCGCCATCGCCGTCTTCCTCGACGCGACGGGGCTGACCTCCCGTTACGGGCTCACCCTCGCCATCGACCCGGAGACACTGCCGCGCTCACCCGGCCCCCGGCCGGTGCTGGTGCTCCACGACGCCGACGCGCACGGGCTCGTGCTCCCCGACCTCGTCCGCACCGTGCTGCCGGACCGCCTGGTGATCGACATCGGCCTGCCGCTCGACGCCGTGCACGGTGTCAAGCGCGCGGTGCCCGTGCGGGGCAAAGCGCCCGCGCCGCACATCGTGCGGGCGCTCGAGAAGAGCGGCAGGTTCAGCCCCCGCCAGCTGAAGTGGCTGCGCCGCGGCTGGGGGTTCCCGCTCGTCGGCGTGCCGCCCGCCAAACTGCTGGCCGCCGTCTCCCGGGCCGTCGAACGGGTCGGCGCGACAGCCGATCCGCAGTGGCAGCGCGCGTCCGCCGCCGGCTTCATGACCTGGCCCGAGGAGAGCGGATGATCTGCCCCCACTGCCGGACCTCACTGCTCGGCAAGGAACGCACGGGCGGTGTGTGCTCGCGCTGCGACCGCGCGTTCGCCCTCGACCCCAAGGTGCACGGCCGCGGCATGCACGACACCCGCATCCGGCGGGTCGTCGAGAAGGCCACGGACGGAGGGCGCCTCACGGTCACCATCACGCAGCTGTGGTACCTCGCCCGCACGTCCAACAGCTTCTGGCCGGCGGTACCGGCGAGCGGACGCTCGCCGTGGGTGGGCCGCGCGGTGGCGGTCGTCCTCCTCGGTGGGCTCATCGCGCTCGGCGTGGCCGTACGCGGAGTGCCCCTCGGCGGCCTCCTGTGGTTCGCGGGCCTGTGCGTGTCCTGGGTCCTGTACATGCTCGCGAAGGGCGAACCGCGCCGTCCCCCGCGCGACGCCGGCGCGTCCGTGGTCCCCGCGGAATGGGACTTCCGGTCGATGCTCCGACTGCGGTGGCGGGCGGTGTACGGAACCCTGCCGCCCAGGATCGTGGACGACCGGGAACGCCGCACCACGCAGGGCGACCCCGCCACGGACGGGGACCCGGACGCCGGCAGGGAGCCCGCCCCGGAGCCGGTGGAACTGCTCTGCCCCGACCCGGCCGTCCGCATCTTCCTGACGGCCAACGCGATTCCGCGGCGCCTGAATCTCCGGCTCGCCGCCGGACTCCGCGAGGTCTCCGCCACCGGGCCCGTGGTGGTGCTCCACGACGCGAGCGTGCGCGGCCTCCAACTGCTCGCCGACGCCAGGGCGCACCCCCGGCGGGTGGTCGTGGACGCGGGGCTGCCGGTCCGGGCGGTGATGGGCAACGAGAAGGCCGTCACCCTCCACGAGGTGCCGCCCTCGCGGGTGCTGCTGGACCGGCCGGAATGGCTGCGACAGCTGGCGGAGCACGCCCCAGAGGAAGCCGAATGGCTGCTCCAGGGCTGGTACAGCCCCGTCGCCGCGGTGCCGCCCGAGGTGCTCGAATCGGCCGTCGTACGGGCCGTGGGCGAGGCCCGCGCCATCACGGACGACGAGGTGCGCACGGCCGCGGCCTTCGGATTCCTGAGCTGGCCGCGCCCCTCCGTGCCGCCGGTGAAGGACGGTGACTGACATGCCTGCATCCACCAGCGGGTTCGCCCGCCCCCTGCTGGAGCGCGCGATCATCCTCGCGGCACGGCGCGCGGCCGCCCCCGGGAACCTGCGCTTCACCGAGCGGCAGCTGTACTACGAGACCTGCCGCGTCCTGCGCCCGGCACCGGGGCCCGTGCGGCGCATCCCCCGCACCCCGGCCCCGCCGTTGCGGCTGCCCCGGTTCACCGACGCGCTGCGCGGCATGGAGCCGGCCGGACTGCTGCCCGCGCCCACCGCCGGCACATCGACCGGCGGACCGGGACGCGAGCCCGACCTGTACGCCTACGGACTGCCCCGGCTGCTGGTCTGCCAGGACCGCTCCATCGCCGCGATGCTCCTCGCCAACCATGTGCACCTGGAGGCCGGTTGTCCCGTCCTGACCGCCGAGGACGACCTGCCGCCCGACTCCCTGCTGGTGGAGGCGCTGGAGCGGGCCGAGGGTGCCACCGTGCACGTCCTGCACGACGCGAGCCCCGCCGGGATCGCGCTGCCCGCCCGGGTGCGTGAGGGGCTGGGCGCGGTGCCCGTACGGGTCGCCTCGCTCGGGCTGGTGCCCCGGCACGCCCAGGCGCTGCACCTGGTGTCCGGGCGCAGACCCGGCCCGGTGCCGCCGCTCGGACCGCTGCCGCCGGGACTGCGGCCCGCGGAGGCCGACTGGCTCGCCGCGGGCCGGTTCGCCGAGGTCGCCGCGGTCCCGCCCGCCCGGCTCCTGCGCGCCGTGCTCCGGCTCACCCGCGGACCCCGTCCGCCCCGGCACTCCGTCTGGGGCGACCTGCGCGAGCTGCGCACTTCCGGATTCCTGACCTGGCCCGACGCATGAACCGACCCCGACCCCGCACCCGCCCCGAGGACCGCATGCCCGGACACCGCAGACCGAAGGACCGCAGCGCATGATCCGCCCACGCGAAATCGGCTACACGGACGATCTGCTGGCCGACCGCAGCGTCCACCGCACCTACGAGGACGGCCGGCACGAATGGCGTCGCCGCGGCGCGGGCGGCGTGGTGCACTGGCACGACGAGCACGGGAACCAGGGGACCGACGAGCTGCTCGGTCACAAGATCGTCAAGCGTGTCCTCCCCGGCGGCACGGTGACCTACGGACGGGACATCGGCTTCGGCCGTACCTTGTGGGGAGCCGGCGACACCCTCACCGTCAACCGGACCTCCTTCGGCGGCCGGACGGGGGCGATCCTCGTCGGCCTCGGCGTCACCGGACTCGCCATCTCGGCCTCCCAGCTTCCGCCGCTGCACCTCTCACTGGAGGAGGAAGAGGAGTTGCGCCGCCAGGCCCAGAGCTCGTCCTCCGGCGGCGGGGGCGACGGCGGCGGGGACGGCGGCGACTGGGGCGACGGGAACTGGGGTGACGACGGCGGCGGCTGGAGCGACGACGACTTCGGCTGAGCCCGCGGCCGATCCCGCTCCTCCGGACCGCACTTGTGGGCGGCAACAGGAAAGGACCCACTGATGGCGCGCTTCAGCGTCTGTCTCGCGTCGGGAGCCGGCTACACCGACGGTGCGGCCGACGCGCACCTGGCGGCGATGGGCACCCCGGCGATCGCGCCGGGACTGGCCCTGGTGCGGGACGAACCCGGCCATGCCGAGGGGCCGTTCGAGGCGTACGGCATGCGGGCCGCCGGCGAGGTCACCCTGCACAACCGCGCCGAACTCCTCGCGGCCCTCGTCGCCGACGGCGCGCCCGCCCCGCCCGGCACCGGTGACGGCGAGCTGCTGCTGCGCTGCTGGGCCCGGCTCGGCGAACGGGGCGTCGCGCTGGCCGAGGGCATGTTCGCGCTGGCCGTCCTCGACGGCGCGGACCTCGTGCTGATCCGCGACCACGTCGGCGCCCGCACCCTGTTCTACGCGCGCGCCGCGGGCGCCTGGGCGGCTTCCACGTCCCTGCGGTCCCTGCGCCGCTGGCCCGCGCTCGGCACCCGGATGAACCTGTCCGCCGTACGCTCCTTCCTCACCTTCGCCTATCTGCCCGGCGACGAAACCCTGCTGGAGGGCGTGCACGAGGTCCTGCCCGGCCGGGTGCTGCGGCTGACCGCCGACGGGACGGTGACCGGGACCGTGCACTGGGAGCCCCGGGAGCGGCTCGACGAGCCCCCGGGCGAGCGGCACGCCGACGACCACGTGCTCACCCTGCGCACCCTGCTCGAAGAGGCCACCGCACGGCGGCTGCCCGAGGACGAGGCCGTCGGCGTGCTGCTCTCCGGCGGGATCGACAGCTCCCTCGTCACCGCGCTCGCCGCCAAGCTGCACGGCAGGCCCGTCCACACGTACTCCATCAGCTTCGGTGACGAACTCCCCAACGAACTGGGCTACTCGGGCCTGGTCGCCGTCCACTGCCAGACCCGGCACCGGGTCCTGACGGTCTCCGGCACGGCCGTCGCCGCACGGCTCGCCGACACGGCCGCCCTGCTCGACAGCCCGGTCGGGGACCCCCTGACGGTGCCGAACCTGATGCTCGCCGAGGCCGTCGCGGGCGACGGGCTGAAGACCGTGCTCAACGGGGAGGGCGGGGACCCGGTGTTCGGCGGGCCGAAGAACCTCCCGATGCTCGTCCAGGAGATGCACGCCGGGGCCCCGGACGCACGCGAGTCGCCCTGGTACGAGGACCGGGCGACGGCCTATCTGCGCTCGTACCGCAAATGCTGGACCGACCTCCCCGATCTGCTGACCGCGGACGCCCTGTCCGCCCTGGGGTCCGCACCGGCCCCGCAACGCTTCGTCGAGCCCTATCTGACGGGCCCGGACCGGATGACCCACCTGCTCAACCAGCTGCTCCACTGCAATCTGCGTACCAAGGGCGCCCACCACATCCTCACCAAGGTCGAGCGGCTGACCGCCTCGCAGGGGATCCAGGGCCGTGCCCCGCTCTTCGACCGCCGGGTGGTGGACCACGCCTTCGCCACCCCGCCCGCACTCAAACTCCGCGGCACGGCGGAGAAGTGGGTGCTGAAGGAAGCCGTACGGGATCTGCTGCCCGCCACCGTCGTGGACCGGCCCAAGAGCGGGATGCGGGTGCCGGTGCAGCAGTGGCTCAGCGGGCCGCTGCGCGAGCTGGGCGGTGACCTGCTGCTCGGCCGCGCCGCCCGGCAGCGCGGCCTGTTCCGGCCCGACACCGTGCGGACCTGGATGCGCGGCGAGGGCGCGCTGCTGCCCCGGCAGGGCGGCAAGTTGTGGCTGGTCCTCACCCTGGAGCTGTGGCTGCGGGCGTACGGGTTGTGAACGGATCCAACGATGGAGGCACGCGCACGGTGAACACCATTCTTTTCGACCCCCGTACCGGCCGGGCCCGGGGCACCTTCCCGCCGGCCCGCGAGCAGGAGGTGGGGGCCGCGGTCGACACCGCCCGCGCCGCCCTGCCCGGCTGGCGCGGCCTCACCCCCAGGGAACGCTCCCGCCGGCTGGAACGGCTGGCCGCGCTGGTGGAGGCGGACGCGGACTCCTACGTCGTCCGCGAGGCCGTCGGCACCGGCAAACCGGACTCCGAGACCGCCGGGGAGGTGGAACAGGTCGCGGACCTCTTCCGGTTCTACGCCTCCGCCGTCCGCGCCCGGTCCGCGCCGGCCGCCGGACGGATCGTCGACGGCCACGAGAGCTGGGTGCGCTGGGAGCCCGTCGGCGTCGTGGGTGTCGTCGTGCCCTGGAACTACCCGCTGATGATGGCCGCCTGGCGGTGCGCGCCCGCCCTGGCCGCCGGCAACACCGTGGTCGCCAAACCCGCCGAGACCACCCCCGACACCCTCGAACTCCTCGCCGAGCACGCCGCCGAGGCACTGGGCCCCGGTGTCCTCACCGCGGTCCCCGGTGACCGGCGGACCGGGCGGCTGCTGGTCGGCGCCGATGTCGACATGGTCGCCTTCACCGGCAGCGCGGCGGCCGGGGCCGATGTGGCGGCGCGCGCGGCGGGACGCCGGGTCAGCCTGGAACTCGGCGGCAACGCCCCGGCGCTCGTCCTGCCCGACGCGCCCGGCGACACCTGGGCCGAACTCGTACGTGCCTGCACCTACAACGCCGGGCAGAGCTGCGCCGCCCCCGCCCGTGTCATCACTCTGCGCGAGAACTACGAGGAGGCCGTGGCACAACTGGGCGCCGCCGCACGGGACTGCCTGGCGGGACGCGACTTCGGGCCGCTCAACAACCCCGATCAGCTGGCCCGTTACGACGGCATCGTCAAGGCGTCCGCCGCCGGGCGGGCATGTGTGGCCGGCATCGCCCCGCGGCCCGGCGAGGAGAACGGCTTCTGGCGCCCCGCCCGGATCCTCGCCGACCTCCCCGACGACGACCCGGCGGTGGTGGAGGAGGTCTTCGGCCCGCTGCTCACCGTGCAACGGGCCGAGGACCTGGACGCGGCCGTGGCCCTCGCGCACGGAGTGCCCCAGGCGCTGGCGGCCAGTGTGTGGACCCGCGACCTGGCGACGGGCCTCGACCTCGCCGGCCGGCTGAACGCGGGCGAGGTCTGGCTCAACTGCCATCTCGTGCAGACCGCCGAACTCCCGCACGGCGGCCGCGGCGCCTCGGGCCACGGCACGGACCTGAGCACCCTGGCCCTGCACGAGTACCAGCGCCCCAAGACGGTCACCGCGCGGCTGTCCGGCGGGAACTGACGGTGCGCCCCGCGGTGCGCCCCCAGAACGTCAGGCCGCCATCGTGACCGGCTTGCCGGTGAACGCGTCGAGGATCAGCCGGTCGCCGAGCGGGCGGTCCAGATGCACGGTGACCGAGGCGTGCAGGAGTTGCATCGTGCACGGACCGTCCTTGGCACCGCGGATGCCGCCCGCGAGCACCACGCTGTCGCCGGTCTCCAGGACATCGACGGCCGGACCGTCGTCGCAGGCGCCGTGGCTCGCCCGCACCGTGAGGGTCCGGCCGTCCCCGGACACCTCCCGGATCTCGTCCAGCGGTTGCACGCCGTGGACCGTCTGCGGTGACAGGGACGGGACCGGGGCCCGCGGGGGCTTCGGGGAGGCGACCGCCATCAGCCGGACCGGGGTGTCGTAGCCGTCGAGGGTGAGCAGCCAGGCGGGCACCCTGGCAGGGCCCCGGCTGGTGTTCACCGTCATCTCGCCGAGGGCGGCCTTTGTCACGGTCAACGGGTCGGCGCCGTCGCCCCGGTCGCCGCGGTCCAGCGTGTCGTACGCCTGCCGCGCCGTCATCACCGTGGCGGGAAGGGAGTCGCCGTTCGTCCAGCGGATCCGTCCGTGCCGGGCGGCGGCGCCGGGCAGCGCGCCGGCGCGCAGGCGGAAGTTCCCGTTGCCGTAGGCGAGTTTGTCCGCCCCGTTGTGGAAGGCGTCCTCCGGCAGCCGCTCGGGGTCGTCCAGGAGGTAGAAACCGGTGCGCCACACACGGGCCGCCTCCGAGCCCTTCCACGCCTCGGCCACCTGACGCATGCGCGGGGTGGACCTGTCCGTTCCGACGAGGTCGGCCGGCGGTTCCGTTCCGCAGCCCACCGACCCCACGGTGAGCAGGCACATCACACCCAGCCATATCAACCGTCTCATGACGCCCCCAGAGAATGTGCGGGTATTCCCGCGATGTCCCTGGGACGTACCGCCCGCCGGTCGGGTTCCGCCCGTGCCGCTCAGCCGCTGGTCCCCTCGGTGATCGCGAACGGGTCCATCGGCGCGCCGTCGCCCACTTCCGGCAGATCGCCGCGTTCGACGGGCCCCGGCCCGGGACCGCCGGTGGGCGGCAGGACGTCGGCGAGTTCGCCGGGGTCCGCCTGATGGGCGTTCTCGGCCGCCCGGCGCAGGGTGCCGCGGGTGACGAGGGTCCGGTCCGCGGACAGCCGGACCACCCGTCCGCCGTCCTGGAACGCGTACTCGTGGCCGGTCCTCGTCGCGCGGTACCAGCGCGTGCCGTCCCGCTCGCAGAAACCCCGTTCGGCCGCGCGCCGGTCGTCCGGGTCGGAGCAGGCGACGGGGCCGCCGCCCTCGCGTTCGTCGACCCGTATCTCGATCCTCCTGCCGCCGGGCGAGAACCACGAGGCCCCGAAACCGTGGTCGCCGACCACCCCCACGGACTGGGTGGCGAGGGTGTAGCCCGGTACGTCGGTCACGTACACCATCTCCCGTTCGACGCCCAGCGCACGGGCCCTGGCATCGAGCGCGGACGGGCTCGCGGACTCCGCCCCGCAGGCGGTCAGGGCCACCGCCGCCGGAAGGAGCAGTAGCGGAAGGGTCTTTCGCAGGTACGGCATACGTCCATGATCCCGTCTGCGCGACCCGTCACCGAATCGCTCCGGCGGGGTAGCGTGCTGAGGCAGGGAGGGGGTCCGGCGCATGGTGCTCTGGAACGGCGTCAACTTCACCGCGGACGGGCGTGAGCCCACCACGGCCGAGGAGTTCCACCAGATCGGCCGGTACTGCTGGGACAGCGGGCAGTACCGCGCCGCCGCTGCCTTTTTCCTGGAACCCGCGGCCGCCCAAGGCCACGCGGACGCAGGGGAGTTGCTGGGTCATGTCCGCTACGTGCAGGGCGAGTGGGCCGAGGCCGTGCCCTGGCTGCGGCGCAGCCCCGCGTCACCCAGGGCGGCCTACTACCTGGGAACGCTGGCCTACCGCGGGTGCCCCGAGGCCGGCATCACCCAGTCCTTCGACGCGGCCGCCGAGTGGTACCGGCGCGCGGTCGCCCTCGGCGAGCCCGAGGCGATGCTCGCACTCGGCGAGATGTACCTGGAGCGGCTGGTGCGCCTCGACCGCGCGCCGGTGGACCACGCGCTGGAGTGCTTCCTGCCGGCCGCGCAGGCAGGCCACCCGTACGCGCAGTACCGCGTGGCCGACCTGTACCGCACCGCGTACGCGGATCCCGGCCGCGCCGCCCACTTCTACGAACGGTGCCTGGCCAACCCCGCGCGGGAGCGGCACGCGCTCAACTCACTGATGACCCTTCAGAGCGAGGCGTTCCTGCGCGACATCCGGTTCACCGAGCGGGCACGGCAGCTGGAGGAGCGGCGCGACGCGGTCAACCCCCGGCCGCCCCGCGCCCCTTCGTACTGACGCGGCCGGCCGCAGGGGCCCGGTGACACCGGGCCCCTGCGGTGAGGGGTGTCAGACCAGGTCGGGGCGCTGCCACTCCTCGCCCAGCACGTGGTGCGCCAGGAAGCCCAGGACGGTGGCGTACCAGAGCCGGATGTTGTTGGGCTTGGTGATCCAGTGCCCCTCGTCGGGGAAGTACAGGAACTTCGCCGGGACCTCGAACCGCGAGAGGTCGTTCCACAGGGCCAGGCCCTCGCCGATCGGCACCCGGTAGTCCTTGTCGCCGTGGATCACCAGCATCGGTGTGGTGATGTGCGCGGCCCGCAGATGCGGGGACTCCCGCTCGTACCGCTCCGTGGTCTCCAGCGGGTCGCCCTGGCGGCGCATCCAGTACGCCGGGAAGTCGGTGACCTGCGCGAAGCTGTACATGTTCCACAGGCTCGCGTGGGTGACGATCGCCTTGAAGCGGTCGGTCTGCGTGGCGATCCAGTTGGCCATGTACCCGCCGTACGAGCCGCCCATCATCGCGGTGCGCTCCGCGTCCAGGTCGTCCCGCTGCAACGCGGCGTCGGTGAGCGCCAGCACGTCGGTGTACGAGGCACCGCCCCAGTGCGCCCAGCCGCGCTCGTGCATGTGCTGCCCGTAGCCGGTGGACAGCGCCGGGTCGGGCAGCAGCACCGCGTAGCCGGCGGCGGCCGCCACCCAGGGGCTCCAGCGCCAGTGCCAGGCGTTCCAGCTGGTCTGCGGGCCGCCGTGCACCCACAGCAGCAGCGGTGCCGGGGTGCCGGGGCGGGCCTCGTGCGGCAGCACCAGCCAGGCGCGCAGCGCCGTCCCGTCCTCGGCGGTGGTGTGCACCTCGGTGAGGGTGCCGGGCAGCGCGGCCACCTGCCCGGGGGACGGCAGCGTCACCGGCTGCTGCCCGGGCGTGGCGGCGTCGAGGCGTACGGGCACGGGCGGGCTGTCCACGGCCGAGCGCAGCGCGTAGAGGGTGCCGCCGTCCGGGCTCGCCACCACGTCGGTGTAGGCGCCGGACGCGGTCAGCGCGACCAGGTCGCCGCTGCCGGTGGAGAGCCGGAAGACGGGCGCGTGCCCGGCCTCGTCGGCGGTGAACCACACCACCGGGGAACCATCCTCGCCGGGCACGGGGGAGACCACCGGGGCACCGGGCCACTGCTCGAAGTCGGGCAGCAGATCGCGGCCGGGGTCCTGGTCGCCGGTCGCGTCGGCGAGCCACAGGGTGGCGTCACCGGGGCTGTCCCAGGTGATCCGGCGCTCGCGGACGCAGACCAGACGGCGGCTGTCCGGCGTGAAGGCCGGGGCGCTGAACTCCGCGTCGGGGGACTCCAGCACCCGCAGCTGCTTGCCGGTGGCGGCGTCCACGACCACGACGACGTCGCGGACCTCGTCGGGCAGCGTGCCGACGGCCGCCGTGTAGGCGACGAGCGAGCCGTCGGGGGAGACCACGACGTCCCCGGAGCCGGTGACCCGGCGGGCGCCGCAGTCGACCGCGACGGGGTGCGCGGCTCCGGCGTCCGGGACGGTGAACACGTGCGGGACGGCGGGGCCCAGGTCGTGGTCCCAGTACCGGACCGGCACCGACTCGTGCAGGATCGCCGAGACCTTGGCCTTCCGGCGGGCCTCGCGCAGCAGCTCGTCCTGCTCGGCATCCGCCGCGCCGGGGAGCAGCCCGGCCGCCAGGGCGATCCGGGACGCCCCGGTGGCGGTCGCGTACCCGTCGATCCCGCCGGGCCTGGTGAGCAGCTGCGATGCCTCCCCGCCGCCGGCCGGCAGGCTCCACAGCGCCGCCTCCTGCGTGTCGTCCGCGCCCTCGCCGGGGTCGGCGGCCGGACGGGAGGAGAGGAAGAGCAGGGTGCCGTCGGGCAGGAACGCGGGGGCGGACTCGCCGCGCCCGGACCGGGTGAGCCGCCGGGCGGGGCGTTCGCCCGCCGGGTCGACCTCCCAGAGGGCGTTGATGAAGCGGGTGCGGTCGGTGGACAGTTCCTGAACCGCCGTCACCAGACGGGTTCCGTCCGGTGACAGGGCCAGTGAGGAGACCCGGGGCAGCGCGATGAACGCCGCCAGGTCGTGGAAGGGAGTGGAATCAGGCATGGGGATCATCCTCCGTCCCGCGGCGGACCCGCACCAGTCCTTTGTCATGCGCGGAGCGAAGCTTGGCTGATCACCGGCGTACGGCGGCCGGGCCCGGCGCGCCCCCCGGTGGGGGGACGGTCAGTCCCGGCGGCCTGCGGTCACGGCCCGGAGGTCGTCCAGCGACTCCCGCATCAGCTGCGGCATCCCGCACTCCTCGGAGGCCGCGATCCAGCGCTCGAAGCCGACCTTGAAGACCGCGATCCCCGCCTCGGCGGCCAGGCTCGCGGTCGGCGGCGCGACGCCGCGCCGCTGCAGGGCTTCGGCCAGCGCGGCCGCCAGCGAGGCGAGTTTGATCAACTCGCGCTCCTGGAGCTCGGGGTTCGCGACGATGACGGACTGCCGCAGCCGGGAGTGCTCCCGGCGGCCGTCGAACATCCCGGAGACCGCGTCGAGGCCCGCCGCGACCGCGTCGATCGGCGCCGCAGGCTCCGGGGCGTCGACGACCGCGTTCACGAACAGTTCCTGCAGCGTGCCGGAGCCGTCGAACAGCACCTCGCGCTTGTCGGCGTAGTGCCGGAAGAAGGTCCGCTCCGTGAGCCCGGCCCGCTTGGCGATCTCCGCCACGGTGGTCTGCTCGTAGCCGCGCTCGCTGTAGAGCTCCAGCGCGGCTCTCGCCAGGCGCCCGCGTCCGTCCGGCTCCCATCTGCCCATGCCGGGATTCTACGCGATGACAGTGTCTGACATCAGGTGCTAGCGTTGATGACAGAAACTGACATCAACAGTCTGGGGTTCTCCCATGCGCATCTTCGTGACCGGCGCGTCCGGCTGGATCGGTTCCGCGGTCGTTCCCGAACTCATCGACGCGGGGCACCAGGTCGTCGGGCTCGCCCGCTCCGACTCCTCCGCCGCCGCCCTCACCGCCGCCGGGGCGGACGTCGTCCGCGGCACCATCGACGACCTCGACGTCCTGCGCGCGGCGGCCGCCGCGTCGGACGGGGTGATCCACCTCGCCTTCAAGCACGACATCGCGTTCAGCGGCGGCTTCCAGGACGCCGGCAAGGCCGACCGCCGCGCCGTGGACACCTTCGGCGACGCACTGGCCGGCACCGACCGCCCGTTCGTGCTCGCCTCCGGCGTGGTCGGGCTCAAGCCCGGCCAGGTGGCGACCGAGCGGGACATGCCCGCGACCGACGGTTCAGCGGTGTCGATCCGGGCGACCACCGCCCGGGCCGCGCTCGACCTGGCCTCGCGCGGAGTGCGCTCGTCCGTGGTGCGGCTGTCCCCGACCTGCCACGGCGACGGCGACAACGGCTTCATGGCGACCCTCGTCGCCATCGCCCGCGCCAAGGGCGTCTCCGGCTACCTCGGCGACGGCGCCGGCCGCTGGCCGGCCGTCCACCGCCTCGACGCCGCGCGGCTGTTCCGCCTGGCGGTCGAGAAGGCACCCGCCGGCTCGGTCCTGCACGGTGTCGCGGAGGAGGGCGTCGCGATCCACGATGTCGCCGAGGTGATCGGCCGTCACCTCGACGTCCCGGTGGCCTCCGTGGCCCCGGAGGACGCGGCCGGGCACTTCGCCTGGCTGAGCGGGTTCCTCGGCCACGACATCGTGGTCTCCAGCGCCCTGACCCGAGAACTGGTCGGCTGGCAGCCGGTCCATCCCGGTCTCCTCGAAGACCTCGACAAGGGGCACTACTTTAACGCGCCCGTCACCACCGCCTGATCGCCGGGCGGCCGGCCGAGGACCCCGGAGTCGCCCGCTCCGGGGTCCTGCCCCGCCCCCACGCCGCTCTCAGGCGGTCGCCGCGGCGGGCTCGGCCGCCTGCTCCGCCTTCGTCGCCGCGGTGCCGTTGGCGTCGGCGCCGCCCGCGGGCACGGGGGTGTAGAACACGGAGCCCTGCTGGCGGGTGCGTTCGGCGACGCCCTTGGCCACCAGCGCCTCCAGCGTGTTCCTGACCACCTGGGTCTTGGCCGCGCGATCGGGGTGCCGGTCGGTCAGGACGTTGACGATCTCACTGACCATGCGGGGCTCCTGGCTCGCGGACAGGATCTCCTCAAGAAGGCTGACCAGGGTCGGCCCGGATTCCGGCTTGCGCGCTCCGGCCGTGTTCTTCCCGCGCTGACGCGTGGCGGTCCGGACGGGCGCCTTCTTGCGGCCTCCGCGGGGACCGGGGACCGCGGGCGCGGCGACCGGTTCCACCGCGGCGACGGGCTCACTGGCGGCGACGGGCTCCGCCGCGGCGACCGTCCCGGTCGCCGTGGCCGCCTTGGCCGTGACCGGCGCCTTCGGCGCCTTCGAAGTCCGCGCCGACTTCGTCGACTTCACCGACTTCGCTGCCTTCGCCGGCTTCGGTGTCACGGCGTCCACGGGTGCCGCGGGTGCCTCCTCCGCCGGCGCGGGCACCTCCTGGCGCGGGGATGCGGCGCCGCTCCCGGTGGGCTCGGTGCCCCGCAACTGCGTCAGCAGCTCGTGCTCACGGCCCAGTTTGGTCAGGTGCTCCTGCAACTCGCCGATCTGAGCGCGCACGCTCTCCTGTTCGCGGGCGTTGCTGTCCAGGTCGGCCGCGATGCGCGCGGCGCGCGCCGCCGCCCGGTCCTGGATCGTGGTGATGCCCGGCTCATTGGATTCTTTGGACATGTCAGCCCGCTCTCCTCATTCCGGTGTTGTTGCCGGATGGTACCCATTCGTTTGCCGAAATGGCGGGTGTTGTACCGCAGCGACCCCGAACGTGTGCGGATGGGGCCCTTGGTGTGCCCGCCGACGGCACATTGCGTGTGCCTGTCGCACACGACGGTCTCTACGGTGGCGCCACCCTGCCGGTTCATCGCGGTGCACGGGACTCCCCGGATCGCGGGCCGAGGTATGCCGGGCTCCCGCGGGTGTACGCGGGCTCGGTGAACCATCCGTTCGCGGCCGGTCAGGCGTGTCCCCCGGTTGACACCAGGCCGGCGGGCAGGCGCGACGCCCCTCCGGCGGATCGAGATCGCCCCGCGACCACGGGCGCGGCGCGCACCCCGCCCTGTCGCGGGCGCATGGCGGGGCGGCCGGCGGCGGTGGCAACAAAGGTGCTCCACGTCACAGGCGTCCCCTCGGTGTCACAACATCGAGGGCTCCCCGGTCGAGGAAGTGCAAGGCCGACTGCCCGGGCCCCACGCCGGACGGTCGTCGGCCTCCCGGCTCCCGCAGGGAGCCGGCCGGACCCCCTGCCTGAGGAGAAGTTCATGACCAGCCCCGTCGTAGCGATCGCCTACCACTCCGGTTACGGCCACACCACCGTCCTGGCCGAGGCCGTGCGCGACGGTGTGGCCGAGGCGGGAGGCATCGCCCACCTGATCAAGGTCGACGAGATCACCGACGAGCAGTGGGCGCTGCTGGACGCCTCCGACGCCATCGTCTTCGGCTCACCGACCTACATGGGTACGGCCTCCGGCGCCTTCCACCAGTTCGCCGAGGCCACGTCCAAGCGCTGGTTCGTCCACTCCTGGAAGGACAAGCTCGCCGCCGGGTTCAGCAACTCCGGGGCGAAGAGCGGTGACAAGCTCCACACGCTCCAGTACTTCACCGTCCTCGCGGCCCAGCACGGCATGACCTGGGTCAACCTCGGCCTGCACCCGGGCTGGAACAGCTCCACCGCCTCCGAGGACGACCTGAACCGGCTCGGCTTCTACCTCGGTGCGGGCGCCCAGACCCACACCGACCACGGTCCCGAGGAAGTCCACAAGGCGGACATCGCCACCGCCGGACACCTCGGCCGCCGCATCACCGAGCAGACGCGCATCCACGTCGCCGGGCGCGCGGCGGTCGGCGCCTGAGCGAACGGCGGCACGCGCCCGCTCGGCGGACCCGGCCGGTGTGCCTTCGGGCGCACCGGCCGTAGGCATGCGCGACGGCTGGTTTTGTTCAGGAGAACGGACAGCAGACGTTCACCACTTCGGGAGGCACCACCGTCTGGCGCTGTTCGATTGCGGAGGCATGATCACCCGACAGGTCGGAGACTGAGCGTGGGCGTGGGCGTCTTCTGCTGGCTGATCAGAAGAGGCGTGCGCGTGTCCCGCGTGAGGTTCTCAAGATCTCGCGCAGCCACTGGCTGCGGACGGCTGGTAGCCGGACCAGGGTGTGCCAGAAGATTCCCGGGTCGGGTCTGAAGAGGCTGCAGGGGTGCGGTGCGGGTGGATCGTCGCGTAGGACGCCGTCGGGCATGACGCCCGACGCGGGGGCGGGCAGGTGCGGCTCGGGGAAAGCCAGCCACCACCACACCCCGAACGGCAGGGGCACCGGGGGTGCCGAGGCGGCCGGGCTGGGCGGGGCCCAGGTCTCCCCCGTCTGCGGATGGACCGGCACGATGAGGATGTCGACGTCCGCGTCGGGAGCGGGCAGCCCCGGTCCGGCCAGAACGGCGCGCCGCGCCGGCGGACCTGCGGGCAACAGGGTGTCGAGGACGCGTTGGAACACCTCCTCGGCCGGGCCGTCCGGGACGGTCACCGACCGGCCCTCCGACGCCGTCAGCAGATGGGCGAGCGCCCGGCCGGCCGCCGCCTCCCACCGCGGGCTCCAGGACCACCAGTGGTTCAACCCCAGCCGTGGTCCGTCCCAGGCGGTGATCGGCTCGAACGGAGGCGTGCGCTTTCCCTGCGCCGCCAGCTCCGCCCAGGAAAGCGGTGCGGCATCGGTGCCGTCGACTCGGCGGCGGCGCACCGCGTCGGGGGCGAGCCACACCGCCTGCCAGAGCGAGCAGTCGTCGATCCTGCTCGCCACGGGCAAGCCGCACGTCTCGCAGGCCACGTTGGGGCCGTCAGCACCGTCGAGGCCGCAGCAGTAGCCACCGCACTTCTCCGGGATCAGCACGGTGCCGCGGACATCTCCGGGCGCGATGACGATCGCGCCCGGCGCGCCGTCCGACAGGTTGTAGACCGGCGCGTAGATGCCGCGCGCGTCCAGTTCGCCCGGATCGATCTCCTCCCACCTCCGCCACGGAGGCCCCCAGGGCTCCGGCTCCACGGCGAACGTGCCCGACTCCATAAGGACCGGGAGCTGAATCCCGTTTCCGTACTTCTGATGGGCGTGGACCGGCAGGACCACCTGGGACAGCGGGGTGGTCAGCTCGGCGCCGCACCCCTCACACACGAAGACGAACAAATGCCCTCCGCTTGAAAAACAGCATCGTCGCAGCTTGGCGGCGGCCGAGCCATGGTGTTTCCCGTCCGCCGCGGGGCCCGAGCGCCGCCACGACGTCGACAAAGGGCTCCAGCGCCGACGACGGCATCCGCCCTACGGCCACCTCTCGGACCACACCTCACGCATCGTTCGAATCCTCGGTGCGTCGTGCCGCCTCCCGAAGTGGTGAACATCTGCTGTCCGTTCTCATGAACGGAGCCACGACGGCCGAACTCCGGCCGGCGGCGCCGATGTCCTGATGTGAGGCCGATGTGGCACGAAAGGCCGTCCGCCCCCGTCCGCTCCCGGACCTAGTGTCGTCAACGCGGTTGCGCGGGCCGGACGGGGAAACGGCGGCCCGCCCCGCGAAGTTGGGGCGCGGGCGCCGGACGGCACATCGGCACACAGGAGGAGCAGCGGCATGAGTCTGCTGGCACGGGTCAACCAGCCCTCGGACCTGCGGGGTCTGAGCCGTACGGAACTGGCCGCGCTCGCCGGGGAGATTCGCGAGTTCCTGGTCCGGCACGTGGCGGCCACGGGCGGCCACCTCGGGCCCAACCTCGGTGTCGTGGAACTGACCCTCGCCCTGCACCGCGTCTTCGACTCCCCGCGCGACCTGCTGCTGTGGGACGTCGGGCACCAGGCGTACGTCCACAAGATCGTGACGGGGCGGGCCGCGGAGTTCACGGGCCTGCGGCAGCGCGGCGGCCTCTCCGGGTACCCGAGCCGGGAGGAGTCCGCGCACGACCACATCGAGCATTCCCACGCGTCGGCGGCCCTGTCGTACGCCGACGGCATGGCCAAGGCCCGCGAACTCGCGGGCGAGTCGGACCGGCACATCGTCGCCGTCGTCGGTGACGGGGCCCTCACCGGCGGGCTGGCCTGGGAGGCCCTGAACAACATCGCCGAGGCCCCCGACCGGCCGGTGGTGATCGTCGTGAACGACAACGGCCGGTCGTACGCACCGACCGTGGGCGGGCTCGCCCGGCACCTGGCGGCCCTGCGCGCCCACGCCGGCTACGAGCGCCTGGCGGGCTGGGGCAAACAGGCCCTCGGCGGCGCCGGGACGACGGGCCGGGCGCTGCACCGCACCCTGCACGCGGCCAAGGAAGGCATCAAGGAGGGCCTGCGGGCCGGCCTGGAAGGCCCGGCCCCGGCCGAGGCCGTGACGCCGTCCTCCCTCTTCACCGCGCTGGGACTGCACTACCTCGGGCCCGTCGACGGCCACGACATCACCGCCGTGGAGACCGCCCTGGAGCGCGCCAAGAACCACGGGGCACCCGTCGTCGTGCACTGCATCACACGCAAGGGGCTCGGCTACGCCCCCGCCGAGCAGGACGAGGAGGACCACCTGCACGGCATCGGCACCATCGACCCGCGGACGGGACGCCCTCTGCGGCCCTCCGCCCCGACGTGGTCGGCGGCGTTCGGCCGCGAACTGGTGGAGCTGGCGGAAACGCACCCCGATGTGGTGGCGATCACCGCGGCCATGCCCGGCTCGGTGGGCCTGAACGACTTCGCCGCACAGTACCCGGCACGGTTCTTCGACGTCGGGATCGCCGAGCAGCACGCGGTCGCCTCGGCCGCCGGAATGGCCATGGCGGGGCTGCACCCGGTGGTCGCCCTCTACGGCACCTTCCTGAACCGCGCGCTCGACCAGGTGCTGATGGACCTCGCGCTGCACCGCCTCGGCACGACGCTCGTGCTCGACCGGTCCGGGGTCACCGGCGACGACGGGCCGAGCCACAACGGGCTGTGGGACCTGGCGATGCTCCAGGCCGTCCCCGGCCTGCGCATCGCCGCTCCCCGCGACGCGCGCACGCTGCGGCAGCAGTTGCGGCAGGCGGTCGCGGTCACCGACGCCCCGACGGTCCTGCGCTACCCGCGGGGCGCGGTCGGCCCGGACATCCCGGCGGCCGGCCGGGTGGGCGCGGTCGACGTCCTGCGTGCGGCATCCGGCAGCGGTGGCGCCCTGCTGGTGGCCGTCGGGACGACGGCCCGGGTCGCCCTCGAAGCGGCCGGACTCTGCGCGGAGCAGGGTGTGGAGGTCACCGTGGTGGACCCGCTGTGGGTCAAGCCGCTCCCCGACGAACTGCCCGCCCTCGCCGCCGACCACGCGCTGGTCGTCACGGTCGAGGACGGCCTGCGGACCGGGGGAGTGGGCACGACGGTGGTCCAGGCACTGCAGGAGGCCGGCGTCCGCACCCCCGTGTGTGTCCTGGGGGTGGCGGACGGTTTTCCCCGGCAGGCCGGCCGCGCCGAGATCCTCGCGGAGGCGGGCCTGACCGCACGGGCCGTCGCGGACACCGTTACCCTGGCCCTGGCACGGGCCGCCGCGCCCGTGCCCGGGCGCTGACCAAGGGCGGCGGCCCGCGCGGCGCCTGCGACCGGGACCGGCCGCGGGCGCCCCGGTGTCCGGTCCGGCTACTCGCCCCACACCCAGGCGACCCGCTCGTACAGCGGCGCGAAGCCGGAGCGCAGCATGTTGTGGAGGGACGAGTTGTGGTCGCCGGGGCCCTCGGCTCCGGTCTCGGCGACGAGCCAGCGGCAGCCCGCGTCACGGGCTGCCTGCACGCGGGCCGCGAGCAGTGCCGACTGGGCGCCGCGGCCCCGCGCCTCCGGAAGCGTCGCTCCGCCGAACATGTCGGCGCAGTCGCCGTTCACGAAGACGCTGCCGACCGCGACGATGCGTTCGGCGTCCCGGACGGCGTACTGCCGCCAGTTCGGCCGGCCCACGCACGCGGCGGCCATGTCGATCATGGCCGGCGTGGTGAAGCCGAACGTCGTCATCATCACGGTCGCCCACTCGCGGGCCTCGTGGGGCTCGACCGGGCCCACGCTCAGGTCCGGGTCGAGCGCGGCCGCAGCATCGCCGGCGGCGACCGAGGTCCCGACGTCGTACCCGAGCTTGGCGAAACGGGCGCCTTCGGTGAGGCCCCACTTGCCGGCGGTCGCGTCCCAGTCCGCCGGCAGCACCGACGGCGCGATCATGAACGAGCCGCGCGGCACGCCCTGGTCGCGGAAGAAGCCGCACACCTCCTCCACGACGTCCGCCGTGACCGGCTCATCGGGCCCGAATCCCCCGACCCGGTTGAAGAAGCGGCTCGGGTCCTCGCGAATGGCCAGTGCCCGCGCCGCGCCGAACTCCCGCGCGCCGATGCCCAGGGCCTCGTGCACGCCCGCCGGCGCGCCGGTCACGAAGTCGCTGTAGGCCCTGATCTCGGTCTCTTCGGCCAGGCCGGTCGGCACTGTGGTGCTCATGCGTGGTTCCCCTCGGTGTGGTGGGTGGTGACGAAGTCGAGCACGGCGGCGACGAACCTCTCCGGCTCCTCGATGTGCCCGAAGTGCCCGCTCGCGGTCAGCTCGCAGAGCCGCGCGTCCGGCATCCGGGTGCGGATCTCGTAGGCGTAGCGGGGCGGGCAGATGAAGTCGTAGCTGCCGACGACCACGAGGGCCCGTGCCTGGACGGATCCGAGCCGGTCGCGTACGTCCCAGTCGGCGGGAAGCCGGTTCGGGTCATGTGTGGCCCGCAGGACGGGCGCGGTGCCCATGCGGCCGGCCGTCGCGCGGTGGTCGGCGAAGTAGGCGGGCAGGAGGGCGTCGAGGTAGCGCTCCCGCGACCTGCCGTCGGTGATCTCCAGCGTTCCCGACATCCGGGCGTCCCACGCCCGTCCCGCCTCGGCGGCCTCCGGCCGGTCCGGCCAGCGCCGGACGAACCGGGCCATCTCCCGGGTGGCCGTCCCCCTCAGCTCCGGCCCGTACACGGGCGCGGTGTCGTAGAGGATCAGCCCGTCCAGGCGCTCGGGGTGGTCGAGGCCGAACTGCAGCGCGACGAAACCGCCGTGCGAGTGGCCGAGGAACCAGGCGGTCGGCGCCCCGAGGTCGTCGAGCACGGCTTCGGCGAAGCGCGCGTAGCGGGACACGGAGTAGTCCCCGTCCGGCAGCAGGTCACTGTCGCCCGAACCGACCGGGTCCACGTAGACCATGGTCAGATGCTGTTCCAGCGCGGGGACGCGCAGGTACTCGGGGTGCACACCGGGGCCCCCCGAGTGGACGAGGCACACCGGCCCGTTCCCCGTGACGCGGTAGACCTGGCGCACCCCGTCGACGAGGACGCTGCGCACTTCGGGCGCCCGCGTGCCGTACTCCGTCTCCGGAAAGGTTGCGTTCATACCCCCACGATGCGGTGAGGAGCGAAGAGGTTCGATCCGCCGCCAAGATTTTTTCGCGGGGCCGGTTCAGCGGTGGCGCGGGTGGTACAGGCGCAGTCTGCCGTCACCGTTCGCGTCCAGGAAGTGCACCCAGACCACGCTGGGCGGGCAGTGGAACGGGTCCTCCGGCGGGCTGATGATGGCGGCCTCCCAGATGACCACCTCGCGGCCCGCCACCACATTCAGCAGCTTCTGGCGGACGCCCTCGGAGACGTCACGCGTGAACGAGAACCCCAGGTAGTCCAGGTCCGTGTGCTTGCCGGTCGGCCAGGTCACCTCCAGCCGGGGCGACCGCCAGTCCGCCCATGCCGAGGCGAGCTCGCCGCGATGGGCGGCCACCATCGTCTCCTCGGCGAGGCGGCGGTGGCGGGCGGTGCGGGTGGCGACGTCGTCGTGGACCTGGTCTCCCGTGCGTGCCAGGCCGCCGGCGAGCTGCGCCCGGGCCTGGTTGAGTCTGCTGCGCACGGTGCCGACGGGGGTGCCGCACAGCAGCGCGATCTCCTCGTAGGACGTGACGTCGGTGAAGTAGCGCAGCATGGTCACCAGCCGCAGCCCGGGCGACAGCCTCTCCAGCGCACTCCAGATCCAGTCCCGCAGGACGTGCCCGTCCAGCACGTCCGCCGGGTCGGGCGGCCCGCCCGAGCGGTCCATGGCGGCGAACCCCTCGAGTTCGGCCACCGGCACCGCCGACTTCTTCCGCAACTGCGCACGGCACACATTGCGGACCACCATGCGGAGCCACGGGCCAGCGGCCTCCGGGTCGCGCAGGTCCCCGATGCGCCGCAGCGCGATGAGCGCGGCTTCCTGCACGGCGTCCTGGGCGTCCGGTCCGTGGCCCAGCACGGCGAGGGCGACTCCGTGCATAGCCGCCTGGTGCCTGGCGAGCAGCAGGCCGAGGGAGCCCGCGTCGCCTGCCTGTGCGGCCCGCACCAGGTCGACGTCCAGCGGTGTCCCGTTCGGCAGCGGATCAGTCATATGCGGACCATTCAATCAGAACGGCCCGCACCCCGGTCCGGGCGCTCACGCCGGTGCCCGGACCGGGGCGGGGTCACGTGGCCGCGGAGAGGCGGTGCCGGATGTGGTCGACGAGCGCCGCCTCGACGCGCAGGCGCGGGGCGCCCTTGAGGTCCTCGTAGCCGGCCAGCACCGTCATCCACTCGTTGAACACCGGGCGGTCCCCGGCCAGCAGCCAGTCCACGCACAGATAGTCCGCCTCGAGGCTGCGGGCCAGCCGCTCACTCGACGCGGCGGTGTCACCCGGAGGTTCGTGCACGGAACCGCTGCCGCCCTGACTCACGTTGGCCAGGTACGCCTCGTCCCCGGGGCGCCGCAGCAGCGCGGCGACGGTCTTGCCCTCGGACACGTAGACCCGCAGGTCGCCGGTGTTGGGCAGGTGGGGCTGGACCAGGCAGCCCAGACCCGAGGGTGCCAGCAGGTCGACCGTGGCGGCGAGGTGCTGGGGTGTGTCGGCCTTCAGCACACCGAATCCCATGGCCATCGATCGCGGCTTCACCACATAGGGGCCTTCGGGCAGTTCGGAGCGGACCGCGTCGAGGGCGCGGCGCGCGTAGCGGCCGAAGGGCACGCTGACCGTGGGCAGGACCGGTGCGCCGAGCGACGCCGCGTGGTGGTACATGGCCAGTTTGTCGGTGCCGAGGCCGTCGGGATCGAGGGTCCCGTCCGTGAGGAGCACGCTGTCCGAGGCGCGGATCGTCCGGACGACGGCCTCCAGGTGGCGGGCGATGCCCGGGTCCCAGGTCCAGGACGTGACGAGGAAGCCCGCCCGCTTTGCGAGGAGGTCGTCCCCGTCGTGCAGGAGGCGCGGGCGGCCGTTCCAGGCGGGGACGATGTCGCAGGAGTGGACGACCCGCACGTCGAAGCCGGCCGCGCGCAGCATGTCCACGCGCCCCGAACCCTCGCGTTTCAGGCGCTCCTGGACGCGCGGGTCGTAGTTGTCGGGTGTGGTGATCCACACCAGGGGGGCCGGGCCGGCGCCGTGCACGGGGTCTCCTTCGGTGGGCTGCGACGGGTGAGGGGTGCGGTGGGCGAAGTCAGGGGAGAAGGCCCGGTCGCGGTGCGGTGTCCGGACCCGGCAGTACGCGCAGCGACCGCAGCGGCGAGCAGAGCAGCCACAGACCCGCCAGGGCGGTGCCGGCCGCCCCGGCCCAGACGGCGGTCCGGGTGCCGAAGGACTCGGCGAGAAGGCCCCCGGCGATGACGCCGAGCGGTCGCGCGCCCCAGGCGAAGAAGCGCACCGTCGCGTTGACGCGGCCCAGCAGGTCCGGCGGCACGGAACGCTGGCGGTAGCTGACCTGGGCGACGTTGTAGACGACCACGCCCGCCGCGAAGGCGAACTGGCCGCAGGCCACCAGCGCCAGCCGCGGGCCGGGGGCGGCGAGCGCGGACAGCAGCGTGCAGGGGCCGGCCACCGTCACGCTCAGCACGACGGCGCGTCCGTCGCCGAGCCGTTCGATGAGGCGGCGTACGACGGCGGTGGCCAGCAGCCCGCCCGCCCCGCCCGCGGTGAACAGCAGTCCGATGGTGGCGGCGGGCACCGCCAGGTCCTGGGCGAGCAGCACCAGGAGCATGGCGTACCCCATGCTCCAGCAGAAGGTCATCGTGGTGGAGCAGGCCACGAGGGGGCGGATCAGCGGATGCCGCCACACATGGCGGACGCCCTCGGCCACCGCGCGGTGCAGGGGCTCCGCGCTCTTCGCCGCGATTCGCTCGCCGCGGTCCGGAATGCGGCCGAGGAAGACCGCCGAGCCCAGGTACGACACGGCGGTGACCGCGACGGCCAGCGGCGCGGTGACCGCCTGCACCACGAGTCCCGCGGTCCCGGGGCCGGCGACCGCCGCGGTCTGCTCCACGGTGACCAGGCGCGCGTTGGCGGCGACGAGCCGGTCGGGTGCCACCAGGTGCGGCAGGTAGCTCTGTTCCGCGACGTCGAAGAAGGCCGTGGCGGTGCCCACCACGAGCGCGACCGCGCAGAGGGCGGCGACCGTGAGGGCGTCGAGCGCCCACAGGGCCGGGACGAGGGCGAGGGCCGCGGCGCGTACGAGGTCGGCGGTGATCATGATCCGCCGCTTGCGCATCCGGTCGACCCAGACCCCGACGGGCAGCCCGATCAGCAGAAACGCGACGGTCTGGCACGCGGAGACCAGGCCCACCCCGAGCGGCGAGGCGTGCAGCGAGGTCGCCGCGATGAGCGGCATGGCGAGGTTCATCACGACGAACCCGGCCTGGCTCAGTGACTGCGCGAGCAGCAACCTGCGCAGTTCGGTGGGCAGTCGGCCTCCGCCCACGTCGCGGGCGGTGCCGTTGTGGACCGTGCTGATCTGCATACGACCGCCGCGGGAACCGCCCGGTGCCGTGGACACCGGGACGTGGACACGTCAGAACGCGGGGAACCCTGGCAGCTTCGCGCCGTGCCCGCAACGGGCCGCTCCCCGCAACTCCCGCCTGCGCCACGTGCGTCGGCGGCTCACCGTTGGTACGGCACGTCGCGCGGCGTGCCGGGCGGAGAGCGGGCGGAGAGACCGGTGAGAGGAGGGGCCCGGGGCTCAGGCCGGCGTGAAGCTCCGCAGGGCGACCGGGTCGACGACCCGCGTTCCGGCGCCGCGGGCGGCGGCCGCCTCGTCCAGGGCCGCGGCGGCCGGCGACCGGGCCGGCACCGTCCCGGGGGCCGCGGTCGCGAGCCGGGCGAGCGGGGTGACCATGTCGTCGTGGTGGCTGGGCAGCACGACGGGCGGGTCGCCGAGCACCTCCAGCAGCCGTTCCAGGTAGCGGTGCACGGCGGAGTACGAGGTCATGCCGACGACGGCCACGTCCGGCCGCAGGCCGGTGAGTTCGCGCTCGGCCAGGTTGCTCGTCCCGGACAGGTAGACCGACGGGCCCCCGTCGAAGCGGACCATGTAGGCCAGCGTCCGGCCCTCCACCAGGTCCCCGAGGGTCCGGGGCGCGGCGGGCGCGGCGGTGCGCGTTCCCGGCGCGAAGTAGCCGTGGTCGCCGAACTGGCTGTGCAGGCTGCGCACGACCTCCACGGTGTAGCCGGGGAACTGCAGGTACTCGCCGCCCTGCACCCGGACGACATCGGCCAGCCGCCGCGCGGGGGCGTCCATCGCGGCGAGCAGATGGTGCGAGGTCTCGTCGCACAGGGTCCGGATGCGGTGCCCCGCCCAGGCGTCGCGGGCCAGCAACTGCGGTACGTCGGCAAGATGGTCGAAGTGCCCGTGGCTGACCAGGAGGAGGTCGGGGGCACCGGACAGGCTCTCCCGCGCGATCCGCTCGACGCTCTCGGGGGCCGTCCGCAGCGGGAGCGAGGGGTCGAGGTCCCCGTCGGGCGACTCGAAGGGCATCCTGCTCAGATAGGGGTCGAAGAGCAGGCCGGTCTCCCCGAAGCGGAGTTCCCAGCCCGCCACTCCCAGCCAGCGCATCGTCAGCCCGGCGGTGCTCGCGCGCCGGCCGCCGGCGGCGTGCGGCTCCGGTCGCGCGGCTCCCAGCAGGACCGACGTACCCATGGCCACGGCGGTCTTGAGCACCATGCGGCGCTGCTGCCTCATTCACCCCTCCTGAAACACACAGTGAGATCAACGGTACGCAGAGCGACAGGAGGGTCGGGAGGTTTTCGGACAGCGGACGCGGCGGCCCTCCGGGTGCGGTGCGGCTGCCCGGCCTGGCAGTGGGGCGGGGGCGGCGCCCGGCGCCGGCCGATGTTTGTCCGGAATGCTGCGCGGCAACGCCGCCGTATACCCCGATCGGTCGTGAGCGGCGAATTTCGGCCGCCCGCGGAGGCGTTTTCCGGAAATCGCCCCGGCCGTGGCGCTTCTCGCGTGCCGGGCGGCGAAGCGGCCGGTCTGGACGGGTGCTCGGGTATGGAGCGAGCGAACTCCTGTGCCCTTCACCGCATCATTTGATATGCCTTCCGGGTATCCGTGTACTGCCTATGCAGTGGTTCATGGCTCCGTGAATCTACGCGTGTCAGGTACAGAGGGGGGATCCTCATGGGAGTGCAGGTGGGCGACGGTGCGTCCAGACCGGTGCAGATCGCGGTACTGGGCCCGCTGGAACTACGGGTCGGCAGGGCGTCGGTGACGGTTCCGGGGCGCAGGCAGCGCGGGCTCCTGGCCGCGCTGGCGCTGCAACCGGGGCGGATCGTCGCCACGGACCATCTGATCAGGGCCGTGTGGGACGAGCGGCCGCCTCGCACCGCGACGGGGCAGGTGCAGACGGGCATCTGGATGCTGCGCAGCGCCCTGACCGGCGCGGGCGGTCCTTCCGAGGCGCTGCAGTCGTGCAGCACCGGATACCGGTTGAGCGGGGAGTTATGCGCGGTCGACATCGCGACCTACCGCGCGAGGGTCGCCGCCGCGAGGGACATGGACCGGTGGCACCGGCCCGAGGAGGCGGTCCGGCTGCTGAGGTCGGCGCACGAGCTGTGGCGCGGTCCGGCACTGCTCGACATCACGTACCAGGGCCTGCGCAACGCCCTGATACGGCTCGAGGAGGAGCACATCGCCACGGTGCACTACCGGGTCACCCTGGAACTGCGGCTCGGGCGGCACGACGAGGTCATCCCCGAACTGTACGAGCTCGTCGAGCGGTTCCCGCTGCGGGAGAGTCTGCACCGGGACCTGATGCTGGCCCTGTACCGGTCGGGCCGTCAGGCCGACGCGCTCGGCGTCTTCCGCCGCGTGCGGCGGACCCTCGCCGAGGAGCTCGGCATCGACCCCGGTCCCAGCCTGCGCACACTGGCCCAGGCGATCCTGCGGCAGGACAGCGCGCTGATGCCCACGTGAGTGCGATCAGGCGCACGGTTTTCGGCCAATTTTGTCATGCACGCAACAGAATGATACGAGAAGCGACGAGGAGGGGGCCCGCTGTGAACGCTCCGGAGGAGTCCGGCAGTACGACGCGTGGGAGTGCGCCGCAGGAGACGAAGGCACCCCGGGTGGCCGTGCTGCCCCGGGGCGCGGGGGTCGGCTGGTTCGGACTCGCGGCCCTGGTGAACGCCGTGGGCACCGGCTTCTTCTACCCCTACCAGTTGCTGTTCTTCCTCGCGGTGACCGGCTTCTCGCTCACCACGATCGGCACCGCCCTCACGGTGGCCACCCTACTGGCGCTGCCGGCCGTCCAGTTGGTGGGGCGGTGCGTCGACACCTGGGGCACCCGACCCGTGCTGGTCACCGCCGCACTGGTGCGGACGGCGGCCTTCGTCGCCTACCCGTTCGTCCACAACATCGTCACCTTCGTCGCGCTCGCCGTCGTGGCCGCGGTCGCGCAGCGGGCGGAGCAGGTGTCCGTACCGGTGCTGGCGGCCGGGATCGCCCCCGAGGGCGAGGTCGGGCGGTGGCTGGCGCTGTCGAGGGTGGCCCTCAACGCGGGGATGGGCTTCGGCGGCCTGCTCGCCGGACTGGCGCTGGTCGCCTCCGGGGACCGCGCCGGCTTCGTCCTGGTCGGCCTGCTCAACGCCGCCAGTTTCGCCGTGGCGGCGCTGCTCTACCTGCCGCTGCCGACCGTGCGTCCCGCCCGGAAGGAGGCCGTCCCGGCCGGGGGCCGTCCCTGGCGCGATGCGCTGTTCGTGCGGATCGCCGTCGCCAACTTCCTCCTCATCACGGTGATCGTCGCCACCGAGGCCGGCCTGCCGGTGTACCTCGTCGACCAGTTGCGGACACCGGCCTGGATCGTGGGACTCCTGTTCGCGGTCAACACCGTGACGATGGTGGTGCTCCAGCTCCCGCTCAGCAGCCGCCTGGGGAACCGGTCCCCGTTGCGGGTCGTCGCGGCCGGCACCGCCCTGCACGCCGGCCTGCTGGTGGTCCTCGGGTGCGCGGACGCGCTGCCGCTCGGCGCCCTGCTGCCCCTGCTGGTGCTCGGCATGGCCGTCTACACGCTCGGTGAGATCGTCTCCACCCAGACCCTGTCCGTGCTGCTGGTCACCCTGTCGCCGAAACGGCAACTGGGGTCCTACCAGGCGTTCAACCAGGTCCTCGTGGGACTGGCGCTGGCCGTGGTCCCCCTGCTGGTGGCCTTCTTCCTGGCACACGCGCCGGCCGGCCTGTGGTGGGTGCTCGCGGCGGCGACCGCGGCCCTCTGCCTCGGGATGCTCAGCCTGCACCGCGGACCGGCCGCCGCCGCGGCACGGGGGGCGGAGGGCTAGAACACGCCGGCGCCCCGCGGTTCCCGCGCACATCGGCGCGGGAACCGCGGGGCGCGTCAGGGGGCGGTCACCGGCGCGGGGTGAAGGTGACCACGTCGCCGGCGCGTTCACCACCCGTCGGGAGCTGCCCGCCCGAGTTGGTGCGGATGTAGACGCGGTGCAGCCAGCGGTCCTTGCCGTCCCAGCGGGGCGAGAAGGGCGTACGGGCGTGCGTGGTACGGAAGTTGTCGACGATCAGCAGATCGCCCGGTTCCAGGGAGACGGCCTCGGTCACCTCGTCCAGGGACGCGGACAGCTTCGCCACGGCCTCGGCGCCCGCCCCCTCGCGCGGCTTGAGCAGCTCGCGGTCGTAGCCGAGCAGGGGGTCGTCCTTGGGCCCGTAGAGCGGCGTGACGTTGGCGATCGCGCCGGGGTCCTCGACACCGCCGCGGAACGCCACGTCCACCTCGCAGGGCTGCTTGGTGCCGTGGAGCGCGTCGATCGTCTCCTCGTCCAGCAGGCGGACCGCCTTGCGCACCGAGGCGACGAGGGTGCGGGCCCGGCGCTCGTGGTCGGCCCTGGAGCAGGCCAGCAGGACGTAGTTGGGCTGGAGCGTGTGGTACGCCATCTCGGTGTGGAACTCCAGCAGGGTCTCGCTGGTCTCCGAGGACAGGTGGTGCGCGCCCGGCGACGGGTACACGTCGTGGTAGACGGAGCCCGACCGCAGCTCCGCGTAGCCGGTGTGCAGGCCGAGCCGGCGGCCGACGAGCGCCAGGAAGGCCTCCATGTTCAGCCGCTCGCGGTCGACGGGCGCGGGCGTGGCCGACGGCGTGACGGGCAGATCCTCCTCCGCCTCGACCGGGAGCCCGCGCAGGAGCAGGTAACCGTCCTCGTTGCCGCCCTGGTTGAAGGCGTCCAGCGTGTCGCTGATCTCGTAGGGGAGTTGCTGCGAGAGCTTGTGCGCCGCCTCCAGAAACCCGTAGAGGTCCAGGCGGGGCACGGCGGGCAGCTGCGTCGCGAGCGCGAGCAGGTCCTCCCGGTACCGGGTGACGTCCAGAGTCGTCACTGGTTCTCCTCCTTCTTCCGGTGTGCGCGGGCGTACTGGTAGAGCAGCTCCGCGCCGATCTCGGTGGCCAGGACGCAGGTGATCCCGGCGTGGTCGTACAGCGGGGAGACCTCCATGACGTCGAACCCGACGGGGTCGAGGTCGCCGACCGTGCGCAGCAGCGCGAGCACCTCCCGGCTGGTGAGCCCGCCCGGGGCGGGCGTCCCGGTGCCGGGGGCGAACGCGGGGTCGACGACGTCGATGTCCACGGAGACGTAGACCGGACGGTCCCCGATCCTCGCCCGGATCAGGTCCGCCGTCCGTGCCGTGCCCAGGTCGGCGAACTCGTCCGCGGTGACGACGCGCACCCCGTGGCCGCGCGCGTAGTCCAGGCTGTCGGGCCGCGGGTTGTGGCCGCGGATGCCGAGCTGGACCATGGCGTCCGCCTGGACCAGGCCCTCCTCGATGGCGTGCCGGAACGGCGTCCCGTGGTGGAACTCGCCGCCGATCATGGCGGGGTTGGTGTCCGAGTGGGCGTCGAGGTGCAGCACCGCCACCGGGCCGTGCTTGGCGTGGACGGCCCGCAGCGCGGAGAGCGTCAGCGAGTGGTCGCCGCCGAGCATGAGCAAGGCGGCGTTGTCCGCCAGCAGACGGGACAGGTGGTCCTGCGCGGTGGCGATGGCGATGTGCTGGTTGAAGGGCGTCAGGTCGATGTCCCCGCCGTCGACGACGGAGAGCAGGTCGAAGACCCCGGGGCCGCGGTCGATGCCGACCCCGTGGATCAGGCCGGACTCGCAGCGGATCTGCCGGGGGCCGAACCGGGCCCCGGGGCGGTAGCTGGTGCCGCCGTCGTAGGGGGCGCCGATGACCACGACGTCCTGCCCGACCGGTGCCGGGTCGTGCGTGAGCCGCATGAACGTGGGGATCTGCGCGTAGCGCGGGGAGATGTGCGAGTCGGCCTGGCCGTTCACGGAGCCTCCTTCCGGGTGTGGATGCGGATGCGGCCCGCCGCCCTGCGGGCCTCGTCGAGGGCCTCCTTCGCGGAGTGCGCCCGCGCGTACACGAAGCCGACGGAGGCGGAGTTGTCCAGCCGGGTGGCGACCGGGTCCCCCGGCTCGTGGTGCAGGTGCACCGACACCCCGGGCGATGGGCCCTCCCCGCCGGTGGAGTCGGTGCCGGCCGTGTCCCCGGTGCCGTCGATCCCCGTGAACTCGCCCGGCTCGTCGGGGAAGAGCACGACCACCGCGGCGCCGCCCACGGCCCCGTCGCCCGGACCGCGGTGCGGCACGTGCTCGGCGCCGACGGCGAGCAGCTTGGCGTCCAGGTGCGGATCGGTGCCGCACACGTCGGTCACCATGGTCGAGATCATGTGGGCCGGCAGCCGCGGGTTGACCTCGACGATGCGCGGACCGTCCTCGGTGATCATCACCTCGGTGTGCGCCGGGCCCTGGCGGTACGAGACCGCCCGCAGCGCGCGGTCCACGCACGCGCGGACCTCCTCCCAGACACCGGCGTCCAGGGCGACCGGGAAGGAGTGGGCCTCCTCCAGCAGCGTGTCCTTGTGCAGTTCCTTGGACGTGGCGCCGAAGAAGTGCGTCACCCCGCCCGCCGTCATCGACTCCACGCTGACCTCGGTGCCCCGCACGTACTCCTCCAGGAGCACGTGGCCGGGGCGCGGCTGGCCGCGCAGCGAGGCCCGGACGGCGGACAACTCCCGCCACGCGTCGAGCACCTGGTCCCACGTCAGGCATTTGCGGACGCCGAACGAGATCGCCTCCGAGGGCGGTTTGGCGATCAGCGGCAGCCCCACGTGGCCGACCGCGGCCTCCAGTTCCTCGCGGCGGGTCACCAGCCGCCAGCGCACGTTCGCCGGATCGTCGCCCAGGGCCTCGCGCAGCAGGTGCTTGTGGTTGGCGGCACGCACCGCCTCCAGCCCCTGCGACGGCAGGCCGAGACTCTCCGCGACCCGGGCGGTGACCTCCGTGTGGTAGTCGGAGAACGACAGGACGCCGTCCACCAGCGGCTTGCCGTCCGCGTCGGTGAGCACACCGGCCACCGCGCGCCAGTCGTGGGTGTCCACCTGCACGACCCGGTCGACCCTGCCCAGCGGGTGCCCGGACAGCGGCCGCCCGCCGGTGTACCACTCCTCCCCCCGCACCAGCAGCCACACTTCGCAGCCGAAGTCCCGGGCGCGGTGGATGCCGTTGTAGAAGGCGTCGTGCAGCATGGACTCCACCAGGGCGAGCCGCTTGCCCCGGAACTGCTCGTAGCCGCTCACACCGCCACCCCCGCCGCGACGGCCTCGACGACCTCGGCCACCGCGATGCCGTCCGGGTCGGCACCGCCGGCCACCGTCCGGTCGAACAGCTCCCGCACCACCCGGGCCTTGGCGTCGGGCACGTCCGGCTCCGCGACCCCGGCGCCGAGGAGCAGCGCGGAGAAGGCGGACGAGGTTCCCGAGCCCTCGTGGACGCCGAGCTTGGGCCGGTTCACGGTCTCGGCGGGCAGCAGGTCGGCCATCGCGGTACGCAGCACCCACTTGTCGCGCCCGTGGCGGCGCTTGAGCCCTGCCTCCAGCGAGGTCAGCAGGTCCAGCACCTCCCGGTCCCAGTAGGGGTGCGTGGACCAGTGGCCGTTCAGTGCCGACAGGACCGGGCTCATCTCGTTGAGCCCGTCGAAGGTGTCCATGTCCCGTGCCACCGCGGTGTCCAGCTCGGGCAGCCGGTCCTCCCGGTGCATGCCGCCCAGCGGGATGTCCGCCCCGTACCCGGTCAGCACCCTGCGCGCCGGCCCGTCCAGCCGCCGGTACAGCGCGGTCAGCGGCAGCAGGTACTCGATGACCTCCGGGTCGGTGGTCTCCGCCGCGTGGACGGTGTGCGGCAGCTGGGCCAGCAATTCGGCGGTGGGGACGGTGATCTCCCGGTGCGCGGAGCGCAGGTGCCCGGCGACCAGCCGGGCCTGCGGGAACTCGTCCGCGGTGTCGGTCCCCATCGACAGCGTGTCGATCCCTTGCGGGGCCGCGCTGTTGGACAGGGCCGCGACACCGGAGGAGTCGATGCCCCCCGAGAGCACCACCAGCGGCCGCCCGCCGGCGCCGAGCCGGCGGACCACGGCCCGCTCCAGTGCCGTACGCACCAGGTTGACGGCCTCGTCCTCGCCGACGAGGAGCCGGTGCACGGGCGGCACCCAGGTGCGGTGCACGGACACCGCCCCGTTACTGGTGCGGATGTCGAGCACGGCACCGGCCGGCACCTGGTGCAGCCCCGGCAGCCGGCGGACCCTGCGCACCCCGGGGAGCGGGGCGCCGCTCCCCGTCGCGGTCCGCCCGGCGAGCGCCTTGGCCTCGGTCGCGGCCAGCACGTGCCCCGGCACCGCCCGTACGTACAGCGGCACGGACCCGGCGTGGTCGGTGGCGGCCAGCAGCCGGTCGCCCACCGCGAGCAGCGCCGCGTACCGCCCGTTGAGCAGCCGGAAGGCGTGCATCCCGTACTTCTCGAACAGGCCGAGCAGCAACTCGGCGTCCGGCACCCCGGCGTGCGTGCCGAGGGTGGCGTGGATCTCGTCGCGGTTGTAGAGCTCCCCGGCGATCAGCGCGAACGTGTCCGCGCCGCGGGCGTACGCCGGGGAGGGGTCGGGACCGGGGTGGACGAGCGTGGCGTCCACGCTCTGAAGGCGCAGCCGTTCCCCGATCGGGGTGTGCCGGCCGCGCGTCGCGAAGTCCGCCGAGGGGGCGGCCCCGCCTCTGCCGGTGCCGGCAGAGGCGAGGAAGCCGAAGACGGCGGGAAGGCCCGTGTCCGTCATGTCAGATCTTCAGCGCCCCGAAGCCGCCGGCGGTGAAGTCGTAGGCGACGGGGACCTCGATCAGGTAGGGGCGGCCCAGTTCGACGCCCTTGCGCAGCGCGGCGACCAGTTCCTCGCGGGTCGTCGCCTTGGTCCCCTCGACGCCGTTGGCCTGCGCGAGCTGGACGAAGTCGACACCGGTGAACTTGATCGCGGGGGCGTGGCTGCGCTGGTGCCCGATGTTCTGGTAGAGCTCGATCAGGCCGTTGGTGTCGTTGTTCACCACGACGGTGACGATCGGCAGGCCGAGGCGGGCCGCGGTCTCCAGGTCGGCGCTGTTGGAGTGGAAGCCGCCGTCGCCGGCGATCAGGAAGGTGGGCTGGCCGGGCCTGGCCAGCTGGGCGCCGATCGCCGCGGCGATGCCGTAACCGAAGCTGGAGCACCCCGCGGAGGTGAGGAATCCGTAGGGCTGGTCGGCGCGGGCGAAGAGCACGCCGTAGTGGCGGAAGAAGCCGATGTCCGAGACGATCGTGCCCTCGCCCGGGGCGGCGGCGTCGGCCATGACGGTGTTCATCGAGTCGATGACCTGGTGCACACGCATGCCGTCGGTGTACTGCTCCGGGTCGGCCAGGAAGTCGGCGATCCGCTCCCGCAGCGGCGCGATGTCGTGCCGGCTCTTGGCCGCGACGCCGCGGGTGCCCGCGTCGAGGTGCTCGACGAACGCCAGGACGTCCGTGACCACGTCCACCGTCGGCCGGTAGATCCGCGGCACGGGGTTGGCGGTCGGGGCGACGCGGACGGTCTTCTTCGCCGGACCGCGCTCCCACATCGACGGCCGCAGGTCCTCGGCGTAGTCGTAGCCCACGGTCAGCACGAGGTCGGCCGGCCCGAACAGCGTCTCCAGCGCGGGGAACGACAGGATGCCGTCCATGTAGCCGGTGACGGCGCCGTAGTTGAGCTCGTGGCCCTGCGGCAGGACGCCCTTGGCGATGTAGGTCGTGATCACGGGGATGTTCAGCCGCTCCGCCAGGGCGCGGAGGGCGGGGACGGCACCCGAGCGGATGGCGGCCGCGCCGACGACGAACACCGGGTGGGCGGCCTCGCGCACCAGGGCCACGGCCTCGTCCGCGCTGCTCTCCCAGCCCGGCTGGAACGCCGTGATCGGCTTGGCCGGCGTGCGGGCCGGGCCGTGGTCTGCCGCGAGGTCGATCCCCTCAGAGGAGCCGAGCAGGTCCACCGGGAGGCTGAGGAAGGACGGGCCCACCGGTTCGGTCATCGCCGAGGTCACCGCCGAGTCGACGAGGTCGGTGATCTCCCGGGGGCGCTGCAGCTCGGCCGCGTACTTCGAGATCGGCTCGGCGATCTTGACCAGGTCCAGGCACTGGTGCGTGTCGTTGGGGAAGATGTCGTGCGACTCGGACTGCGCCGCCATTGCGATGACGGGGGAGCGGTCCAGGGCACTGGTCGCCATGCCCGTGGTCAGGTTGGTCATGCCGGGGCCCAGCGTCGCCCAGCACGCCTGCGGCCGGCCGCTGATACGGGCCAGCACGTCGGCCGCGACACCGGCGGTGAACTCGTGCCGGGTCAGCAGGAACTCGATGCCGTCCTGCTCGTCGAACAGGATCGAGGCGGCCTCGCGGCCGACGACGCCGAACACCTTCTCGACGCCGTGTTCTCTCAGGCGCTTGAGCAGGGCATGTGCGGTGGTGGGCTGCGTGCTCGGACCGGTGGATACACGGGACATGGCTGCGGGGATCTCCTGTTCGCACGGCGACGGGGAAAGCTGTGCACACCCTGGGGCGGGGTTCTCTCATGGATCTCTCGGGCCGGTATCGCCGTCGGCGGGGAGCACTTCGAGAGCGGCCGGAGATCGCGGCGGGCCACACTCCCGGCGTGACCGGTGGAATGGTGATCGACCAGTGGCGGACGCCCGAGGAGGCGCGCGAGGCCGGCTGGGCCGCGCTCGTCGGCGGTGAGGACTTCTTCCTCACCCCCGACTGGATGCGCGTCCTCCAGGATTCCGCGGGAGCGTGGATGGCCTACCTGACCGCGACCGAGGAGGCGCGCCTCGTGGCGGCCCTGCCGCTGGTGCTGGCCGACCGCGGGTCGCCCTGGGCGCTGGGCCGCACCGACCTGCTGATCCGGCACTGCGCGGCCGAGGGCATGGCCGGTGCCGCCGACGTCCTCACGGGCTTCGGCGACCCGGACCGCCTCATGCCCTCGATGATGTGCGGCGGCCGCCACCTCGGCCGGACCCGGCTGCTGCTGCACCCGGACGCCACCGCGCGGAGCGCGCACGACGTGGTGGAGCGGGCCGAGCGGACCGCCGCGCTCCACGGGTGCCGCTCGATCTGCTTCCCGTACGTCGACGCCTCCGACCGGGTCCAGCGCCAGGTCCTGGTCGAACGCGGCTACCTCTCCCACGTGTCCGGCGAGTTCGCCGCCCTCACGCTGCCCGGCGAGGGATTCATGGACTACGCGATGGCGCTGCGCTCCCGGCGCTCCCGGCGGGTCCGCGCGGAACGGCGGCGCATCGAGGCGTCGGACGCCGTGATCTCACTGGAGCCCCTGGACCCCGCCGAAGTCCCGCGCCTGGCCGCCCTGGAGACGGAGCTGTTCGCCAAGTACGGGATGACCGGCTGGGATCCGCGGCGCTCCGAGGCGGTGCTGTACGCCGCCGCCGAGCGGCTGGGGGACCGGGCGCTGGTGACCAAGGCCGTCCTGGACGGACGGATCGCCGGCTTCGGGCTGGTCCTCTCCCACGGCGGCGACTGGTTCGCGCACCGCGCCGGCTTCGACTACGCGGCGCAGGGCGGACTCCCGCTCTACTACGAGCTGCTGTACTACACGCTCGCCGACCACGCCCCCCGCCACGGGGTGAAGACCGTCCACTACGGCATCGGTTCGACGGACGCCAAGGTCTCCCGCGGATGCACCCTGTCGACGCAGTACCTGTATGTGAAGGAGCTCGGCTGATGACCGGCTGGAACGCCGCCGTCGGCGCCGTCGCCGAACCCTCCGACCGGCGCGGCGGAACGCTGGCCATGGTGGCCTCGGCGGACGTCGACTCGCTCGACCCCGCCCGCACCTACTACGTGTGGTCCTGGCTGCTCCAGCGGACCATGCACCGCACGCTCATGGCCTTCGGCACCGACCCCCGCACCCCCGCCGTCGTACCCGACCTGGCGTGCGAGCCGGGCGAGGTCTCGGACGGCGGGCTCACCTGGACGTACCGGATCCGCGGCGGTGCCAGGTTCGAGACCGGGGAGGAGATCGGCGCCCGCGACATCGCCCACGCCGTCGAGCGGGTCTTCGCCCAGGACGTGCTGCCCGGCGGACCGACCTACCTGGTCGACCTGCTCGACCACGGCGGCTACCCCGGCCCCTACCGGGGCGGCCGGTGCAGGGCCGTCGAGTGCCCCGACGAGAGCACCCTCCGCTTCCGGCTGAAGCGGCCGTTCGCCGACTTCGACTACCTGATGGCGCAGCCCAACACCGCGCCCGTGCCCGCGCACCGCGACTCCGGAGCGGCCTACGGCGGCGCGCCGGTCTGCTCCGGCCCCTACCGCATCCACCGCTACGAGCCCGGACGCTCCCTCCACCTCGTCCGCAACACGGAGTGGGACGGGTCGACGGACCCGGTGCGCCGCGCCCTGCCGGACGCCCTCACCGCCGTCCTCGGTGTCGACGTCGACGAACTGGACCGGCGCCTGCTGGCAGGGGAGTTCCACGTGGACGTCGAGGGCAGGGGCATCCAGCACAAGGCGCGCGACGTGATCCTCGCCGACCCCGCCCTGCGCGCTCGGTCCGACAATCCCGCCACCGGCTTCCTGCAGTACGTCACCGTCCAGACCCGCGTCCCGCCGCTGGACGACGTGCACGCCCGGCGCGCGGTGTTCTACGCCGCGGACAAGGCGGCGCTGCTGGAGGCCCGCGGCGGCGACGGGGTCGGCGGTTCGCTCGCCACCGGCCTGATCCCGCCCCACCTGCCCTCCCACAGCGGCGCCGACCCCTACCCGTCCGGGCCGGACCTGAGGGGCGACCTGGCCGCCGCCCGCGCCGAACTGGCCGCCGCGGGGCTCCCGGACGGCTTCGAGACCGCCATCGCCACGCAACCGGGCAAGTTCGAACTCGTCGCCCGCACCCTCGCCGCGGGACTGTCCCGGGTCGGCATCCGCGCCCGGGTGGAGGTGCTGGACACCGCCTCGTACTACCGCAGCGGCCTGGGCCACCCCGGCACGGTGCGCCGCCTCGGCCTCGGCCTCGGCGTCACCGACTGGGGCGCCGACTACCCCACGGAGTACGGCTTCCTCGCCCCGCTCGTCGACGGGCGGCAGATCAGGCAGGGCGGCGGCAACTTCAATTTCGCCGAGCTCGACGACCCGGTGGTCGAACGGCTCATCGACGCGGCGCAGTCCTGCGAGGACGCCGCCCAACGGCGCCGGATCTGGCGGCAGGTGGAGGCGACGGTGATGGACCGGGCCGTCATCCTCCCCATGGCGCACGACCGGACCCTGCACCACCGCCATCCCGACCTCACCAATGTGTACGTGCATCCGGCCTTCGGGCTGTACGACATCCAGGCGATGGGACTGGCGCGATGACCTCCGCCTTCACCCGTGTCGACGGCGGGGCGGGGCGCGTGGTCGAGGACGTCCACGCGCTGCGCGTCGCGGCGCACGCGGCCGACACACCCCACCTGCCCCGCCCCTGCCTCGCGGACTTCGAGGGCTCGCTCGCGGTCGGCCCGCCGGCCACCGAGGTGGAGGAGTGGGCGGTCTACGACGGAGGGGAGTGCGTGGCCTGCGCGCGCCTGGAGTTCCCCCAGGAGGAGAACGCCGCCACCGCCACCGCCGCGGTCTTCGTGGTCCATCCGGCCTGGCGCGGGCGCGGATGGGGCGGCCGGCTCGCCGCGTTCGTACGCCGCCACGCCGCGGCCCGGCACTGCTCCCGGGTGCTGCTGGCCGCGGACACCGCCGATCCCGCCGCCCCCGCCCACCACTTCGGGGACCGGATCGGCGCCCGGATGGTGGCGGTCCTGCACCACCTGCGGCTGGACGTCGCGCAGGCGCCGAGTCCCGAGCCGCTCCGCGGTCCGCTGCGGCTGCGGTTCTGGGGATCGGCGGTCCCCGGCGACCTGGTGGCCGAGGCCGCGCGGCTGGAGGCCGTGCTCTCCGCGGACGCCCCCACCGGCGGCCTCGACCGGGAACCGCAGGCCGCGGCGGTCTCCCGCATCCGCGACTTCGAGCGTATGCGCGCGGCCCGCGGGCGCCGCGCGTACCAGTGCGGCGTCGTCGACGACGGCACCGGGCGCATGGTGGCCTGGACGGGACTGTCCATGACCCGGACCAATCCCGACAACGCGCTGCAGGCCGTCACCGTCGTGGACCCCGCACACCGCGGAGCCGGACTCGGGCGCCTGGTGAAGGCGCACAATCTCGCCGCGTGCCGGGCCGCCGAGCCGCGGCTGACCCATGTGGACACCTGGAACGCGCAGGAGAACGCGCACATGCTGCGCATCAACACCGAGTTCGGCTACCGGCGTGCCGGAGCACGTCAGATGTGGCTGATGAGCGCCCCGGTGCCCGCCGGGCGCGGCTGAACCGCGCACCCCGCGCCCAGCGCGCCGGTGCCCGGCCGAGACCCGTACCGAGACCCGTCCGAGGAGAGAGGCGCCGGCACCCCGTGGCCTTCGACGCAGCATCACGCGCAATCGTGAACCCCTCCGTCCGCAGGGGCGGGACGCTCAGGTTCGTCCGCACGGACGACTTCGACTCCCTCGACCCCGCCGACACCTACTACGCCTACACCTGGAACTTCATCCGCCTCATCGGGCGCCCGCTCGTGGGCTACACCGCCGGCGACGACGGCGCGCCCCGGCTCGTCCCCGACCTCGCGGAGGCGCTCGGTGAGGTCCGCGACGGCGGCCGCACCTGGACCTACCACGTCCGCGAGGGCGTGCGGTTCGAGGACGGGACCCCCGTCACCGCCCACGACGTGCGGTACGCCGTCCTGCGTGCCGCCTTCCCCGAGCACGTCTACGGGGAACCGGTCACCCGGGGCGGACCCGCCTACTTCCGGCAGTACCTGGCCGGCCCGGCGGGCGTGCAGGCGCCGGACGACCGCACGGTCGTCTTCCGGCTGCGCGAGCCCTTCGCCGCCTTCGACCGTCTCGCCGCGCTCCCCACGACCATCGCGGTGCCGCAGGCCCGGGACACCTTCCCCCGCTACCGGCTGCGCCCCGTCTCCTCCGGCCCGTACCGCATCGCGCACTACGCACCGGGCGAGGCCCTGGAACTGGAGCGCAACGAGCACTGGCGGGCCGGCACCGACCCCGTCCGTACCGCCCTCCCGGACCGGATCACGGTGCGGCTCGGGGTGAGCGGACCGGAGGTGGACCGCCTGCTGCTCGACGGCCGGGCCGACATCGACCTGGCCGGAGTGGGCGTGCAACCCGAGGCGCAGGCGCGGCTGCTGGACGATCCGGAGCTGAGGAGCGGGGTCGACAACCCCCGCACCGGATTCGTCTGGCTGTACTGCATCAACCAGAACATCGGGCCGCTGGCCGATGTCCACGCCCGCCGCGCCGTGCAGTTGGCGACCGACAAGGCCGCGATGCTCGCCGCGTACGGAGGCGAGCCGGCCGGCGAGATCGCCACCTCGCTGCTGCCGCCGTCCCTGGCGGGGCATGTGCCCTTCGACCGCTACCCGGTCGGCCCGGACGGCACCGGGGACCTGGCGGCGGCCCGCCGGGAGCTGGAACTCGCGGGCCTCCCGGAGGGGTTCACCACCCGGATCGCCGCCCGTACGGACCGCCGCAAGGAGTGGAACGCCGCGGTGGCCCTCGCCGAGGGCCTCGCACGGGTGGGCATCCGCGCCGACCTGGTGCCGTTCGGCAGCGGCGACTACTTCACGAAGGCGGCCGGGGTACCGGCGTACGTCCGCGAACACGGCATCGGGATCGTGATGTTCGGGTGGGCCGCGGACTTCCCGGACGGCTACGGCTTCCTCCAGCAGATCGCCGACTCCCGGGCGATCAAGGAGACGGGCAATCAGAACCTCGGCGAACTGGCGAGCGGCACCATCGACGCGCTCCTCGACACCGGGGCGCGGACGCTCGACGAGAAGGAGCGCGCGGACATCTGGACGGCGGTGGACCGCGCCGCCATGGACGAGGCCGTCATGTGCCCCTACATGTTCGTGAAGTCCGTGCTGTTCCGGGGGAGGAGGGCGGCGAACGTCGCCATGTCCCCGGTCTACGGCATGTACGACTACGCCGTGCTGTCCGTGACGGAGGAGGAGCCGGCCGGCTGACCCGCCCCCGCGGCGCGGACGCTCGTGCGGGTGGTTCTGCGGCGCGGGGCGTCCGCCGTCTGGTACGAAAGGACGTGATGGCCGGGGCGGTCGCTCCGGCCTCTCGTTCGGACGTGACTGCATACCTATTCTGAAAGTTGGTTTCTTATGCAAGAGCTGCAGGGGCAGGTCCCCCGGGGATTCGCCGTGCACGTCGCGCCCGTCGGCATCCTGGACGACGGTCGCGACGACCTGTGCGTCATCGCCTCGCAGGTGCCCGCCCGGACGGCGGCGGTGTTCACCCGCTCCCGGTTCGCCGGCCCGTCCGTCCACCTCTCGCGGGACGCCGCGGCGGACGGCACGGCGCGCGGCGTGGTCGTGGTCGCGCGCAACGCGAACGTCGCCACGGGCCCCGAGGGGGAGCGCAACGCCGTCGAGGTCAGGGACCGCACGGCCCGCGCCCTGGGCATCGAGCCGGGGGAACTGCTGATCGCCTCGACCGGGGTCATCGGCCGCCAGTACCCCATGAAGCAGATCACCGCCCACCTCGAAGACCTCGCCTGGCCCCCGGCGGAGGAGGCCGACCTGGCGGCCGCCGCGCGGGCGATCATGACCACGGACACCCGCCCCAAGTGCCTCACCGTCCGGATCGGCGACGCCACCCTCACCGGGATCGCCAAGGGCGTCGGCATGCTCGAACCCGACATGGCGACGCTGCTGACGTTCTTCGCCACCGACGCCGAACTGGACGGGGACACACTCGACGCGGTGTTCCGGCGGGTCATGGACACCACCTTCAACGCCGTCTCCATCGACACCGACACCTCGACCTCCGACACCGCCGCCGTCTTCGCGAACGGCCTCGCCGGACCCGTCGGGGCCGAGGAGTTCGAACAGGCGCTGTACGAGGTGGCCCTGGGCCTGGTGAAGATGATCGCCTCCGACGGCGAGGGCGCCTCGAAGCTGATCCAGGTCGAGGTGACCGGGGCGCGCGACGCGGCCCAGGCCAAGCGCGTGGGCAAGACCGTGGTCAACTCGCCCCTGGTCAAGACCGCCGTGCACGGCGCCGACCCGAACTGGGGCCGGGTCGTGATGGCCGTCGGCAAGTGCCAGGACGACCTGGACATCCGCCAGGAGGACGTCACCGTCCGCTTCGGGGACATCGGCGTCTACCCGCCCGGGGCCGACGAGGACGACCGCCGCGCGTCCGTCGCCACCTACCTCAAGGGGAACGACGAGGTGGTCATCGGCATCGATCTGGGCATCGCGGACGGGGAGTTCACCGTCTACGGCTGCGATCTCACCGAGGGCTACGTGCGGCTGAACTCCGAGTACACCACCTGAGCACCCTCCGCCCCGGCCGCTCCCGCCCGGTGCGGGCGGCCGGGGTCTCCCGTGTGAAGTGAGACATGAAGAGAGAGAGGAGAGAACGCGCTCCTAGGGTGGGCCAAGGCCAGAGGCCGGGCTCCGATCCGGCCTGTCCCCCCACGACGTGAAGGCTGGACGATGGCGGACGCGAAGGTTCTGGAAGCCCAGCAGTGGGTCAACGCCACCTATGGAAGTGTCAGCGGCTATCAGCGCTGCCCCGAGGACGGCCGTACCGGCTGGTCCACCATGTACTCCCTGATCATGGGCCTTCAGCACGAACTCGGCATCTCTCCCGTGGTCGCCAGTTTCGGGCCGACCACCGTGTCCCGGTTCGCGGCCCTCGGAGAGATCGGCTTCGGCTGGGACGCGAACCGCAACATCGTCGCCATCCTCGAGCACGGCCTGTTCTGCAAGGGCTACTGGGGCGTCGAGCCCGACAGCTACGGCTGGTTCACCGGCGTGACCCGGGAAGCGGTCAAGGACCTGCGCGCCAACATGGGGATACCCGAGGGCGACGGCACGATCAACGCCACCATCGCCAAGTGCATCCTCAACATGGACGCGTACGTCGTCGTGGCCGGGGGCACCGACAAGATCCGCGCCATCCAGCAGTGGCTCAACGGCCGTTATTGGCAGCGCAGCGCGTACAGCATCGGCCCGGCCGACGGCATCTACTCCCGGGACGTGCAGAAGTCCCTGATGATCGGCCTGCAGTACGAGCTCGGACTGGAGCCCAACGGGAACTTCGGGCCCGGTACTCAGGCCGGTCTGCGCCAGCACACCGTGCGCCAGGGCGACGCCGGCATCTTCGTCCAGCTCTTCACCGCGGCCTGCGTGTTCAACGAGCCGGTGATCCTGCGCGGCCCCGACGACTCCGAGGTCCGGACCACCTTCAAGAGCACCTTCGACGACAAGACCCGTGAATTCGTCGAGATCTTCCAGGGGTTCTCGCAGCTGTACAGCCAGGGCGACCCGTCCTACGGGGTGGGCGAGTACGACACCTGGGCCCAGTTGCTGGTGTCGATGGGCAACGCCGACCGGGCGGCGTCCGGTTCCGACACCCGCTTCCAGATCACCGGCTCCCGAGCCCGCTGGATGTACGACAACGGCTACCGCCTCGTCGGCCGCTACCTGTACGACCCGCCGGGCTCCACCCTCGACAAGGAGATCAAGCCGGGCGAGCTCCAGACCATCTTCGACGCGGGCCTGCGGGTCTTCCCCATCTACCAGGACAACGCGCGCCAGTTGTCCGACTTCACCTACACCCAGGGATTCCAGCACGCCCTCAACGCCCACGACCTGGCGTCCGGCTACGGCTTCGACCGGGGCACCACGATCTACTTCGCCGTGGACTACGACGCCCAGCAGTGGGAGATCGACGGCCAGCCCCAGGGTGTCGTCGCCTACTTCAACGGCGTGGTGGCCGGACTGGCCAGTCGCGGCAAGAGGTACTTCCACGGCGTCTACGGCTCCCGCAACGTCTGCACCAACGTCACCGAGCGGACCGGGGCACGCTTCTCCTTCGTCTCCGGCATGTCCTGGGGCTTCTCCGGGAACCTCGGCTACCCCCTGCCGTCGAACTGGGCGATGAACCAGATCAAGGAGTTCCAGGTCGTCAACGGCTCCGACACCTTCGACCTGGACCGGGACGTGTGGCGGCACGGCGCGTACGCCGAGCCGGGCGTGGGCTCGGTGAACAGCTCGGCCGGCCCGGCCGACTCGTTCATCGCCTACGTGCAGCACATCCACGACCTCGCGCTCGCCTACAAGGCCGCGAACAACGTCGGCACCAACGCGAGCCAGCTGGTCATGGAGCACCTGCGTCACCGCAAGTACCAGGGCCTGACCTGGTGGTGGCTGGCAGGGAGCTACGACGACGACTTCGTCGCCTACTGCGACAGCCGCGGCGCGGGCGTGCCGGACGCCTACTCGTTCACGGATCCCGTCACCGGCTACACCCTGGACGCCGCCCACCTGATGGCCACCGCCAACGGGTTCCTGGTCGCCCCCGACCCGGACAACAAGGGCGACGCGACCGGCGGCGACGTCGCCGGCTGGGGCGGCGACATCATGACCTTCTGGGCGGACTGGCGGAACTCCGAGGAGCAGTACGCCTCCCCGGGCGCCTTCTGCAGGGCCAAGCTGGCCATCCCGGGCACGGTCTCCAGCTTCTCCTTCACCGACATGATCGAGGACGTCGACGGCTACCTGCTGGCCAAGTACGTGGCGGGGGGCGGCAGCATCGTCGACTGGGTGACCTCCCAGTACAACAACGGCGGCGGGCTGAGCCGCTTCCGCGCGCACTTCGACCGGCGCTGGCAGACGGCCGGGAACACCACGTCGTCCTGCAGCCGCCTGCTCTACGGCACGGCGGACTCCAAGATCAGCCCGGCCCGCTTCGCGCTGATCACGGCGTCCGGCGCCGTCCTGCCGGGCGACTACATCCTGCTGCCGGGGGGTCAGGCCAAGTTCGACGAGTTCTGCCAGGGCTTCACGGACCGTCAGCTCGCCCTGATCGGCCTCGAGAACAGCCGGGCCGCCCAGTACCGCCGGAACCTCACGGCCTACCAGGAGCAGGCCGCGAAGCGGGCCGCGGCACGGGCCACGAGGACCGGCACGCGGAGCTAGCGCACTGCTGCTCCTCGTGCTCCCGGCCGGTCCCGGCCTGTGGGTGCGGGGCCGGGCGATCGGCCCTGACGGTGGCGTCGCGGTGCCCGCCGGTTCCTCGGCACCGCGCCGCCGGCCGCCGGCCACGGGCGCACGCCGACGCGTACCCGCAGCGGCTCCCGCTCCACAACAGGTGCCACGCCGGCCACGACCCGGTGCCGGGCCGGGCGAACCCCGCTCCGGCCGTGGTCCGGCCGGCGTTCCGCACGGCTCGCCGTTCTCCACCGACACACCAAGAGAGGCACACCGTGAACGAGCTGACCAGGCGTCATCTGCTCGGCACCACCACCGCACTGGCCGGGGCCGCCGCCCTCGGCACGCTGGGCGCGGCGCCCGCCGCCGCCGTCCCGGCGAACACGCAGGACACAGCCGCCGCGTGGCCCGGCAGCCGTTCGGCGAACGGCTGGCAGGTCCTCACCGCGGACGGGGCGCGGTCCCAGGTGATCGAGGGAAGCGGTCTGCCGGTGCGCCTGGCCGGCGGTGCCGCGGCGACCGTCCTGCTGTACGTCGCGCGGCGCTTCCACTACGAGATCGACCAGCTCCGCCCCGGCGACGTCCTGGGGTACCGGGCGTCGTCGTACCGGGTGCGAGAGGCGTTCGAGTCGAACTACCTGTCCGGCACGGCGCTCGAGATCAGGCCCCTGGCCTACCCGCTGAACGCGCGGGGCGGTTTCTACCCGCGCGAGCTGACCGTGGTCCGCGACATCCTCGCCGAACTGGACGGCGTGGTGGCCTGGGGCGGCGACTTCCCGGTGCCCAAGGAGTCCCACTTCGAGATCGCCCTCGCACCGGGCCACCCCAAGGTGAAGGGCGTCGCCCGGAAGATCGAGGCGGGGAACGCCGGGCTCGGCGGCGCCGTGGGCGCCGGCGCCACCGACGCCTTCGACCCCGCCCGCCTGGCCCGCGCCCGCTCCTTCGCCCGGCGCCCGGCGGCCTGACGGGCCCGCCGCGGCGAGCCATGAACGGACCGAGGCACCCCGGCCCACGTGCCCGGGGTGCCTCTGTGCGTACGGGGCCGTGCCCCCGGGCGGCCTCGACGGCGTCGTGCAGGGCCGGCATCCGGTCCTCGGGCGTGTGCCGCGCCCGGCTCAGGTGCTGTGCGATCCGGTGTGCCGGCCCGGTCCCGGGGTCCCGCGGGTACTCCTGCACCAGCGCCGTTTTAGTGGGAAAGTGCTGGTAGCAGGTGCGTGTGGAGTCCTCGGCGGAGGCGCGTGGCGCCAAGGTGCGACCGCGTCCTCCCCCGGAGTGGGTTGCCGGGGCCCCGCGACCCCTCATCGCGGGTGTCCATCGGCATGCGAGGGCGCGCAACCTCGCGACCGCCGCGGACAAGGACGTCTCCCCACGGGAGGAGAACCCATGACCACCCCCGAGCCCCTGGGCTACGAGACCCTCGTCGTGGCCGGCGCCCCGCGCGCCGGCGACCAGCGGCTGCCGGACGGCCGGCCGATCGTCTCCTCGCCGGTCACCACTACGCTCATCCAGGGGGAGCGGGACGCCGTTCTCGTCGACGTCCCGTTCACCCGCGACCAGATCAAGGAGACCGGCGACTGGATCGAGGCGTCCGGCAAGCGCCTGCGCCATGTCTACATCACCCACGGACACGGTGATCACTGGCTGGGCACCGCGGAACTGCTCAAGCGCTTCCCCGGCGCCACGGTGTACGCCACCGAGGGCACCATCGAGCTCATGCACCGGCAGGCCACCGAAGGCCGCGCGCAGATGTGGGACGTGTTGTGGCCCGGCCAGATCCCCGACAGCCCCGTTCTCGCGCAGCCGGTCCCGGCGGACGGGTTCGCACTGGAGGGCAGGGCGCTACGAGCCGTGGAGGTCGGGCACACCGACACCGACGGGACCACCGTCCTGCACGTGCCGTCCACCGGGCTGGTGGTGGCCGGCGACGTCGTCTACAACGGGGTCCACCAGTACTTCAGCGAAGGCGTGGACGGCGGTCTGGAGGAGTGGCAGAAGGCCCTCGACCAGGTGGAGGCCCTGCGTCCGACCGCCGTGGTGGCCGGCCACAAGAACAAGGACCTGCCCGATTCCCCGGCCGCCGTCGGCACGACCCGGCAGTACCTGAGGGACGTCGCGGAGCTGCTGGGCACGGCCTCCGGCGCGCGCGACTTCTACGACGAGATGCTGCGGCGCCACCCGGACCGGATCAACCCCGGCCCGGTCTGGTACGGAGCCCTCGCCCTCCTGGGTGAGTGACCCCTGCCGAAGGACGTTTCTGGCCAGTAATAAGTATTCGGAATATGCTCATGTACGAGTGCCCGCTCATCGAGGCGGCCCGACGGCCGTCGCCCCCACCGACGACGGGACAGACATGACCGACGAGACCCTTCCCGCAGGCACCCCCGTCCGCCGCGACGGCGAGGCGACGCGGACGCTGCTGCTCGTCCACGGGTTCCTGGACGATGCCGCCGTGTGGGACGGCCTCGTCAAGGCGGTGGCAGGCGCGGTGCCCACCGTGCGCTACGACCTGCCGGGGTCCGGCGGCCGGGCGTCCGAGCCGCAGGACATGGGCGAGTTGAGCCTGACCCTGTTCGCCGGCGAGGTCGCCTCCGTCATCGACGCGATCGAGGGGCCCGTGGTGGTGATGGGCCAGAGCATGGGCGGCCAGGTCGTCGAACTCGCGGCTGCCGCACGGCCCGACCGGGTCGCCGGGCTCGTCCTGCTCACCCCGGTCCCGCTCGGCGGGACGCACCTGCCGGACAGGTCGGTCGCGCCGTTCCGGGCCCTCGGTGGGAACCCGGAGGCGGAGCGGGCCGTCCGCGCGCGCCTCTCTCCCGCCCTGGACAGCGACGCGCTGGACAGGCTGGGCCGCGCCGGCAGGCTGGTACCCGCCGCGGTGGTGGCCCGATATGTCGACATCTGGAACAACGGGGTCGCCGAAGCACCGGGAACGAGCGCCTACGGCGGCCCGGTCCTCATCGTCCGCGGTGCCGAGGACGGATTTGTCACGCACGAGCTGGTCGCCGGCACGATCGCGCCCCGCTTCCCCGGCGCGCGTGTCGCGACCGTCCCCGGCGGCGGTCACTGGCTGCACGTGGAGTTCCCGGACATTCTGGCGGGCGAGATCCTCGCCTTCCTGCGTTCCCTGGACCCCGGTGACGCGGCCTCGGGCTGGCGCGGCGGCTTCGCCTCGCAGTCCGCGAGCACCTTTGCCGCACGCTTCGCCGGGGATGTCGTCCTGGAGGCGAGTGTCCTGGTGCGCCCCCTCGCCGGACGCGAGCTCGTCGCCACGGCCCTCGCCGCCGCCAGCGCTGTCTACGAGTCACTGGAGTTCATCGCCGAGGTGACCCAGGGCACCACGACCTACCTGCAGTGGCGGGCGACCGCGTTCGGCGGCCTGCCGATCTCCGGCGTCACCGTCCTGGAGAAGAACGCCGACGGCAAGGTCACCCGTGCGGCGATCCACCACCGGCCCCTCGGGGCGGCGCTGCGGTTCTCCGCCGAGCTCCGCGACCGGCTGGCCGGCACCGTCCCGTCCGCCCACTTCTTCGAGGGGAGCGCGGGGACCGCGGAGAGCACGGAGACCGCGGAGCCGGATCCGCACCGGGGGAAGTGATCGCGGCATGTTCGAGGACCGGGAGCACCCATGAGCCGTCTGCACGTCGTCGTCGAGGAACAGGTCGCCGAGATCGTCCTGGACCATCCGCCGCAGAACCGCATCGACGAGCGGATGGCCGCCGAGCTGCTCGCCGCGGTCGAGAAGGCGGAGTCGGCGGGCGCGCGGGCGGTCGTCGTGCGCGCGGAGGGGCCCGACTTCAGTTTCGGCGGCGACATCGTGACCTGGCCCGACCTCGACACCCGGCAGTTGCGGACGCTGTTCGAGCGGTACATGTTCGCGTTCAACCGCTTCGAGCAGATTCCCGTACCGGTCGTCGCGGCGGTGGGCGGCCTGTGCTTCGGGGGCGGCTTCGAACTCGCCCTGCGCGCCGACGTGATCTTCGCCGGGGAGGGGGCGCGGTTCGGGCATCCGGAGCAGACCCTCGGCATCGTCACGCTCCTCGGCGGGATTCACCGCGTGGCGGCGCGCGCGGGCCGTGCCCGTGCCTACGCATGGGCGCTGACCTCGGAACAGGTGCCCGCCGCCACCATGGCCGAGGCCGGAGTGGTCAACCACGTGCTGCCGGACGGTGAAGTCCTGGAGGCCGCGCGGGCGTTCGCCCGCAAGGTGGCCGCGGGACCGACGCGCGCACACGCCGCGCACAAGGCGCTGCTGCGCCTCTGGGACGCCGGCGGCGTGAAGGCGGCGGACGACGCGATGTTCGACATCGCGATGCCGCTGTTCGAGACCCGGGACGCGACGGCCGGACTCGCGTCGGCGGTTGCCGCCTTCAAGGCCGGCCGGCCGCGTCCGGCCGTCGACTTCCGGGGAGAGTAGCGGGCCCGGCGGACGGCCCTCCCCGGGAGCCCCCTGCCGCCGTTGCCAGAGGTGAAGGCGATAGGCTCTTACATCTGTCCGGCGGAAGCGAGGAGGAGGAGGACGAGATGACAACGGCCCGATGGCCCGCTTCCGCTCGCTACGAGGCCCCCGAGAGCAGCGCGCCGGGCGGTCTGGGCTTCGTCCAGGACCTGCTGAACACCGCCAGCCTCGGCAAGCCGCGCCAGCCGGACCTGCTGGAGTCCGCCGATGCGGCCCGGCAGTGGCTCCACGCGTCCGCCGCCGTCCTCCACCGGATCGACCCCGGCGCCCCGGCGATGCCGGACGGCCTGGACCCCGGCGGCCTCCGGCACGTCGTGTCGTTCCGCGACGACCTGCGCGCCCTGCTGTCCCCGGGGCCCGCCGAGGGAACCGCGGAGACCGTCGCCGTCCCCTCGATCGGGACGACGGCCGCCGTCACTCTCGGCCCGGGAGGCGCGCGGCTGAGCGCCCAGGGGGACGACGTCGAGGCGCTGCGCTCCTACGCCCTGGTCCAGTTGGTGGCGGCCTCGTACGGGGGGACGCTGCGCCGGCTGAAGGTGTGCGCGAACCCGCGCTGCCGCGGCGCGTTCTACGACCGTTCCAAGAACTGCTCACGCGTGTGGCATGACGTCACCACCTGCGGCAACACCCAGAACGTACGGGCCTACCGGGCCCGTCTGAAGGAGCGCGGGCTGTCCTCGGCGCCGTGACGGCCGGGAAGGCCTCAGTCCTCCCCGGGCCCGACGGTGACGAAGCCATCGGTCCACGTCGTCGCGTCCACGTCGACCGGGCAGACCTCCAGCTCGCCGAGGCGCGGTCGGGGCAGAGCCGTCGCCGCGGCCGCGTCGGCCCCTTCCTCCGTACGGTAGGCCCCGAGGATCCGCACCTCCTCGCCGCGGCCGGAGTCGGGCAACGTGAGGAAGAGCAGGAACACCTCGGCGGGGAGGGGGTGTTCCGCCCTCGGTCCGTCGACTTCCACCGGCTCGATGCCGAAGCCCTCGGGACAGTCCGTGAAGCCCGGGAGTCCCCCGGCGGTGGCCCGGGCCCGCGCGGCCATCTCCCGCGACGAGTAGATCCCGATCAGCTTGAAGTCGGAGCTCCCGTCGTCGAAGTCGTGAAGATGGATCAACGCGTGCACCGCGGCCATGGGTCCCCCGTCCGTCCCGATCCGAGTCACCGCCACCCTATGACGACGCGCGTGCCGGGAAGAGCGTGACGGCCGCGCCCCACAGCGCGCCGGGGTTGACGCGGTCGGGGTGCAGCGCCGGGGGCCGCATGCGCCGGTTGCCGCGGGGCGGTGGTCCGCAGCCCGACCGGGGGATCTGCGGCGCGATCCACGCCCTGCGCGGGGCGCCACCCGTTCCGGCCTTCCGTCACCTGTTTGACAGGTGTCGCGCATGGCTGCGATGATCTCGTCACCACCTGAAAGGGTGACGCTCCGTGGGCGTCAAGGGCGCCCGCACGAAGAGTCGGCGCAGTCGTTTGCCAAGAAAGGCAGAATCCGCAATGTCAGTCGTGCGTTTCCACCTGAACTCCTCGCTCGGTCCCTCGGACGCGCTGGCGGTGCTGACCGACTTCGGCCCCTCGCGCGCCGAGAACTGGCCCACCATCGACGCCGTCACCGTCCACGCGATCGGCGACACCTGGGCCGAAGTGACCGAGGGGACCACTTCCGCATGGGAACGCGCGCGCTACGAGTGGGACGCCGAGCGAGGGCGGGTCACCGTCACCACGCACGAGTCGAAGGTCTTCGGGCCCGGCGGCGGCTGGGTCTTCCAGCTGACCCCCGAGGGTGACGGCACCCGTATCGACGTCGAACTCACTCGTGAACCGAGCACGTTCAAGGGCAAGGTGCTCGCCGGGCTGCTCCCCGTGGCCGCCTCGTCCCTGCGCAAGTCCTACCGGCAGCCGCTCAAGGCGAAGTGACCCCCGCCCCGCCTGTGGCGCCGCCCCCTCCGCGCCGCGGGCGGTACGCGCCGCCGCGCTACAGCGAGCCGCCGACGGGTCCGCGCTCGGCCGCGTCGGCCAGTTCCTTGACCCGCTGGGCGGGCACGGGGACGCCGGGCGCCTCGAAGAACCAGCGCTGGAACTCCGCCCGGTCCAGCCCGGACGGCATGTCGCCCACGTAGGGAACGCAGTACAGAGGGGTGTTGGGCTCGCTGCGCCAGCTGTCCGCGAGGCTGCCGGTGTCCACCGCGTCGTAGCCCAGGGCGTTCAGCAGCGCGGCCGCCTCCGCCTTCGCGGCGGCGTCGTCCCCGGCGATGGGCAGCGCGCTGCGGTCGGCGGCGCCGGCCGGCCGCGCGAGGGAGAGCAGCTGCGTGGCGCCGATGCTGTTGAACGCCTTCACCACCCGTGCGCCGCTCAGATGGCGCTGCACGAGTTCGCTCGAGGTCAGCTCCCCGGAGTCCAGCTCCGTGACGTGCCCGTCACGCTGCGGGTAGTAGTTCAGGGTGTCCAGCACGGTCCGCCCGGCCAGCGCCTCGCGGGGCAGCCGGTCGTGGGCGTGGAGCGGGACGGTGACCACGACGAGGTCGGCGGCCTCGGCGGTTTCCGCAGGTGTGGCCGCCCGGGCGCGCTCGCCGAGTTCCGCGACGAGCGCGCCGAGGGTCTCGGGGCCGCGTGAGTTGCTGAGCACGACGTTCCAGCCCGCGGCGACGGCGAGGCGGGCCAGCGTGCCTCCGATCATGCCGCTGCCGATGAGCCCGAGGGTCTTGGTCATGAGTCTGTTCCATTCCGTGTCGAAAGGTGGCGCATTGGTGCGATGCGGTCGTCGCGGGACTCCGGCGAACCAGCCCCCGCGGCACTGAATCGCAGAGGTGAAACTGAGTGTCAGGCTAGCTATCGAGTTCCCTTCCTGCAAGTGAGTGGCGAAGGCCGGATATGATGGCGGCGTGGCGACGACACGGACGAAGACACGGGACATCGCGCGCACCGCGGTCCGGGGAGAACTGGCCGAGGTGGCCATTGGGCTGTTCCACCGGGAAGGCTTCGAGAAGGCCACCCTGGACGACCTGGCCGCGGCGGCGGGAGTGTCCCGCAGCACCTTCCTGCGCTATTTCGGCACCAAGGAGGAAGTCGTCCTCTGTACCCTGGACCCCCTGCTCGACCTGATGACCGGCGCCCTGCGCGCCCGGCCCGCCGGCGAGGACGACCGGACGGTGCTGCGCAGGACTCTCGACCCCGCCGTCGGACACTTCTCCGCCGAGCCGGCCGACACCCTCGCGCTGCTCAGGCTGGTGCAGGCCACGCCCGCACTGTGCGCCCGGCTCCGGGAGAAGCAGGACAGCTGGCGTCCCCATCTGGCGAGCGTGCTCCTCGAACGCTCCGCCTCCTCCGGACTGACCTCCCTGGCCGCGCATGTACGCGTGGCGGCGGCTCTGGACTGCCTGACGGTCGCCCTGGAGCACTGGGTCGAGGCCGACGGCGGCCTGGCTCTCGCCACCGTCACCGACGAGGCGTTCGCCGCACTGCACGCCTGGTAGCGGCGGTCGCGCCCGTTCGCGGCGCAGCGCCCAACACCTCCGGCGGGGCCCCGAGGTGGCCGCTGCCCGACGCGCGGGAGCATGCCCCCCGTGCCACGATGAGCGGGACCGACGCCTTGCGTGCCGTACCCCTCACACACCGGACGGGCGATGAACTCCATGCGGGTGGCCCAGGTCTCCGAACCGGGCGGACCATTCGAAATCGTCGAGCGCGAGCTTCCCGAGCCCGGCCCCGGCCACGTCCGGATCGCCGTCGAGGCCTCGGGTGTGTGCCACTCGGACGCCGGATTCGTCCACAACGCCTACCCGAACGTCACCTTCCCGCTGGTCGCGGGCCACGAGGTCGCCGGCCGTATCGACGCCCTCGGCGAGGGCGTGCGGTACTGGTCGGTCGGCGACCGCGTGGAGGTCGGCTGGTTCGGCGGTCACTGCGGCCACTGCGTGCCCTGCCGCGAGGGCGCCTTCATCGACTGCCGGAACCTTCAGGTGCCCGGCTGGGCGTACGAGGGCGGGTACGCCACCCATATGGTCGCACCCGTCAACGCACTGGCCCGGATCCCCGACGGGCTGTCGGCCGTCGACGCCGCGCCGCTCGGCTGCGCGGGCGTCACCACGTACAACGCCTTCAGGAAGAGCATCGCCCGGCCCGGCGACCTCGTCGCCGTCATCGGCATCGGCGGCCTCGGCCATCTGGCGGTCCAGTACGCGGCGAAGTCGGGATACGAGACGGTGGCCGTCGCGCGGGGCGAGGACAAGCGGGCCCTGGCGGTGGAACTGGGCGCCCATCACTATGTCGACAGCTCCGCCGGCGACACCGCCAAGGCCCTGCAGGCCCTCGGCGGTGCGACGGTCGTCCTGGCCACCGCCGCCAACTCGCAGGCCATGGCGTCGGGCGTCGACGGACTGCGGCCCGGCGGGGAGCTGATCGCCATCGGGATCGCCCCCGAGCCGATGCCGATCACCCCGAGCCAGATCGTCCTGACGTCCCGCTCGATCGTCGGTCACCCCTCCGGCACCTCACGCGACGTCGAGCACGCCATGAACTTCAGCGCGCTCGCCGGGATCCGCCCGATGACCGAGACGATGCCGCTGGACGGCATCAACGAAGCGTTCGCCCGCATGATGTCGGGGGCCGCGCGCTTCCGCATGGTCGTCGTCCCCTGAGCCACCCGGGTGCCGGGGGCAGGGTTCAGCCGAACGGCCGGTCCGGGGCGCCCTCCACCCGGTGGATCCCCCGGGAGTCGTCCATCCAGGCGGCGCGCGTGCGCAGGAAGGACACGTCCTCGCCCGCCGGATCGGCGCTGTCCCGCAGCCGTTCGCCCTCCGCGGGGGTGAGGGGGCTGTACCAGGACGTCAGGTCGTCGCTGCCGTCGGCCCAGTTGGTGTACTCGTGGAAGCGGTGGAACCAGAACGCCTGACAGCCGGCGCACCGCAGCAGCGATTCCTGGTCGTGGGCCGACTCATGGAGTGTGCGCACCCGGACGAGCGCGGGTTCGGTACAGCAGTCGATGCAGCTCGGGGTCGCCATGGTGGCGATCCTCCCATTGGCCTGCTGCGACGTGACCGCGACCCGGGGCGCCTCGCGGTGCGACCGAGGACAACTCCTGTGAATTTCCGGGACGGTTGAACGTCAGAGGTACCCCCTGCGTATGAAGCGGCGGCTTGCTGTGTCAGGCCGTCACCCATCGGGCGCAGGAGGATTTCCTTGGGACGCAACACGCGCAGACGCGCAACCGGCACGCGGAGCGGCACTTTTGTGGCCGTCGCCCTGATGCTGGGAGGCGGGGTACTGGTCACGGCGAATGTCTTCGCCTCCGCGACCGAGGGTGATGCGAGCGGCACTCCGGACGCGCAGACGGTCTCGGCGGCGCCGCAGGCCTTCACCGTCGACTGCCCGGACGTGGGCAACGCGCTGACCTCCGTGCCGGACGGCGCGAGGGAGGACGTCGACAAGGAACTCGCCGCTCTGGACGGGCAGATCGCCGAGGCCTACCAGCGGCTGAAGGACACGTCGGCGGCCCAGCAGCAGGACGCCGCCTTCACCGACAACGCGATCCTGGGCCCGCTGAAGGAGAAGCGCGCCGCGACGATCGCACGCATCCTGGAGGCCATCGACCGCGTCGGGGACCGCCCGCAGGGCGTCGACGACCTCGCGGCCTGCGGTCTGCGCGCGCCCGAGACCCAGAGCCCGCCCGCCGAGGGGCAGCCGACCGCACCGGCCGGGGACCAGAACAGCCAGGGGGCCCCGGGCGACCAGGGCGGGGGAGACCAGGGCCAGACCGGCCAGGGCGGCCAGGGCGGGAACGGCCCGGTCGTGGCGGACTACGCCGACATCATGAGCGTCCCCTCGGACGCCCCGCGCACCCCGCGGCCGTCGGACGCCTCGCCCGGCACGTTCACCACCGCTTGCGGAGTGAACGCGGGCGGCCTGTTCAACTCCGACAACATCATCGTGGCGCCCGGCGTGACCAACGGCGCCCACCACTTCCACGACTACGTGGGCAACCAGGCCAACAACGGCCTGGCCACCATCGACGACCTGGCGAAGGCCGACACGAGCTGCCAGGACCAGGGCGACAGGTCGTCGTACTACTGGCCCGTGCTGCGGCTGCAGAACGGCACCAAGGAGCGGGACGCCGACGCACCGGGCGGTGGCACCGAGGGCAACGCGGGGCAGATCGTCACCCCCAAGGAGGTCACCCTCACCTTCGTCGGCAACCCGCTGACCAAGGTCACGCCCATGCCGCGCCTGCTGCGCATCATCACCGGCGACGCCAAGGCGTTCGTCAACGGCCCCGCGAACGCGAACGCGTCGTGGAGCTGCACGGGTCACGAGGACCGGCAGCTGAAGGACAAGTACCCGCTGTGCCCCAGCGGCAGTGACGTGGTGCGGACCTTCCGGTTCCAGAGCTGCTGGGACGGACGGAACGTCGACAGCGCCAACCACCGTACGCACGTGGCGTTCGCCGACCCCGCGGGCAACTGCCCGCAGGGATTCGTGGCCATCCCGCAGCTGGTCCAGCGCATCGTCTACGACGTCGACGCGCCGAGCCTGGCGGACGGCGGGCGCAGCGTCCCGTTGTTCGCGGTCGACTCCTTCCCGGAGAACCTGCACAAGCCGATCACCGACCACGGCGACTTCATCAACATCTTCGACGAGAAGCTGATGCAGGAGGCGGCCGACTGCATCAACGAGGGCCGCACCTGCGGCGCCGGCGGGCAGCCGACCGAGGAGCCGTCGGACGAGCCGACGGCGTCGGAGCAGCCGACGGACGAGCCCCCGGCGTCCGAGGAGCCGACGCAGGAACCGCCCGCGTCGGACGAACCGACGTCGGGCACGGTGGCCGGCGGTGACGGCGGCGATGGCGGCAACGGCGGCGACAACGGGCAGAACCACGGCGGTCACGGCAACCAAGGCAACCACGGCGACGGCACGGAGCCCTCGACCGGCGCCCCGCAGGACGGGCAGCCCGGCGACGACGCCCCCGGCGTCCCGGCGACGGTGACGCCGAAGGCCGACGCGACGCCCCCGGCGTCCCAGGGCGCGGGCGCGACCGAGGCCCCGGCGGCCGGGGCCCCGGAGGAGCACGAGCACCACGACGACCAGGCGGGCGCGGGTTCCGCCGAGCAGACCCAGGCCGCCGTGCCGGCAGCCCCGAGCCCCGCGGGCCAGGCCGGCCAGCAGGAGATCAGCGGCGGCCTCGCCAACACGGGCGCCAACCTGTGGCCGGCGGCGCTCGGAGCGGTCCTCGCGATCGCGGGATTCGTCCTGCTCCGCAGCGTGAAGCGCGGTTCCCGCTGACGGTGTCCTGAACGTCCGCGGCCCACGTCCCCCTGACGGACCGGCACATCGCTGCCGGCCCGCCAGGGGGACCGCCGCGTCCGATGACCTCGTCGCGGCACATGGCTGCGCTCACCTGAGCGATGCCGACGTCATTCCTCGGGCCGGCGCCGGACGGGCCTGGTGCCACGCGTGGGTGCACCCGGCGAAGCGGAATCGCTCCCGGCGGCGCTTGTCGGCCACTCCCAACAGGGCGACCAGCGGCCGGAATGCCTTCACGCGCTCGTCCTCCGGCAGATCGATGATCTTCGTCAGCTGCTCGGGCAGCTGCCCGCGCCGTCCTCCACCGTCGCGCGGGCCTGAAGGCAGAACCCGCTCAGGTCCAGCAGTACTACCCCGCGTGCGAGTGGACGCAGTCCCTGCGCGAGTTCGTTCAGCCCGGCCGTGCGCTCGTCCATAGGCCCACCCCCGTTGATTCGACTCGGACCCACCATCTGTGCGCCTGTCGAAGCAGATCCGCGGCATGACCGAATTCCCGGTCCGCGTACACGGATTCCAGCGCCGTGCAAGGGTCAGGCGGTCGGCGTGCGCCAGATGACGCACTCGGTGCTCGGCAGGCGTTCGCTGAACCGGCCCGAGGCGGAGGCCTCCCGCAGCAGTGCGCGCAGCTCGCTCTCGAATTCGCTCCGGCGCGTGCCGAACAGGTGCGGCGCCGAGTACGACATGGAGAACACCCGGGCGACGACGTCGTCGCAGGTGCGTTCACGTGCCTGCCCGCCGGGAACGATCCGGCGCCGAGGACCGCGGAACCCCGCTCGGGCCAGAACCGCGGCCTCGCCGCCGGGTGTTCCCTCGGGCAGCGTCCCCCGGCCGGCGCGCCGGACCGGACCGAGCCGACGTGCGACCAGCTCGCTGACGGCCGGGTAGGGCACGGCCGGATACGGGAGGCCGTCCAGCGGCCAGGACTCGTTCTTCGCGTCGGACACGTGGGCCAGCGCGCCTCCGGGCACGAGCATGTCCCGGACGGCGGCCGCCACGAGCTCCTGGTTCATCCAGTGGAAGGACTGGCCGAAGGTCGCGACCGTGAACGTGCCCAGCCCCGCGGGCAGTTCCTCGGCCCGGGCCCGGACCCAGCGGGTCCTGTCGCCCAGGCCGAGTCCGGCGGCGCTGCGCTCGGCCTCGGCGATCATCCCGCGGTCCGGGTCGAGGCCGACGGTCTCGCCGAACAGGTGCGCCAGGCCCAGGGCGAGCGTGCCCGGCCCGCAGCCCACGTCGATGAGGCGGCCGTGCCCGTCGAGCGCGAGTTCCTCGGCGAGGGCGTCCACCAGCCCGGGGGCATAGGGGGGCCGTCCGCGCCGGTAGTACGGGGCGCATCCCGAGAACAGCGTGTCGTCCCATGCCCAGTCGGTCGCCGCCATGTCCGTCCACCGCCTCGACCGGGATCCGGGGCCACTCGGCTGCCGATGGTTCCACCGATGCGCCCGGCTCCGCAATCGCGCCGGCCGACGGGGTCCTCGTTGACAGGTCTGCGCCGGACCAGCACCATCATCATTCCACTAATCAGATAGCTAAATGGTGAAGCGGGTGTGCCGCGCGCGGCTCGCCCGGAGAAACCCGAAGAAACCCGAAGAGAGAGGCATGTCTTGGAGCGCAAGAGACGAGCGACAGGAGCCGCGGTCGCCCTCGCCCTGGCCACCGCCCTGCTGAGCGGTACGCCCGCGGTCGTCGAGGCCGCCCCCGTCGACGCAGGACCGGGCGCGGGGCCCGGGCCGTTGCCGGACACCGGCAGGACGGTCACCCTCGTCACCGGTGACAAGGCGGTCCTGGACGCCGGCGGAAAGGTCGTCGGCATGCGGCCCGCAAAGGGCCGCGAAGGCACGGGATTCCGTATATCCCGGGCCGCCGACGGGGACACCTACGCCATACCCGGCGACGCCGAGCGGCTGGTCGCCGACGGCACCGTCGACCGGCGGCTGTTCGACGTGACGCGCCTGGTGGGTCTGGGGTACGACGACGCCTCGCGGTCCGATCTGCCGCTCATTGTCACGTACCCCAAGGGGCGGTCCCTCGCGGCGCGTTCGCTGGCCGGCTCCGGCGCCGAGGTCAGCCGGGACCTCCCCAGCGTCAACGGCGACGCCCTGCGGGCCCGCAAGTCCGAGGCCGCGACCCTGTGGCGGACCCTCACCGGTGCCGCCGCGCCGGCGGGCCCCGCGCTCGCCGCAACTCCGGCGAAGGCCGCGAGGATCTGGCTCGACGGCAAGGTGAAGGCGAGCCTGGACCGCAGCACGGCGCAGATCGGCGCCCCCGAGGCATGGGCCGCCGGCTACGACGGCAAGGGTGTCACCGTCGCGGTCCTCGACACCGGGGTGGACGCCACCCACCCGGACCTGAAGGACCGTATCGACGCCCAGAAGAACTTCTCCGGCACGCCGGACACCGTGGACCATGTCGGCCACGGCACTCATGTGGCCTCGATCGTGGCGGGGTCCGGGGCCCGGTCGGGCGGGAAGTACAAGGGTGTCGCGCCCGGCGCCCGCCTGATCATCGGCAAGGTGCTCGACGACACCGGCGAGGGCGACGAGTCCGGCATCATCGCCGGCATGCAGTGGGCCGTCGCCCAGGGCGCGAAGGTGGTCAACCTCAGCCTCGGCGGCCCGGACAGCCCGGAGACCGATCCGGTCGAGCAGGCCGTGGACGAGCTGTCGGCCTCGTCGGGCGCCCTCTTCGTGATCGCCGCGGGCAACAGCGGCCCCGGCACGTCCACCATCGGCTCCCCGGGCAGTGCGGCGGCCGCGCTCACCGTCGGCGCGGTGGACCGCGACGACACCGTCGCCGACTTCTCCAGCCGGGGCCCCGCCGCGGACGGCGCCCTCAAGCCCGACCTCACCGCCCCCGGTGTGGACATCGTCGCCGCGCACGCGGCTGAGGGCGTGGAGGGCGACCCGGCGGCCGACGGCTACGTCTCGATGAGCGGTACGTCGATGGCCACCCCGCACGTGTCGGGCGCCGCCGCGATCATCGCCCAGGAGCACCCGGACTGGAACGGCGAGCGGATCAAGGCCGTCCTCACCGGTTCCGCCGAACCGGCCGCGGGCGTCTCCGCCTTCGTGCAGGGCACCGGCCGCACGGACCTCGGCCGCGCTGTGGTCCAGCAGGTGACCGCGGGTCCCGCGCTGGGCTTCGGCATCGCGCAGTGGCCGCACGCCGACGACCGGCCCGTCACCAAGGAGCTCACCTACCGCAACGACGGCGACCGGCCGGTCACCCTCGACCTGGCGGCGGACGCGCGCGGGGACTCCGGACAGCCCGCCCCGGACGGCATGTTCACAGTGACGCCGCAGCGGCTCACCATCCCGGCCGGCGGCACCGCGACCGCCTCCGTGACCGCCGACACCCGCGTGGGCACGGCCGACGGCGCGTTCGGCGGCGCCGTCACCGCGACCGCCGGGGAGACCACCGTCCGGACCGCCATCGGTGTCGACCGCGAGCCCGAGTCGTACAACCTCACGGTCAAGCACCTCGATCTGCACGGCAGGCCGACCGGCCTGTCCGCGACGGGTGTGTACGCCCTCGACGGCGACCTCTGGCAGGACTACTCCGACGACGCGGACGGCGAGTTCACGGTGCGGCTGCCCGCGGGGCGCTACGCCCTCGAAGGCCGCATCTACCCCGAGTCCGACCCCGCCGGCGGCCGGCTGTCGCTGCTGGTCCAGCCGAAGTTCGCGCTGACCCGTGACACGACCCTGGTGATGGACGCCCGCAAGGCCAAGCCGGTGCGCATCACGGTCCCCGACCACGCCGCGGTGCACACCGGCGCCGTCTTCGACTTCGGCGTCGCGAACGGCGGATCCGGCTACATGTCCACGTACGACATCGGCGACTTCGCCAAGCTGCGGGTCGGGCAGCTGGGCGCCCGGCTGCCGGCGGGCGAGGCGTTCGCGCAGTACAACGGCACTTGGAGCCACGGCGCGGTGGACTACCGGCCCGCCTGGAACCGTACCGGCGACCTGGCCGGGTTCACCGCGAACCTCCGGCCGCAGGACTTCGCCAGGATCGCGCTGACCGTCGGCGAGCCCGCCGCGGGCAAGTCCATGAGCCTGGTCGCCGCGCCCCGGATGCCGAGCGACTCCTGGTACGCCGCGTCCGTGGAGGAGGGCACCCTGCCGCGCGCCGGCACCGAGTACGTCCTGCCGGGCGTGAAGTGGCAGTTCGCCGTCTACCAGTCGGGCGCCCCGGACGCGTCGGGGGAGCCGCAGTGGGACGGCGGCCAGACCGACACCGCGGCCAGGTCCTACAGCGCGGGCAAGACGTACACGCAGCGCTTCAACTTCGGCGTCTTCGGCCCGCACCTGATCCGTTCGGGAGACCACGCGGCGGGCGCGACCCGTCGCGGCGACACCTTCACCGCCCGTGTGCCGCTCTTCTCCGACGGCGCGGGCCACGCCGGCGACTCGGTGTACAGCAGGGCCAGGAGCGCGCTGTACGCGGACGGCAGGCCGGTGTTCACCTCGGACGCGCCCCTGGACGGCATGGCGGCCACTCTCCCCGCCGGGCGTCGCACCTACCGGCTCACCACCGATGTCTCCCGCCCGGCCGCCCTTTCCGCGGTCAGCACCCGGGTGACCGCCGAGTGGACCTTCCGCTCCGCCCACGCGGCCGGGGACACCGGGACGTGGCTGCCGCTGTCGGCGGTGCGCTTCACGCCCCGGCTGACAACGGCCAGTACGGCAAAGGCGGGCGCGGTCTTCACGGTCCCGTTCACGATCGAGGGCGCGGCCACCGCGCGCACCGTGCGTTCCCTGCGGTTCGCGGTGTCCTACGACGACGGCAGGACCTGGAAGCCGGCCAGGGCCGTCGACGGCAAGCGGCTCGAACTGCGGCACCCCGCCCGTCCCGGAACCGTCTCGCTGCGCGTGACACTCACGGACACCGACGGCAACACGGCCAAGCAGACGGTCTACCGCGCCTACCGCACCACCAAGTAGGCACGTAGCCGCCCCGCTTCACGGGCGGGCCCCGGGCCGACGGCTCGGGGCCCGCCCGTTCCGGGTTCACCGGAACATCCGGGCACCGCCGTTCCTGCCCTGCGCGCCGAGTTCCAGCACTCCGCCGTCGTCCGGCAGTACGTACACGGTGCCGGTGCCCGTGCCGACGACGCCGGAGCCGGCGATTCCGGACGGCAGGGCCGCGACGGGCGTGAGCGCGCCGGTGCGCGGCTCCAGCCGGACCAGCTGCGGGGACCCGGCCGAGGACACCGCGTACACCGCGTCGTCCCCCGCCACCGCGGTGGCCAGCGCGGCCGAGTGCAGGGTCCAGAGCTTGGCGCCGCTGGTGACGTCGAACGCGTCGACCTCCAGGTGGTCCGCGCCCAGTGCCGGGGTGACCAGGACGTCCCCGACGAGCCGGGCGGAGTGGTCGGCGTCCGTGTCGTTCCCGGTCATGGTCTGGGAGTCGCCCACCGCCAGCTTGCGGCTGCCGCCCGAGGCGGTGAAGACCCGGGTGCTGTCCTCGTCCGGGGTGTGCAGGGACGCGATGAGGGGCGAGCCGGAGAAGGCGTGCAGCACATCGGTGTGCGTGCGCTGCCGGTGGGCCCAGAGCAGTTTCCCGGTCCTGCCGTCGAAGGCGCGCAGCGTGAACTGGTCGGCGTGGTCGGCGCAGTAGTCGTCCACGAGCACGACGCCCGCGCTGCCCGACGCCCGGACGTTGCAGTAGTCGCCCCGGGCGCGGTAGCCCCACACGGTGCGGCCGGTGCGGACGTCGAGACCGCCGAGGAAGTTGCCGCTCACGATCGTGGCGACCTCGCCCTGGAGGTAGGTCCGGGCGGACGTCGCCGTGCGGTGCCCGCGGTCGACCAGCGGACTGGTCCACAGGATCCGGCCGGTGGCCGCGTCGACGCCCGCCAGCGACGTGCAGGAGTTGCCGTCCGTGCCGAACGCGACCGTCCCGGTCCCGTCCTTGGAGAGCGTCGGGGACATGGCGCAGGGGACACCTGCCGCCGACCGGGGCAGGGAGGCCTTCCACGCCTCGCTGCCGTCGGACAGGTGGTAGCCCGTGACGCCGCCGCGGGTGCTCGCCCGGATCAGCAGCTCCGGGGTGACCCAGCTCCCGACGAGGGTGTCGTCGGCGGCCGGCGCGGGCACCTGCCACACCTGGGTGAGCTGCCGGGACGCGAGCGGCGGGGCGTCCTTGCGGTCCAGGGCGACGGCGGTGGCACCACCGGCCACGAGCACGGCGAGCGTGAGCGCGATACCGGCCGCGCGCTTGCCCCTGCGGGGCGCGCGCACCGGCCCGGTGCGTACCGGTACGGGCAGCGGCGCGGACTGCGCGGCCGCCGGGACCGCTTCGGCCGCCGGCCGCGGAACGACGACGCCGGACGAGGGCTCCGCCCACTCGGGAGGCAGCGCCCAGCCGCCCGCCTGCTCCCCGGAGTCCGTCCGGGCACCGTGCGGTTCGCCCACTCCCGGCGCGGGGTCCGGGTCGGGCCAGGGGTGCTCGGGGACGGGCGGGACGGTGCCGCCCACGTCCTGGTCGTACGGGTCCCGCTGGAGCCGGCGGGAGTCGCGGTGCTGCGGTTCGCCGTGGCGTGCCGGCCAGGCCTCCCACGGCTCCGTCCCACCCTGGGCGGGCTCCGGTCCGCCCTGCCCGGGCGGCGGCCAGGAACCCCGGCCCGGGTACTCCCGCGGAACACCCCGTTCCGGCGGCCCTTCCGTCGTCATCCGCGTACTTCCGCTCTGCTCGGTCTGGGTCTGGGTCTGGGTCTCGGTCCTCGTGTCGTGGCCTCGGCTGCCCCGACGCGTCGTCGCGGAGGCGCACCGGCCGGACGCACGCGCGGCCGGTCCGCCTCCCGGACTCAGTCGTCCTTGAGCGGATGGCCGAAGCCGGCCCGCTCGGACTCCACGCGGAAGGCGGCCTGCGCGCCCACCGATGTGTCGATCCGCCAGTCCATCGGCAGTGAACTGCCAGGCCAGTTCTTGCGCTGGTCGTACCAGACCAGTCCGATGACGTCCGCCTTCGCGGCCTCCGTGAACAGGTCGCGGATCTGCTCCTCCTTGCGGCCGCTCTCCGCCACACCGGTCTCGGTGATCAGCACGGGACGGTCGGCGAAGCGCGCGATCTCGCGGAGCGTCGGCGTGAACAGGCTGGAGAAGGCGACGCCGTCGACCGGCCCGTAGTAGCCGATGACGCCGGCCCAGTCGACGTAGGCGTCGCCCGGGTAGTAGGGGCGCAGCGGGGCCCGGGAGCCGGAGTCCACCACATGCGGGCTCCACACCCAGATCACGTTCTTCGCGCCGGCGTCCCGGACGACGTCGTGGACGTGCCGCCAGGCCGCGACGAAGTCGGCGGCGGTGGCGTGGCCCGGCCCCCAGGAGTTCCAGGGGCTGTTCATCTCACCGGCGAAGGACAGCGCGAGCGGGCCGTCGTAGTCCGCGATCTGGCGTGCGAAACGGTGGATCCAGGCGTCGTCCGCGCCCTGGGCGATGTCGGACAGCGCGGTGTCGGAGGGCGTCAGCTCCAGCATCGGGAGCTGCCCGTGCTGCCACAGGAAGGCGTTGCCCTCCGGGTCGAAGTCCTCGCCCCAGGACCCGTAGTACTCGCGGATGTCGGGGGCGCGTCCCGCCTGCTTGGTGAAGGTGGTGACGATGCCGTACTGCCAGGGGGTCTTGTCGTCGACGACGCCCAGCATCCGGCCGGCGGGGTGCCGCAGCGAGGAGACGTCGAAGGGCGTTGCCGGGGCGCTGGGGGAGGCTCCGTCGGCGGCCTGGCCGCCGCACGCGCACGCGAGGACCGCGACGCCGGCCGCGAGTGCCGCGGCGGCCGCCAGACGGCCGAAGCGGTGGGTGCTGGGCATACGAGGCGTTCCGATCCGGCAGGCGGAGAAGTGCTTGACCACCGGGAGTGTAGGAGACCCGCAGGGGGATCTACACATTTTCATTTCAGTAAGATCACATAGTTGGGCAGGGGATCCGGCAAATCGAACATATAGTCCGCTATTCGCCGCCGCGTTGGACTAAGTTCTGCATCCGACCCCTCGCGCGGCGACGCGTTCACGGAAAGCCCGAGGTCCTCCAGTGACCAGCACGCTCACCAAGGCCGAGACCTCGCCCGTCTTCGTCGACCGGACGGGGCGCCGCGGACGGCGGTTGCGCGGCCTCGGCTGGCTGCTGGGCCTCGTCCTCGTCGGCTTCGTCCTGGCCATGATCTCGGGTCTCGTGGGAACCCAGTCGCACGCGCCGGCCTTCTCGATCCCGTCCACCGCGGACACCGCGGAGCCCGGACAGTACGTCAACGCACCGCTCCCGTCGGCGCCGCTGGGAGCCGGTCCCGCGACCGGCGCCCCGAGCGCCGCTGGCGGCGAGGCGGCCACCCCCACCGGGGCCCCCGCCTCGGCCCCGTGACAACCCGACGTCCCGACCGCAGCACGCGACACACCAGGAAATCCATGTCACGCCACCAGCGCCAACGGCAGTCCCTTCTGCGGCCGCGCCGACTCGCCGCACCACCGCTGCGCTTCTTCCTGCCGGTGACCGTCCTGGCGACCCTGCTGGCGCTGCTCGTGCTCCGCGGTATGGCCGGCAACGAGGTCTTCCACGACGAGCGCATCGCGGTCTCCGTGAACAAGGACGCGGTGCCCCGCAGCGTGCTCGTCGGCGGTCCGCTGGTCGACGCGCGCGGGGACAGGAACGACAAGCCGGTCAGCTACGCGATCCCCGACAAGACCGTCGTGCTCAGCTTCGACGACGGCCCGTCGACCCAGTGGACGCCCAAGATCCTCAAGGTGCTCGAGCAGCACGACGTCCGCGCGGACTTCTTCGTCACCGGCGCCATGACCACCCACAACCCGGCGCTGATCCGCAAGATCGTGGCAGGCGGCCACGAGATCGGGCTGCACACCTTCACCCACCCCGACCTCGCGCTGCACTCCGGGACCCGGCTCACCTGGGAGCTCGGCGAGACCCAGCTCGCCCTCGCGGGCGTCGCGGGCATCCACTCCAGCCTCTTCCGCCCGCCCTACTCGTCCACGGCCGACGCCCTCGACGACTGGTCCTGGCCGGTGACCAAGGACGTCGGCGCGCACGGCTACCTGACCGCCTTCATCGACAAGGACACCGACGACTGGAAGCGTCCCGGTGTCGACGCCATCGTCAAGGCGGCCCTGCCCGACCTGGCCGGGCAGGGCGAGATGATCCTGCTGCACGACGCCGGCGGCGACCGGTCGCAGACACTGGCCGCGCTCCCGGTCATCATCGACAAACTCAAGGCCGAGGGCTACCAGTTCAAGACCATCAGTGAGGCGCTCGGCACGGCCCCCGCGAACACCCCGGTCACCGGCTACGACCTGTGGGCCGGCAAGGCGTTCCTGTGGTGCACCGCCTTCTCGATGAAGGTGATGCCCTTCCTGGTCGTGCTGCTCGCCGTCGTCGGGGTCCTGGTCTTCGCCCGCTTCGCGCTGATGCTCGTGCTCTCGCTCATCCACGTACGGAGGACCCGCAGGCCGGGCTTCTCCTGGGGGCCCGCGGTGACCGAACGCGTCAGCGTGATCGTGCCCGCGTACAACGAGCAGGAGTGCATCACCAACACACTGCTCTCGCTGGCCAGGAGCGACCACCCCATCGAGGTCATCGTCGTCGACGACGGGTCGACCGACGACACGGCGGCCATCGTGGAGAGCATGGACCTGCCGATCGTCCGGCTCATCCGCCAGCCCAACAGCGGCAAGCCCGCGGCCCTCAACACCGGCGTGGCCGCCGCGTCGGGCGACCTTGTCGTGATGATGGACGGCGACACCGTCTTCGAACCCGGGACCGTCCGCGAACTGGTGCAGCCCTTCGCCGACCCCCGCATCGGCGCGGTGGCCGGCAACGCCAAGGTCGGCAACCGGGACACCCTGATCGGCGCCTGGCAGCACATCGAGTACGTCATGGGCTTCAACCTCGACCGCCGCATGTACGACGTGCTCGACTGCATGCCGACCATCCCCGGAGCGGTCGGCGCGTTCCGCCGCAGCGCCCTGGACGCGGTGGGCGGAATGAGCGACGACACGCTCGCCGAGGACACCGATGTGACCATGGCCCTGCACCGGGGCGGGTGGAAGATCGTCTACGTCGAGAACGCCCGGGCCTGGACCGAGGCGCCCGGCAGCATGAGCCAGCTGTGGTCCCAGCGCTACCGCTGGAGCTACGGCACCATGCAGGCGATGTGGAAGCACCGCCACGCGGTCCTGGAACGCGGCGCCGCCGGCCGCTTCGGGCGCGTCGGCCTGCCCTTCGTCGCCCTGTTCATGGTGCTCACCCCCCTGCTCGCGCCCGCCATCGACATCGCGATGGTGTACGGGGTGTTCTTCGTCGACCCGGCCAAGAGCCTGGGCGCCTGGCTCGCGGTCCTGACCCTCCAGGGCTTCTGCGCCTGGTGGTCCTTCCACCTGGACCGCGAGAAACCCTGGCACCTGATCACGCTGCCCGTGCAGCAGGTGGTCTACCGCGTGCTGATGTACATGGTCCTGCTCCAGTCCTGGATCACCGCCCTGACCGGCGGCCGGCTGCGCTGGCAGAAGCTGCGGCGCACCGGCGAGGTCGGCCTCGACGTCACCACCTCGGAGATACCGGCATGAGCGCGGTCAACTTCGGCGCACCCGGCGTCGACGAATCCTCGAAGACGCTGACGCTCCGCGTCCCCCACCTTCCCGAACTCGCGGAATCGCCCCCGAAGCCGGCCGGCCGCGACCGCTACCTCGACCTGCTGCGCGCGCTGGCCCTCGTCCGCGTCGTGATCTACCACAACTTCAGCTGGACCTGGCTGCCCCTGGTCTTCCCCTCCATGGGCGTGATGTTCGCGCTGGCGGGATCGCTGATGGCGCGGTCGCTCAGCCGCCCCGCGCTCGGCGTCATCCGCAGCCGCGTCAGGCGCCTGCTGCCCCCGATGTGGCTCTTCGGCGCCGTGGTGGTGACCGCCATGATCATCGACGGCTGGGGCCCGCACACGACCGGCCACCCCCACCGGTGGTGGGGCGAACTCGCCTTCTGGATCATGCCGCTGAGCACACCGCCCTTCGCGGACTCCCTCCACGGCTTCGGCGGCCACCTGCCCACGACCTGGGCCGAGCAGATCACCGTCCCGCTCTGGTACCTGCGCGCCTACCTCTGGTTCGTGCTGCTGTCCCCGCTCATGCTCAAGGCGATGCGCCGGCTGCCCTGGGTCACCCTGCTCGCCCCGCTGGCGCTGTCGGCACTCCTCAACTCCGGCCTGGTCGACCAGTCCGGCCGCATCATGGAGACCGCCACCGACTTCACCACCTTCGGCGCGTGCTGGCTGCTCGGCATCGCCCACCACGAGGGCCTGCTGCGCCGCATCCCGCAGTACGTCGTCCCCTCGATTGCACCGTTCGTCCTCGTCGCCGGGTACTGGTGGCTCCAGCAGCAGCCGGTGGACAACCCCCGGATCGGCGCCGACCTCGAAGCCGTACCGCTGGCCCAGGCCGTCTGGTCCTTCGGGTGCGTGCTGCTCCTCCTCCACCTCAGCCCCTCCTGGGAGCAGTGGCCGAAGCCGCTGGAGCGGTTCAACGGGGTCATCAGCCTGCTCAACTCGCGTGCCGTCACGGTCTACCTGTGGCACTGCGTGGCGCTGGTGCTCTGCGAGCCGCTGATCGACCCGCTGTGGAGCAACGGCTTCTTCTACGCCCACATGCAGTGGCTGCTGCGGAGCCAGTGGTTCCCGCTGATCGTCGCCGTCCCGCTCATCGCTCTCGCGATCGTTCTCTTCGGCTGGATGGAGGACGTCGCCGCCCGCCGCAGCCCCCGCCTCTTCCCGTACCCCCGCAAGGCCAGGGGCCGCCGCCGCCGCGGCTAGGCACGCCTGGTCCCCGGGCAGGGCGTCCGGAATTCGCCCTGCCGAGCGGGCGGCTTGCGGACAGCCGTCTGCTCGGGAGCCATCAGGAACAGGAGTAGACAGCCATGGCTTCGTCGCTGGAGGCGATCGGGGGAGTGGAGCAGAAGCTCGGCATCCACTTTCCCCAGGACTACAGGGGCTTCGTCGCTGAAGAGCCAGTTGAGACTGGCCGATGGTCGTCCACTGGTGACTGCATCATCTTGAACCCAGTGGACGAACTGCCCGGAATCAACGAGGCGGCCGAGTTGGCGACCCGCCTCCCGGGCGCTGTGATCATCGGCGGCGACGGGAGCCGTGAGTTGCTCGTGTACGACTTCCGGCGGCAGCCTCCGCCGTTGCTGCTCGTGGACGTCTCGGCCGGGTCCTGGGCCGATGGAATCCTGCAAGCGGAATCGTTGACCGCACTGTTGGGTCGGTTCCCTGAGCAGGGGTGGATCTGGGACCAACCGATCGTTGCGGAATGAAGCGCTCGGCCAGAGGATCGTGTGCTGCGAGGAAGCGATCTCGACTGGGCAGCGGAGGATGGGACACCTGATGGCGCAGTGGTGGCTCCTGCGGGAGGAGGTCCTGATCGGCGAGCTCAGTGAGCATGGTTGCGATCAGCCCTTCTTCCTGGCGCGCTTCACCCCGGGGCCCGGTTGGGAGAGCGTGGGGGCGTTGTTCGAGGCATGGGCGGCCCTTGAGGGCCCGGACCCGGACGGGTCTCGAACCGTCGCTGTCCTCAGGCCGTTGCAGGACTTGGAGCTCAGGCTGGCTCCGGTCGACGGCCGGCAGCCTCCGTTGCGGGTCTTCCGGAACTGCCTGCTGAGTATCGACGGGTCCGAGGCCCGCCTCCGCTACTGACCCGGCGGTTGGTGCGTCTGCCGGAAGTCGCCGTGGACAGATGAGGCGGCTCCGCGAAGCCTCTCGGGCCGATGTGCTCTCCAGAAACCGGCGGGACGGCACGCATGGACGACGACCTGTTCTCCTATGGCAAGGAACTGTGGTTCGCCGCCCGGCAGCCTGCCGAGACCGGGCCTGTCCTGAATCTGGTCGGCCTCTACGAGGCCCGGCCCGGGTGCACCCAACAGGACGCCCAGAGGCAGGCCGTCGCTTTGCGCGACCGTGTCCTGGCCCGCTTCGTCGAGGTTCGTGACATCGTCCAGCAGACCGCTTCCGAGCCGCTGCGCCGCTATCTGTCCAACCTGACCTGCCTCATCCGCGGCAATTACGAATGGGGCATACGGGCAGGCCGCTACACCGATCCCGACGGCCGCCACCCCGGCGCCGTACGTGTGGCGACGAGCCCCGTCGCGGACATTCCCAGCGCGATCGGCGCACCCCCGGACATCCCTTGCATCGGCTGGTGGTGGCACGCGCTGCCCACCAACACCTCGGCCTCGGAGCAGAAGTGAAGGACCTGCGTGCGATCCCCGCAGCTCCCCACGCGCTTCCTCTGGCCGGTCACCTGGTGCGGTTGCTGCGGGATCCGCCGGCGTTCCTGACCTCCCTGCCCGACCACGGGGATCTGGTCCGCATCCGGTTGGGGCCGCTCACCGTCGTCGTGCTCTGCGACGCGGAACTGACCCGTCACGTCCTCACCAGTGACCGCGCCTTCGACAGAGGCGGTCCCGTCTACGATCGTGCGCGGGAAGTAGCGGGCAACGGGCTCCCCACCTGTCCGTACAGCGCGCACCGTCGGCAGCGACGGCTGATCCCAGCCGGCCTTCCACCCTGCCCGTCTCCACCGGTACGCGGAGACCATGACGGGCTGCATCGACGAGCGCACCGCTGCCTGGCACGCCGGACAAGTCCTTGAGATACCCGCCGAGATGATGGCGATCGCCCCCCAGGCCGCGGCCGCCGCATTCTTCTCCGACTCCGGGCGCGCGTTCCGCGGGGTGAGCCGACCTACGCCGGTCCCGGCCCGCCGGGCGCGGCAGGGGCCTCGCGCCATGTGCCCAGGCCGTCGATGAGCTGCTCGATCAGATGCGGCGGGACGGTGCTGCCCCGCATGGCGGTGTGATAGAGGACGGGGCCGACGAGCATGGACGAGAGGTCGTGCGGGTCGGCGGACAACTCGACCTCGTGGTCGGCCACGGCCAACGCCAGCGCGTTCCGGAGCTTCTGGTTGATGTCCTCGTGGCACGCGTCGCGCTGTGCGGCGATACCGGGATCGCGCAGCGCGCCCTGCATCAAGGTGAGCAGGACGCCGGAGATCTGGGGCGTGGTCAGTGCGTCGGCGAGCCGTTGGAGGTGGGTCCGGAGCCACGGGCGGACCGGTGTCCGCGGGTCGTGGAAGAACGGCATGTCGATGCCGGTCATGGCGTCGTGGAGCAGATGCCCGGGCTGCGACCAGTGCCGGTACACGGTGGCGCGTCCCACGCCGGCCTTCTGGGCCACGCGTTGGTGGGTGATCGCGGCGGGGCCCTCGTCCAGCAGCAGCGAGCGGGCCGCGACCAGGATCGCGGCTCTGCTGCGTGCGGCGCGGGGGTCCGTCGGGTTGCTCACGCACCCATTCTATGAGCGCAAAGTATGAGACAGCTTGACTCGTAGACGGACTGCCGTAGTACCGTGTGAGATGTGCGAGACAACATGTCTCATACGGTGCCGCCGGATGTCGCCGTCCGGCGGACCGGCCCTCCGTCGGCACTCAAACGCAGCCCCCCGCAACGGACTTCGAGGAACGCCGCATGATCCCCCCGTCTTCCCCTGTCGATCTGACCGGCAAGGTCAGCCTGGTCACCGGTGCCGCCGGTGGGATGGGCCAGGTCATCACCACCCGGCTCGCCCGGCTGGGCAGCACCGTGCTCGCTGTCGTACGCGACCGTGAGCGGGGTGAACAGCTGCGCAGGCGCGTCGCCGCGGACGTCGGTGCCGACCGTGTCGAGGTGCTGACCGTGTCGAGGTGCTGACCGCGGACCTCGTCTCCCGGGACGATCTGCAGCGCCTGGCCGAGGAGTTCACGACCCGGTACGGGTCCCTGCATCTGCTGGTCAACAACGCCGGCTCCCACTTCCGGCGGCGGACGGTCAACGCCGACGGGATCGAGATGCACATCGCCATCGACTACCTCGCCGCCTTCACGCTGACGCATCTGCTGCTCGGACCGCTGCGGGCCGGCGCCCCGTCCCGGGTGGTCAACGTCGTGTCGATGGCCCTGGAGGACACCCGGATGGTCAGGCTCGGCGGCCGGCCCCGGGCCCCGCGCATCGACCCGGACCTGGACGACCTGCGGCAGCTCAATCCGGCGGCGGGCTGGAAGCCGCTCGAAGCCTATGCCCGGGCCAAGATGCTCACGTTGATGAGCGGCTACCACCTCGCGGAACAGCTGCGCGACACCGGTGTCACGGTCAACGCGGTCCACCCCGGCCTGGTCGACACCGGCATCATCGACGACATCGCGCCCCCGGTCCTCAAACCTCTGCTGCCGCTGACCCGCCGCAGTCTCCTCACGCCCGAGCAGGGCGCCGCCGCCACCCTGAAGGCGGCCACCGCACGGGAACTCGCCGGGACGACGGGCCGCTACTTCTTTCTGGAAACAGACACCCCCTCCCCGGACTCCTCCTACGACACCGACCTGCAACGGCGCATCTGGGACGTGAGCGTCGCCCACATCGCCCGGCACGCCGGCAGCACCAAAGGCTGAACGGCCCGGGCAATTCCGGGCGGCCCGATCGCCCCCGCACTCGTCCCACTGTCCGATCGCAACAGCGTTGTGCCCACCAGGAGATGCGAGATCCCATGAGCTTCAAGCCCACCGCCACCGGCACCTACGGCGCTCGCAGGCCCGGCGCGATGGTGCGCATGGTGAACAAGTTCACGATGCGCACCATCGTCCGCAACGGCGGCGGCAGACTGGGGAGAGTCGACGCCCTCGTGCTGACCACCGTCGGCCGCAAGAGCGGTGAGCCCCGCAAGTCGCCGGTCGCCTGGTTCCCCGGGGAGGACGACACCTGGCTGATCGTGGCGTCCGCCAACGGCGCGGCGCGTCACCCCGCGTGGTACCTCAACCTGGCCGCCCGTCCCGACGAGGCCACCATCGAGTCGGGCGGCCGCACGACCGAGGTGACCGCCGAACAACTCCATGGCGAGGAACGCGAGGCGGCGTGGCGGCGGATCGTCGCCGCGCAGGCGCAGTACGCCCGCTACGCGAGCAGGACCGATCGCGAGCTGCCGGTCATCCGGCTGACGCCCCGGTCCGGCTGACGGGCCGTCAGTGGTTGCTGCCGGCCGCCGGGACGCGCAGGCCGTCGATGATGAGGTCGAGGAGGCGTGACGCGCGTGCATCGGTGTACTTGGCCGGGTTGATCTTCCACAGCACACTGAGCTGGAACAGCACGTCCTCCGGGTCGAGACCCGCCTTGAGGCGTCCCTCGGCCGCACCGGCGTCGAGCAGCATGCCGATGGCGTGGACGAAGGGGTCGTAGAAGGGATCGTCGAGGCCGCCGTCGGTCACGGCGTGGACGACTTCGGCGATCCCGTACTTCAGCCGGCCGTAGTGGGCGACCTCCTCGAACCAGGCGCGCAGCGCCTCCAGCGGGGGGCGGGTCGCGAGCAGGGCGGGTGCCCGGTCGATGACCTGCTGGATGTCGCGGCGGTACAGCTCGATGACAAGCGCCTCGCGGGTCGGGAAGTGCCGGTAGAGCGTGCCGATGCCGACTCCGGCCTGCCGGGCGATCGCCGTGAGGGAGGTGTCCCGCGCGTCGGCGAACGCCTCCCGTGCGACGGCGAGAATGCGGTCCCGGTTCGCGACGGCGTCGGAGCGGGTCTGTCTCGGGGTCACGGCGGGGGAGGTCCGTTCTGTGCGGTCGCTCGGCGGAGCCCTTCCGGCCGGGACCGGGGACGGCGACCGGAGGTTCCTCCGCGTCATTTTCGCACAGGCGCGTACGCCGCGTCCGGGCCCGCGGCCCGGCTCGGTCAGCGGGCCAGGTCGGCCCCGGTCAGGTCGCGGCTGAGGTGCCACAGGCGGACCGCGGCCTCGGGGTCGACGGCGTGCGGGGAGACGCCGGAGGGCGGTACGGGACGGGTGCCGTGCTGCCCCGGGTCGTGGTCGGCGGGCGCGGTGACGGACGCGATGTTGTTGTCGAGGCAGTAGACCCCGCCCATGCCGTCCAGCCGCGGGCTGACGGCGCACCAGACCGTGGTCGAAGCCCCCTGATGGACGTTCTTCTTGCCGGTGTACGGGTCGATGACCGGGTTGCCTTCGTCGTCGACGAGGCCCATCCCGCGCAGGGCCTCGGGCGTGGCGTAGCCGCTGAGGTTGGTGCCCAGGATCGAACCCGGGTGGACGGAGAAGGCGCGTACACCCGCGTCCGCGCCGAGCTCGTCGAGCCGCCGGGCGAAGAGGATGTTGGCGGTCTTGGACTGGCCGTAGCCCAGCATCGGGTGGTACACGCGGCGTTCGAAGTGCGGGTCGGCGAAGTCGACGGGGGAGTAGCGGTGGGCCGCCGCCGACAGGGCGACCACGCGTGCACCCTCCGCCCGGACCAGGGCGGGCCAGAGCCGGGCGGTGAGCCGGTAGTGGCCCAAGTGGTTGGTGGCGAAGTGCAGTTCGTGGCCGCGGGCGTCGCGCGACAGCGGTACGCCCATGATCCCGGCGCTGTTGACCAGGATGTGCAACGGCCGTCCGAGCCGGAGGAAGGCCTCGGCGAAGGCGTCGACGGAGGCGGGGTCGACGAGATCCAGCGGCTCGATCCGCACCCGGGGGATTCCCCGCAGTGCCGCGGCGGCCCTTTCGGGCGAGCGGACCGGTACGACGACCTCGGCGCCGGCCAGGGAGAGGACGCGCGTGGTCTCCAGCCCGATGCCGGAGTGGCCGCCGGTGACGACGGCGGTCCTGTCGGTCAGGTCGATGCCCTTGACGACCTCCTCGGCGGTGGAGGCGGCGTCGAACGGAAGGTCGGCGAGCGGCACTTGGGGTGTGGCCATGTCGGCACTCCTGCGGGGGTCGTCAACGGGGGTGCCGGACGCCCGAGGGCGCGCACCCTGAACCGGAGGGGGCTCCGGTTTGCCTTCCCCAACGTAACGGAGGGTCCTCCGATTGGCAATCGTCGCCGTGCGGGGTCCGCAGGGATCCTCCGGTGGGCCTCAGGTCCTCAGGTGCTCAGGTCCGCGGTGCCGCGGCCCCGCTCACGGGCGCGGCCAGGGCCGTCCGTCGAGGCGCTCGATGTCACTGTTGAAGCGCCTCAGGTAGGAGGCGAAGGCGGCGATGTCCTCGTCCGGCCAGTCGGCCATGACCTTGCCCAGACCGCCGATGATGCTGTCGCGCTCCTCGTCCAGCATCCGGGCGCCCTTGTCGGTGATGCGGAACTTCCGGGCCATCCCGCCCTCGGGGTCGGGGATGCGCTCCACGAGGCCCGCGCGCATCGCGGCGGCCGTCTGCCGGTTGAGGGTGGACGCGTCGAGCGCGAAGGCGTCGCTCAGCTCGCCGATCGACATGGGCCCCTGGACGCGGATGCGGCTGAGCAGGATGTAGGCGCTGCGCTCCAGGGAGCTGTCCCTGTGGCGCAGGAGTTCGTGCCGGCTGAGCAGCATCTGCTCGTACTCGACCTCGTGGGTGGGCCTGCCCATGTGCTTCAGCCTCCTGCCGTTCGCCGGGCCGCCGGTGTGCTGGTTCGGGGCCCGCATCCATCATCTCACAGCGCATGCACCAGCCACATCATGTGCGCGATGCACTTCCTATGTACGATGCATGCCGAGAGGGTTCGAACGTCGTGCGAGGAGTGCCGTCATGAATGCCCCACAACCCACAGCCCGCGCGGGCGGCGTGGTCGCCACGCTGGCACTGGCCGGTATCACGGCCGCGATCATGCAGACCCTGGTCACCCCACTCCTTGCCGAGCTGCCGCAGATCCTGCACACCTCGGGCTCGAACGCCGCCTGGGTGATCACGGCCACTCTGCTCGTGGCGGCCGTGTGCGTCCCGGTTTTCGGGCGCCTCGGCGACCTGGTCGGCAAGCGGCGCATGCTGCTGGTGTGCTCGGTGCCGCTGGTGGCGGGCTCGGTGGTGTGCGCGCTCTCCTCCTCCGTCGTCCCGATGATCGTCGGGCGCGGACTGCAAGGCATGGGCATGGGCATGGTGCCGCTGGGCATCGCCCTGCTCCGGGACGTCGTCCCCGCGGAGAAGCTCAGCTCGTCCATCGCCCTGGTCAGCGCCTCCATGGGCATCGGCGGTGGCCTCGGCCTGCCGATCGCCGCCGCGATCGCCCAGTACGCCGACTGGCGCGTGCTTTTCTGGGGCTCCGCAGGGCTGGCCGCCGTCGTCGCGGTACTGATCTTCTTCTTCATCCCCGACGTCCCCGCGGGCGCCAAGGGACAGCGCTTCGACCTCCCCGGTGCCATCGGCCTCGGCGTGGGCCTGGTCTGCCTGCTGCTGTCGGTCTCCAAGGGCGCCGACTGGGGCTGGGGCTCGGCCACCACCCTCGGCCTGCTCGCCGCCGCCGTCGTCGTGCTGCTCGGATGGGGCTGGTGGGAGCTGCGCACCCGCGACCCGCTGGTCGATCTGCGGACCACGGCCCGCCCGCGCGTGCTGCTGACCAACGTCGCCTCGGTCTTCGTCGGCTTCGGCATGTACGCCGGCATGCTGGTCATCCCGCAGCTGCTGCAGTTCCCCAAGGCGACCGGCTACGGTCTCGGCCAGTCGATGCTCGCGGCCGGTCTTTGGCTGCTGCCCGGCGGCATCATGATGATGATCGTCTCGCCGCTCGGCGGGAAGCTGACCAATGCCCGCGGTCCCAAGTTCACGCTGATCAGCGGCGCGTTGGTACTCGCCGCCGGCTACGGGCTGTCCCTGGTGCTGACGGGCACCGCGTGGGGGCTCATGCTCGCCATCATGGTCATCAACAGCGGCGTGGGCCTGGCCTACGGATCGATGCCCGCCCTGATCATGAGCTCGGTCCCGATCACCGAGACCGCGGCCGCCAACGGCTTCAACGCCCTGATGCGCTCGCTGGGCACCTCGGTGGGCGCCGCCGTGATCGGCGTGGTCCTCTCCCAGCTGACGACGACCGCCGGCGGCTTCACCTTCACCTCCGAGAACGGCTTCCGCACCGGTCTGGTGACCGGCTGCGGCATCGCCCTCGTCTCCGCCCTCATCGCCGTCGCCATCCCGGCCGCCCGCAGCGCCTCCGCCGGGGCGGACGCCGCGCCGGCCCCCGCACCGCAGGCCGCCCTCGAGTCCTGAACCGCCGTACGACACGGGACGGTTCCGCCCGCCGCGCGCGTCCACGCCGCGGCGGGCGGTGCCGGCCGTCTATCCGACCGGGACCAGTCCTTGTCCCGGCTCGTACCGAAGGCCCACGTGATACACGGTGGGCGGGCACTGCGGCCCGTTCGGCTGGTACCTCTTCAACGTGACCTCGGTGCGCTCGTCCACGGTGGGCGTCGAGCCGGCGGACGCACCGCCGGGGCTTCCGGTGAGCCGTACCGTCACGCTTCTGGCGCCCACGGAGTCGGGAAGCCGCACCATGAGGTCGCTGTCCCCTGGCTTGCCGGTGACGCAGGACGCGCCCGCGCAGAGCCGGTACCGCAGGGCGGGGTTCGTGTCGAGCAGGACTGAGACTCCGGACAGCGCACCCATCGCGGTGCAGGGCCGCTCGGCCGCGCCCAACTGTCCGCAGCCCGCCACGGTTATGAGCGGCAGCACGGCCGCGACCTGCACCAAGTACCTTCTTCGCATGGCCCTTCGACGTGCACCAGGGTCCGGCGGTTCCCGGCGGTTCCCGGCGGTTCCCGCCGGAGGGGGGAGTCAGAGCTCGTAGTCCCGCGCCAGTTCCTCCCAGCGGACCTCGCGCAGCGCCGGATCGGCGTCCTCGCCGGCGGGGACGACCGACAGCGGCTGGAACCAGGCGACGGTGAGCACGGAGCGGTGCAGCACCGGGTCGAGTCCCGGATCGACCACCGTCGAGCGGAAGACTCCGATGCAGGCCACGGCGGGCAGCACTTCGACGGGTCCGAAGGCGCCGGCGGGCCGGTCGGGGCGGGCGGGGGAGGGCGGAACGAGGTGGACCGGCGCGGACGTGGACGCGCGTTCGGCATCCTGCGCCTCCGACACACCTGCCAGGACCCCCGGTACGTGATCTTTGACCACGTGTACGCGTCGGCAGCACACCTGGGGGCGCTCGCCGGGGCCGGGGAGTGGCTGCGCGACACTGCGGAACGGTGTGGCACCTGTGCCTGCGTGGTGCAGGAGGCAAGCAGCGTGACGACTGTCGCGGCAGTCGCCAACGGGACGAGTCTCAACGGGTCTCCGTCTGCCGGCCGACCCTTCAGGACCGCCTGGCCCGCGGAGTGTCGCACCGCGGCGTGCGGGGCCGTCGGCCGGTGGCGGGTTTTGCCGCCCGCCTCACGGGCAGCGGCCCAGTGAGAGTCCGCGGAGGTGCCGGGATGAGCACGGGAGAGAAAGTCAAGGCCCAGGCCGAGCAGGTCGTCGGAAGGATCGTGCGGAAGGGGGCGCACGCGATGCACAAGAACACCCTCGCGTCGAAGGGCGCGGCCCTGGAGGCACGAGGCAGGATGCGCAGCGCGAAGGAGAAGACCAAGGACACCTTGGGGCACTGACACGAACCGGCAGCCGGCCCTTCAGGCGTCGTGTCCGGAGGCGTCCGGGCCCGGATCGCGCCGGGGCCAGGAGGTGCCGAGGTCCCGGCGCATGGCTTCCTGCGCCTCCTCGGCCGCCGCGAGGTAGTCGCGGACGTGCCGGCCGAACTGCGGGTCCTCCGTCCCGGCGCCTCCTCCCACGAGGTCACGGAGGGAACGGACCTTCCAGAAGGCCTGATTGACCGGGTCCATCACGTCCCAGGGGGCGATGAGCGCGAGTTCGTAGCGCAGCGGGTACAACGTGCTGGACGCGAACACCTGGTGGGCCGCCGCCCGGGCCTCGTCCGCCGACCGTGCGGCGTGTGCGATCTCCCACAGTTGCGCGTACGCCTCCGCCAACCCGCCCATGAAGGCCGCGTACGCCTGCCGGCGCGTGTCCTGGTGGACCGCCGCGCGGTCGCGCCGCCAGCGGAGCCGGTCGGCGATGAGCGTGGCGCCGACACCGATCGCCGCGCCGAGCAGCGTGTTCACGGGGGCCAGCCAGTCCATGCGGGGACTCTAGGGTGAGGTCGCGCCGTGCCGGAAGCCACGTGTCGCCGGTCTGGGAGAATGCGCCGGTCACCACCTTCGCCTTGAACCTCGCCGGCCCCGTGAGCACCCGGCTGCTTCCGCGTGCGCGGGGCCTGGCGACGCCGTCCGGTGCTGACGCGGGTGGGGACCGTCACCGCGTCGTCGCAGCCCGGGGGTGGGGAGAAGGGTGTGTCGGACCAGGGCGATAGCGTGTCCGCGTGTCCCGAGACAACGATCTGACTGCGCGTTCGGCGGAGCCCGGCTTCTGGCCGCTGTACCTCTTCGACAGCCAGGCGACGGAGGCCTACGCGGAGGCCCGGGAGGACGAGGAGCCGGAGGAGGACGAGATCCTGCGGGCGGAGTTCCCGCTGGATCGGGGTCTCGGACTCAGGCTCGAGTTCGAGCCCGGGATCGAATACGTCGACCTGGCGGTCCTTGCCCCGGATTCCGCGGAGGCCAGGACCGTGGGCTGGGACGACACCGCGCACTTCCACCCGCACGTCATGCCCTGGTCCGAACTCGACCTGCTGTGCCGCGCGGTGGCTCTGCGCGACCCGGCGTCGCGGTACCCGGGCCCGATGCTCGCACTGCTGCTGCGCTTCGCCTTCCTGTCCGGGGGCGAGGATCTTGACACCATCACGCCGCTGGTGGACGCGGCTTTCAGCGCGGCGCAGCCCGCGGAGGACAGCGACGCGGCCTCCAGGGCGGGTGTGCGGGAGGAGACACGGGACTGGTTCGACCTGCGGGACCTGCGCGGCACGCGGATCGAGTGGGCCGACGGGCCCGACGGCTGCCGGACGGTGACGCAGCACGACCGCGACGGGGCGATGCTGTACTCCCTGCGGGAGCCCGCGTCGGACGAGTTCCCCTTCGCCGCATGGTCCGGGCTGCTCGCGCGGGCGACGGAACTGCTGGACGCGGTACGCACGGACCCGGCCGTGCGCACCCCCGCGGTGCTGGACGCCCTCGGGCGCTGCACGGGGCCGGAAGGACACCGGCATGTCGGCGCCCTTGCGACGGCCTTGTCCCGGGCGGGTTTCGGCCACCCCGTCCTGCTCCGCGCGCTGGCCGAGCCCGTCGCGGTGGCCGAAGCGGCATGGGCCGTGGAGACCTTGGCGGGGACCGAGCGGGGCACGGTTGTCGCGGCGTGGTGCGGAACGAGCCCTCTCGCCGGCAGCCGCTCGTGGCGGTTGTCCCTGATCCTGCCCGCCGCCGGCCGTCCGGTGCGGTTCGCGCAGGCGATCGCCGGGGAACTCTCCGCCGAACTGCACACGTCCGGCCTGGGATGGGCCGAAGTGACCGGCAGTACCTCCGTGCAGGGCGCGGACGGTGGCCATGTGCGGCACTCCGACCAGTTGGACCTCCTGATCCGGGACGACCTGCCGCGCGGCGTGCGGGTGATCGCGCGGTTGCTGCGCGGGCATCAGGCGGCGGAGACGGCCGAACTCACGCACATGGACGCGCCGTACGAGCGGATCCCGCTTCTCGACCCGTCGACCTGACGGCAACGCGGTCGGCTCTGCCGTTGTCGTCCACTCACGTGAGGGGCTGACCTCCTGTGGCTCCCGGAGCGGCGGCGTGACGTTCTTGCGTGTTTCCAGCCGATTATTTCGCTCGCTGAGCCATGTATTGCGGATGCCTCATCGCGTCGTTACGCTCCCCGGCGCCAGGCCTCCCGTCCGCGTGCGGTCTCACGGCCCTGTCGGGCAACGGGAGTTGACAGCCGATCGGAGGAGTCCAGATGGGTGTCACGCGCAGGGTCTTCCTGCAGGCCGCGATCGCGGCCACCGCCGCGGGCGGGACCGGGGCCGCGCAGACGGCACTGGCCCCGCCGGCCGGGGCGGCCGGCAGTCCGCCGGGCGACGTGGTCGGCAAGATCACGGTCGGCTACCAGGGCTGGTTCGCCTGCGGCGGCGACAGCGCCCCGATCAACGGCTGGTGGCACTGGAGCCAGGACTGGGGCCGGCCGCCGTCCACGACCAACAAGGCCATCACGTGCTGGCCCGACATGCGCGAGTACACCCACACCTACCCGACCGCGTTCGGGAACCTGGGCAACGGTCAGCCGGCCACGCTGTTCTCCTCGTACGACCAGCAGACCGTGGACCTGCACTTCTCCTGGATGCAGCAGAACGCCATCGACACCGCGGCGCTCCAGCGCTTCAACCCCAACGGCGGCGAGGGCGCCACCCGCGACCAGATGGCGGCCAGGGTCCGCGGCGCCGCCGAGTCGCACGGCGTGAAGTTCTACGTCATGTACGACGTCTCCAACTGGTGGAACATGCAGTCCGAGATCAAGACGGACTGGACCGCCAAGATGGCGGCGCACACGGCCTCACCGGCCTACGCCCGCCAGAACGGCAAGCCGGTGGTGTGCGTCTGGGGCTTCGGCTTCAACGACGACAACCACCCGTTCCCGCCGGCCGCCTGCCTCGACGTGATCAACTGGTTCAAGGCGCAGGGCTGTTACGTCATCGGCGGAGTACCGCGCGAGTGGCGGACGGGCGGCGCGGGCACCAGGACCGGCTACTCGGACGTCTACCACGCCTTCCACATGATCTCGCCGTGGATGGTCGGTGCCATCGGCAACGCCGCCGAGTCCGACAACGCCTACACCACTTACACCCTCGGCGACGAGGCGGACTGCCTCGCGCACGGCATCGACTACCAGCCGTGCGTGCTGCCCGGCGACGTCTCGGGACGGCAGCGGGCGCACGGCGACTTCATGTGGCGGCAGTTCTACAACATGTGCCGGGCCGGCGTGCAGGGCATCTACATCTCGATGTTCGACGAGTACAACGAGGGCAACCAGATCGCCAAGACCGCCGAGACCCAGGCCTCGGTGCCCACCGGCTCCGGATTCCTCGCCCTTGACGAGGACGGCACCTTCTGCTCCTCCGACTACTACCTCCGGCTGACCGGCGACGGCGGCCGGATGCTCAAAGGCCAGATCGCCCTGACCCCCGTCCGGCCCACCCCGCCGGTGGCCGGCGGCGACACGACCCCGCCCTCGGCGCCGGGGGCGCTGCGGGTCACCGGACACAGCGACACCACCGTCGCGCTGGCCTGGAGTGCCGCCGGCGACAACGTCGGCGTCACCGGCTACCGGATCACCCGGGTCAGCGGATCCACGCGGACCCAGGTCGGCACCGCCACCGGGACCTCCTTCACCGTCACCGGCCTGAGCCCGTCCACCGCCTACACCTTCGACGTGCTGGCGGCCGACGCGGCCGGCAACGTCTCCCAGCCCTCGAACCAGGTCTCCGTCACCACCGACACCGGCTCCGGCACCACCGACCTGGCGTTGCGCAAGCCCACGTCGGAGAGCAGCCACACCCAGGTGTACGGATCGGGCAACGCCACCGACGGCGACCTCACCACCTACTGGGAGAGCGCGAACAACGCCTTCCCGCAATGGCTCCAAGTGGACCTCCAGGCCGCCACCGCGATCCGCCGGCTGGTCCTGCACCTGCCGCCCTCCACCGCCTGGGGCACGCGCACCCAGACCCTGTCGGTGCTGGGCAGCACCGACGGCGGCGCCTTCACCACCCTGCTGCCGTCGGCCAACTGCACCTTCGACCCGGCGACGGGCAACGCCGTGACCCTCACCCTGCCCGCCACGGTCACCGCGCGCCATGTGCGGCTGAACTTCACCGCGAACACCGGCTGGCCGGCCGGCCAGTGCTCGGCGCTCCAGATCTTCGGCGCCTGACCGCCCGCGGCCGGCCCGGGGACACGCATCGTCCCCGGACCGGCCCTGGGTGACGCGCTGTCGCGCCGGGCGCACCGTGACCGTGTGCCTGCCGGGCACCCGGCGCCGCGCCGGAGGGTGCCGCGCGGGTGGCGCACCGTACTCACCATCTGAACGGAACGTGTCCACCGGATCGGCAGGGACGGCCGGGCCCCGGGTCGGGGCGGCGCGCGCAGGCGTAGACTCGCGGTGGGAAAACCGGGAAACGGCGGTCCGGCACCGACCGTGATCCGCTTCCTGATCTGCCCCGGAGCTCTCGCCGACCGGTGCTCCGGGACCGGTGACGTCCGCGGCACGGCCTCCCGCCGGCGCGGCCGGCACCCGACAGGGAGCCGGCACGCGCGGCCCGGACCGGCGGCCCGCGGGCGGGTCCCACAGCACTTTCCCGGTGTGCACGGGCTTGCCGGACCCGGTGTCCACACCGCGCACGGCCCGGAGGCATCGGATGAACCACAAGCGCCCTGGAGCGGACCCGCTCACCGTGACCGTGTTCGTCTTCCCGGGCGTGCGGCTGCTCGATGTGACCGGCCCCGTCGAGGTCTTCACGACCGCGAACGAGTTCGGCGGGCGCTACAAGGTGCGGATGGTCTCCGAGGACGGGGCGGACGTGGTCACCGCCTCCGGGACCCGCGTCGGCGCCGACCTGTCGGTCGACGACCTGCGGGGGGAGCCCAGCGATGTCCTGGTGGTGCCGGGCGGTCCCGAGTGGGAGAAGCTGGTCAAGGACGACGGTTTCCTGGACGTCGTCCGGCGCCTGAACGAGAACAGCCGGTGCACGGCGTCGGTGTGCACGGGGGCGTTCCTGCTCGCCGCGGCCGGCCTCCTCGACGGCCGCCGCGCCGCGACCCACTGGCGCTACTCGCAGCAACTGGCCCTGCGTTTCCCGTCCGTGGAGGTCGTCCCCGACGCCATCTTCGTCCGGGACGGGCACGTGATGACCTCGGCGGGTGTCACGGCCGGGATCGACCTGGCCCTGGCCGTCGTCGAGGAGTACCACGGCGCGGACGTCGCCCGGGCGACCGCCAAGGACATGGTCGTCTTCATGCAGCGACCGGGCGGCCAGTCCCAGTTCAGCGCCCGGTGCCAGGCCCCGCACACCCAACAGGACACGCTCCGCCGAGTCCTGGACGCGGTCGCCCAGGAACCCGGGGGCAACCACACGCTGGCCGCCATGGCCCGCAGGGCGGGAGTCAGCGTCCGCCACGTGACCCGGCTCTTCTACGAAGAGGTGGGAACCACCCCGGCCCGCTACGTGGAACAGATCAGGCTGGAAGCCGCCCAGGGGCTGCTGGAACGCAGCGACGACTCCATGGCGGTCGTCGCGCGCCGCACGGGCTTCGGCTCGCCCGAGTCGCTCCGCAGAGCGTTCGCCCGGCACCTTGGGGTGACGCCCGGCGCGTACCGCGCCCGCTTCCGGACGACCGGCGAGGGCCCGGGCCCCGTGACCGGCTGAGGCCGGGCACACACTGCCGCACACGCCGCCTCGCACGCCGCGACGCGTGACCGGGGCCACTGACGCATGCCCGTACGACGGCACATCACGACGGCACTTCACGACGGCGCGGGCCGGCGAGCCGGATGTGCCCCCCTGCTGTCCTGATCTGCGGCCAGCGCTCGCGATCCCCGCGGGGTTGAAGAAAGGAGGAAGCACACCCGAGGACCGGGACCGAGCCCCGGCCGAGCAGAAGGCGATCGACGATGATGGCGAGCAGTCCGACTCCCGAACCCGATCCGCGCAGGTGGCGCGCGCTCGCCGTCATCTGCCTGGTGCAGGTGATGCTGCTGCTCGACGTGACCGTGGTCAACGTCGCGCTCCCGCCGATCCAGCGGGAGCTCGGCCTCACGACCAGCGGCCTGGCCTGGGTCGTCAACGGCTACACCGTCACCTACGGCGGACTGCTGATGCTCGGTGGCCGCCTGGGCGATCTGCTCGGCCGCAGGCGGCTGTTCCTCGTCGGCCTGGCCGTCTTCGCGCTCTCGTCGGCGGCCGCCGGACTGGCCCAGCAGGCGGGTGTGCTGATCGCCGCCCGCTTCGTGCAGGGCATCGGTGCGGCGCTCGTGAGCCCGGCGGCCCTGTCCCTGGTGACGCTGATGTTCAGCGAGCGGCAGGAACGGGCACGGGCCATGGCCATCTGGAGCGGCCTGGCCGGAGTCGGCGTGGCGCTGGGTGTCGTGCTGTCGGGCATCCTGACCGACATCGCCTCGTGGCGGTGGATCTTCTTCATCAACCTTCCCGTCGCCGCCTTCGCGTACCTCGTCACGCCCCGGCTCGTCTCCGAGAGCCGGGCCGCGGCGCGGCGCGGCCGGCCCGACGTCGCCGGCGCGTTGCTGGTCACCCTCGGGCTGCTCCTCGTGGTGTTTGGCCTGCTGGAGAAGGCTGGCCACGCCTGGCTCTCGCCTGCCGTCCTCGGTGCCGTGGGGGTCGGCGTGCTCCTCCTGACCGGGTTCGTCCTGGTCGAGGCCCGGGCAGCCGCGCCGCTGGTACCCCTGGCGTTCCTGCGCTCGCGCAACCGGAGCATCGCCAACGTGGTCCGCATCTGCTACTACGTCGGCTTCGCCACGTTCTTCTTCTCGCTGAGCCTGTACGTGCAGCACACGCTGCGCTTCTCCCCGCTGGCGACCGGATTCGCCTTCGTCCCCTTCGGGTTGGTCATCCTGTTCAGCGCGACGGTGCTCGCACCGCGCCTGCTCCGCCGTTACGGGCTGCGGGTCCTCAACGGGGGAGGACTCGCGATCTCCACGGCCGGGTACCTCCTCCTCGCCGGACTGAGCGCGCACGGCACCTACCTGTCCGACGTACTGCCGGGAATGGTCCTCGTACCCCTTGGTGGCGGCCTGGTCCTGGTCGGGTCCACCGTCGCCGGGGTGGACGGTGCCACGGGTGAGGACGCGGGCATCGCCACCAGCATGAACAACGCGTCCATGCAGATCGGCAGCGCCCTCGGCCTGGCCGCCCTGGTCTCGGTGGGCACCAGCCACGCCGCCGCCCTGCGGCACGCGGGCCTCGACCCGGCGACCGCCACGGTGCGCGGCTACGCCCTCAGTTTCGCCGTCGCCGCCTGCCTGACGGCCTTCGGCGCGGTACTGGGCCTCCTCGGTATCCGCCGCACGGCGGCCGAGGGGGCGGCGGTGCCTCAGGAGACCCGGCAACGCGTGGCCTGAGCGGCCCCGCACCGCCCACCTGACTGCTGGAAGGGAATCATGGACCACATCCCCGACAACGGCGCCGACTTCACCACCCCCGTCGACTGCGAGAAATGGGACGTCGCGTACTGCCCGCCCCCCGAACCCCCGCCGGGCACGCCGTACGGCGCCGAAGTGGTGTGCGTCGTCGGCGACCGGGTCCTGCTGGTCAGTGAGGACGGGCAGCAGTGGCGCCTGCCCAGCGGCTGCGCCGCACCGCACGAGGAGTGCCGCCACACGGTGCGCCGGAAGGTCCGTGAGGAGGCCTGCGCCACGGTGATGGAGAGCAGGCTGCTCGGGTTCGGCCGGAGCGTCTGCGTCCGGGGTCCGCGGCAGGGGCTGGTGCTGATCCGGTCGATGTGGCGGGCGGAGGTGCGACTCGCCCCGTGGAATCCGTGCTGCGGGACGGCCCACCGCAGGCTGCTGTCCATCGGGGAGGCCTTCCGGTCCCTCGCGGTCCCCGACGGTCTGGGCCCCTTCTACCGGCGGCTGTTCGCCCAGGCCGTCGTCTCGCGCGCGGCCGTCCACCACCTCTGACCGGCGGGGCGGTCGTACGCCCGTATCAGGGGCGGTCTCGTGGAGGCCGCCCCTGATGCCGTGTACGCCGGTCGCCCGGCACGGCGGACGGGCACCCCCCGGTCGGGGGTCCGGGGTGCCCGTGGGAGGGGGACGGTCAGGCGAGGGCCGATTCGACCGGGGCTCGCTGCTCGCGGCATGGCGCCGGGCGGAGCCCAATGCAATGCCGGTGCCTCCGGCCTGCTGACTCGGCGAGTCTGACGGTCCATCACCCACTATCGGCGAGGCCGGCGGCTGTTCGCCCAGGCCGTCGTGTCGCGCGCGGGCGTCCACCATCTCTGTTCGGCCGGGCGGCCGTTCGCCCGTATGGCGCCCCCTGATGCCGTGTGCGCCGGCCGCCCGGCACGTTGGTTGGGGCGGGCCCGGCGTTCGCGGTCGGCCCGTGGCGTTTGCGGCGCCAGCTCGGACTGGTCGGCGCCAACAGCGGCGGCGGCCGGCACCCCCGGACGCGGCCGGGCGTGCCCGTGGCAAGGGGGTCGGTCAGGCGAAGGCTGCTTCGATCAGGGCCTTCTGCTCGGCGGCGTGGCGTCGGGCGGGCCTCACGGCGGGGGCCGGGGCCTTCGACCCAATGACGCATCGGGCCTGATGGCTTGTCACCCAATCCGGGCGCGGCCGGAGGCTGTTCGCTCAGGCCGTCGTCTCGCGTGCGGGTGTCCGCCACCTATGGGCGCCGGTCACCCGGCACGGCGGACGGGCACCCCTCGGACAGCGGTCCGAGGGGTGCCCGTGACAGGGGGCCGGTCAGGCGAAGGCCGCTTCGATCAGGGTCTTCTGCTCGGCGGCGTGGCGTCGCGCGGAGCCCACGGCGGGGGCCGGTGCCTCAGGCCTGCTGACACAGCTGACCTGACGACCTGTCATGCGCTCCAGGCGCGGTGCCACGAACGACCACGCCCCCTGGTTCTCCGGTTCCTCCTGCACCCACCGCACCTCCGCACCGGCCGGGAAGCGCCCGAGTTCGGCCCCGAGCTCCTCCTCCGGGAACGGGTAGAGCCGCTCCAGGCGGACGATGGCGGTGTCCGACAGGCCGGCGTCCTGCCGGTGGGCGTCCAGGTCGTAGAAGACCTTGCCCGAGCACACCAGCACGCGGCTGATCCCTGCGGGTTCCGCCGTTCCGTCCGGTACGACCGCGCGGAACGCGCCCGTCGTGAACTCCGACAGCGCGGAGGTGGCCGCCTTCAGCCGCAGCATCGACTTGGGGGTGAAGACCACCAGCGGCCTCTTGTGCCCATCGAGCGCCTGCTGCCGCAGCAGATGGAAGTAGTTGCCCGGCAGCGAGGGCATGGCGACGGTCATGTTCCCCCGTGCGCACAGCTGCAGGAAACGCTCGATCCTGGCCGAGGAGTGGTCCGGCCCCTGCCCCTCCAGGCCGTGCGGCAGCAGCAGCGTCACTCCGGAGCGCTGCCCCCACTTCTCCTCCGACGACGCGATGTACTCGTCGACGACCGTCTGGGCGCCGTTGGCGAAGTCGCCGAACTGGGCCTCCCACAGCACCAGGGTTTCGGGCCGGGCCACCGAGTAGCCGTACTCGAAGGCCAGCGCCGCCAGTTCGGACAGCATGGAGTCGTAGGGCGTGAAGGACGCCGGCGCGCCGAGCGAGTTCAACGGCGTGTGCTCCGCGCCGGTGCGCCGGTCGGTGAGCACGGCGTGGCGCTGGCCGAAGGTCCCGCGCCGGGAATCCTGTCCGGAGAGCCGTACCGGAATCCCGTCCAGCAGCAGGGAGCCGAGGGCGAGGGTCTCCGCCGTGGCCCAGTCGACCGTTCCCGCGTCCAGCGTCGCGGCGCGCCGCCGGAGCTGCGGCAGGACGCGCGGGTGCACGGTGAAGCCCTCCGGCAGGCCGGTCTGGGACGCGATGACCCGCCGGGCCGCGGCCTCCGTGATGGCCGTGTCCGGCCGCGGGGCGGTCGCCTCCGCGACAGCCGTGGGGCCGGCGGGCGGCGCCGCCGCGTGGGTCTCGGTGAACGCCTGCTCCAGGCGCGCCCGGTAGTCCCCCAGCGCGCCCTCCACCTGCCGTTCCCCGACGTCCCCGCGACGGAGCAGCGCCTCGGCGTAGAGCCTGCGCACCGAGGGCCTGGCGTCGATGCGGTCGTACATCCCCGGCAGCGTGATGGAGGGGTCGTCGACCTCGCTGTGCCCGTTGCGCCGATAGCAGACCAGGTCGACGACGACGTCCTTGTGGAAGGTCCGGCGGTAGTCGAAGGCCAGGCGCGCGACCCGGACGACGGCCTCGGGGTCGTCGCCGTTCACGTGCAGGACCGGGGCCTCGACCGACCTGGCGACATCGGTGGCATAGGTGCCGGAGCGGCCGCCGGCGGGCGAGGTCGTGAAGCCGACCTGGTTGTTGATGACGACGTGAACGGTCCCGCCGGTGCGGTACCCGGGCAGCTGCGACATGTTGAGCGTCTCGGAGACCACGCCCTGCCCGGCGAACGCCGCGTCGCCGTGGACGACGACCGGCAGCACGGACAGGCCTTCGCCGGCGTGCGCGGCCAGCTCCTGCCGGGCGCGCACGACGCCCTGCGCGACCGGCGCCACGATCTCCAGGTGCGAGGGGTTGGCCACGACGGACACGGCGATCGCGCCGCCGTCCAGGGCGCGGTAGGTGCCCTCCGCGCCGAGGTGGTACTTCACGTCGCCGGAGCCCTGGACCGACCGGATGTCCACCGCGTCCTCGAACTCGTGGAAGATCTCCCCGTAGGACTTGCCGACGATGTTGGCGAGGACGTTGAGCCGGCCCCGGTGCGCCATGCCGATGACGGCTTCCCCCACGCCGTGCTCGATGGAGCGGTGCAGCAGGGCGTCGAGGAGCACGATCGCCGACTCGCCGCCCTCCAGCGAGTACCGCTTCTGGCCCACGTACTTGGTCTGCAGGAACGTCTCGAAGGCCTCCGCGGCCCCCAACCGGTAGAGGATCTGCAGCTGTTCGGCGCGGTCCGGCACCGGCTGCGGCGACTCGGCCCGCCGCTGGATCCAGCGGCGCTCCTCCGCGGCCTCGATGTGCATGTACTCGGCGCCGACGGAGCGGCAGTACGACTCCCGCAGGACGTCCAGCACTTGACGAAGAGTCATCGAGTCCCGGCCGGCGAAGCCGTCGACGACGAACTCCCTCTCCAGGTCCTCGTGCCCGAGCCCGAACGCCGCGATGTCCAGCTCCGGATGGACGTCCGTGGGCTCGGCCGAGAGCGGGTCGGTGTCGGCCACCAGGTGACCGCGCACCCGGTACGCGTCGATCAGCGCCGCGACACGGACCGCCTTGAGCGCCGCGTCGCCCGCGCTGTCCGGCACGGTGGTCGTCGCCGCATGGCGCTCCTGCCGGCCGATCGCGGCGGCCGGAACGGAGAAGAAGTCCCGCCACGTCCGGTCGACCGAGGCCGGGTCCTCCAGGTAGCGCTTGTACTGCTCGTCCACGAGCCATTCGTTGAGCCCGAATTCCAGCCCGCGGAGCGCCGGCTCCCCGGCGTGTGACTGCGACACCATTGGGTGGTCGCCTTCTTTCCTCACTCGGAGCGTTCGATGGTGGACGCGGCCGGTCTCCTCGGCCGTTCCCCATGGCGTCCGAGGTCCTCGGTTCCGCTGCTCGTCGTTGAGGCGAACCCATCCGCCGTGTCGCGCAATCGACCGTACGGCGGCGCGGTGCGGGAAGGGAGAGCCGGACGTGCCACAACGGCGGCACATCAGGACATCGCCCGGGGCGCCGCCGGAGGAGGCAGACCGCTGCCCGCGCCCGTGAGGGCCCGCCGTGGGGCACCCCGCCGTGTCCTGAACTGAGGCTGTCGTGGCACACGCTGTTGTGCACCGTGCACGGGACACCGCCATAACCTCCTAAGGCCGGCGAGCCGACGGGCCGACGACTCGGCTCCGACCCGCGGGCCGCTGCCGCATGGGCCCACGCCGCCGGCCGACCACCGACGGTGTCCCACGACGAGGAAAGAGGCGTACTGCGCCGTGCCGCCCCATCCCAGCAGCGACCGAGCCATTCCGACCACGGACGGAGCCGGCCCGAGACGCCCTGTGCACGCCCGTGCCCGGCGGCCCAGGACCGGAGGAGGGCCCCTGGCGCTCGTCCCCGGCTGGTTCGCCGCCGTCATGGGCACCGGGATCGTCGCCAACGCGGCGGCCACCCTGCCGCGCGGTTTCCCCGGGCTGCGGGACGCCGCGACGGCGGTCTGGCTGGGGGCAGCCCTGCTGCTCGTCGTACTCGCCGCCGGATACGTCCGGCAGCGGGCCCTGCGGCACCACGCCGCCGACCCGGCGCTGTCGCAGTTCTTCGGCGCGCCGCCCATGGCCCTGCTGATCGTGGGCGCGGGAACGCTGCTGCTCGGCCGGCGGATCATCGGGCCGCGGGCGGCGCTGGACGTGGACTGGGTACTGTGGTCGGCCGGTACCGCGCTCGGCCTCGTGACGGCCTGCACCGTGCCGTACCTGATGGTCACACGGCACCGTTACGCCCCGGACGCCGCGTTCGGGGGCTGGCTCATGCCCATCGTGCCGCCGATGGTGTCGGCCGCGACAGGGGCGGTGCTCGTCCCGCACGCCCCCGCGGGCCAGGCGCGACTGACCCTCCTGCTGGCGTGCTACGCGATGGTCGGGCTCAGCCTGGTGGCGATACTGCTGGTGCTCGCCATGGTGTACAGCCGCCTGGTCCACCACGAGGCCCCGACCGGAGCGGTGGTGCCCACGGTGTGGATCGGCGTGGGGGCGCTGGGACAGTCGGTGACGGCGCTGGGCGCGCTGGCGACGGCGGCACCGAGCGCACTGCCGGCGCCCTACGCGCGGGGAGCCGCCGTCCTCGCGCTGTTCGGCGGCCTCGGCGTCTGGGGCTTCGCCATGCTGTGGCTGGTGCTCGCGTCGGCGCTGACCGTACGGGAGGTCCGGGCGGGCCTGCCCTTCGCACCCACCTGGTGGTCCGTCATCTTCCCCCTGGGCGCGTGCGTCACCGGTACCGGCGCCCTCGCCGTCCGCACCGGCTCCGAGGTGTTCGTGTGGAGCGCCGTCGGCTTCTACGTGCTGCTCGTCGCGGCCTGGGCCGTGGTGGCGTGGCGCTCCCTGCACCACGCCGCGGGGCGCCCGGCCCGGCCGGGAGGCCGACGGTAGGCACTGTGGCCCGTGTCACATTCTCCTCGTGTCACGGAGCGGACGGCTGCCTCCATCTGGTGCTCGTCAGCAGCGGGCCGAGGAAGCCGAGTGAGAGGCAGGCGAAGCGATGAGCGCACAGCAGGAAGCCGGAAGCGCGGGTGTCCACCGTGTTGTGGTCCTGGGAGCGGGGTACGCGGGCATGGCCGCGGCCGTCCAGCTCGCGGCCAGGACCGGTCGGCACGCGGACGTGCGGGTGACCCTGGTCAACGCGCAGGAGCGGTTCACCGAGCGCATGCGGCTGCACATGACGGCCACCGGGCAGCCGGTCGCCGAGCGGAGCGTCCCCGAGCTGCTGGCCGGCACGGGTGCCAGGTTCGTGCGCGGCTGGGTGACGGCGGTGGACGCGGACGCGCGGACGGTACGGATCGACGACGCCACGGTCCTGCGCTACGACACGCTCGTCTACGGGCTGGGCAGCGTGGCCGACACGGCGTCGGTGCCGGGGGTCGCGGACCACGCGTACACCCTGAACAGCTCGCTGGACGCCGAGGCACTGGCCGCCCGGCTGGCGCGGCTCGGCCACGGCACAGTGGTGGTCGCCGGGACCGGGCTGACCGGCGTCGAGTCGGCCGCGGAGATCGCCGAGCGGCACCCCGGGCTCAAGGTCGTCCTCCTGGGCCGGACCGAGCCCGGTGCCTCCCTCGGCCCGAAAGCCGGGGCGTATCTGCGGGCCGCGCTCGACCGGCTGGGCGTCCAGGTGCGCAGCGGGGTCCAGGTGGCGAAAGTGCTGCCCGGCGAGGTCGGGCTGACGGGCGGTGGGTCCGTCGCCGCCGACGCGGTCGTCTGGGCCAGTGGTACCCGCGTGTCGCCGCTTGCGGCCGCCGCCGGGCTGACCGTCGACGAACGCGGCCGTGTCGTCACCGACGCCTCGCTGCGCTCGGTGTCGCACCCGAGCGTGTACGCGGTGGGCGACGCGGCCGCGGTCCGCCAGGGCTACGGCGTCATGCACGGCACCTGCCAGGGCGGCATGCCGACCGGGGTGCACGCCGCGGTCTCGATCGTCCGCGCCCTGCGAGGCAAGCAGCCGAGGCCGTTCCGCTTCGGCTACTACCACACACCGGTGAGCCTGGGACGGCACGACGCGGTCGTGCAGTTCACCCGGCCCGACGACAGCCCGCGACGCGTTCACCTGACCGGTCGTACGGCCGCCTGGTACAAGGAGACGGTGACCGCCTCGCCCTGGCCGACCTTCGGCCGCATGAAGAAGATGCCGGCCTCGGGCGCGTTCTGGCCCCGTGGCGGACGTTTCACCCGCATACCGAAGGTACGGTGAACGACGTGCCCGCGGACGTCGATCAGCAGATGTTCCACCGCCATCGCAGCCTGCTGTTCTCCGTGGCCTACCGCTTCCTCGGCACCGCGGCCGACGCCGAGGACGCCGTCCAGGACGCCTGGATCAAGTGGTCGGCCGCCGACCGCTCGCAAGTGGCCGACCCGAAGGCGTACCTGACCCGGATCGTGTCGAACCTGGCGCTGGAAAGGCTGCGCTCCACACGGCACAAGCGGGAGACCTATGTCGGCCCGTGGCTTCCGGAGCCCATCCTCACCAGCCGCGACACCGCCGAAGTCGTCGTGGACGCCGAGTCGGTGTCGATGGCGATGCTGGTGGTACTGGAGACCCTGAGCCCGCTCGAACGCGCGGTGTTCGTGCTGAAGGAGGTCTTCGACTTCAGCCACGCCGACATCGCGGAGGCGCTGGAGCGCTCCGAGACGGCCGTGCGGCAGGCCGCGCACCGTGCTCGTGGACATGTGCGGGCCCGGCGGCCGCGCTTCACCGCCGACCGGTCCCGGCAACGCGCGGTGACCGAGCGGTTCTTCGCCGCCGCGACCGGTGGTGATGTCAACGCGCTGATGGAACTGCTGTCCCCGGACGTCACGTTGTGGACCGACGGAGGCGGAAAGGTCCGCCAGGCCATGAAACCGGTCGTGGGCGCGCGGACGGTCGCCTCGTGGTTCGCGGCCATGGGCACCGTCAGCTACCAGGGCGTCGAGCCCGCCGACATGAGGGCCGAGCTCACCGAGATCAACGGCGGACCGGGCATGCTGTTCAGCGGGCCGGACCGCGTGATCGCCACGGTCACCTTCGACTTCGACGCCGAAGGCCGCGTCACCGCCATCCACAATGTGGCCAACCCGGACAAGCTCCGCGCCGTCGCGGGCGGCGCCGCTCACGGGATCGGGACGTGATGAGGCCGCCGCCCCGATGAGCGGACGATGATGTGCGCATGGCGCTGTCGACGGAGCTGACGGAGTTGCTGGGCCTGCGGCACCCCATCGTGCAGGCACCGATGGGCGGTTCGGCGGGAGGCGCGCCGGCCGCGGCGGTCTCCCGGGCGGGTGGACTGGGGCTGCTGGGCGGCGCGTTCGGGGACCGGGACTGGCTGGAGCGGGAGCTGCCGATCGTCGCGGCGGGCACCGACCGGCCGTGGGGCGTCGGCTTCCTGGCCTGGGCGGTGGATGCGGGGGCGGTGGAGCGGGCTCTTGAATTCCGGCCCGCGGCCGTGATGTTGTCGTTCGGCGACCCCGGCCCGTTCGCCGACCGGATCCGCCGGTCGGACGCGGTCCTGATGGTCCAGGTCACCGATCCGGACGAGGCCCGGCGGGCAGTGGACGTGGGCGCCGACGTCATCGTGGCGCAGGGGACCGAGAGCGGCGGCCACGGTGCCCGGCGGGGGCGGTCCACGCTGCCGTTCGTCCCGCTCGTGGTGGACCTCGCGGCACCCGTACCGGTCCTGGCGGCCGGCGGGATCGCGGACGGCCGGGGTGTCGCCGCGGCCCTGGCCCTGGGTGCGGCGGGGGCCCTCATCGGGACGCGCTTCCTGGCCACGACCGAGGCCTTGGCCGACCCCTCCGTCCACAAGGCCGTCGTCGAGGGGCGCGGACAGGACCTCGAGCGCAGCAGTGTGCTGGACCTCGCCCGCGGCGCAAGCTGGCCGACGGCGAAGTACACCGCCCGTACCCTCGGCCACCCCTGTCTCGACCGGTGGCGCGGCCGGGAGGCCGAACTGGCCGGCGACCCTCGCGCCCGTCAGGAATACCAGGACGACGTGGCACGAGGGGCGATCCCGCCCCTGCCGGTCTGGGCTGGCGAGGCCGTCGACCTCGTCACCGACCTGCCGTCGGCGGCCGACCTCGTCACCACGCTTGCCGCGCAGGCCGAGGCCGCACTGAACAGGGCAGGAAGGCTGCCGCCCGACAGCGGTACGCAGGGGTGAACCCGCTTCAGCGGAGCCACCCCCTGCGGGCCGCCTGCCATGCCAACTGCATACGGCTCGACGCACCCGTGAGGGTCATCAGGCGCCCGATCCGGCGTTGCAGCGTGCGCAGGCTCACCCCCAGATGCCGGGCCGCCGCCTTTTCCGTGGCGCCCTCTATGAGCAGCGTGAGTATCCGCAGATCCGCCTCGTCCAGGGCCGCGGGGGCGGCATCGGACGCGTCGCCCTCGCCGACGGAGGCCCCCTGCCCCTGCCAGGGGAGCGACATCTCCCACTGGGTCTCGAAGAGGAGTCTCAGCGCGTCGAGAATGCCGCTGTCGCGGACGACGACGGCCGTCGGCGGCAAGGACTCGTCCCCCGGGGGCTCGGGAGCGAGCAGGCACAGGCCCGCGTCGCGGTCCGAGATCGCCAGGTCCACGGGTACGTGCGGGACGACGCGCGCGAGGCCCTCGAAGCGCGCCAGATGCCGTGCGACATCGCCTTCGGCGTCCCCACGGACGACGGTGCCGCCGCACAGCACGCGGTGGCGGACGTGGTCGCCGAAGCGGTGGCCGCCCGTCAGGAAGTCCTGGGACCTGACCAGCCAGACCATCTCGTGCCGGGCCTCCTCCTGGAGGAGTTCGACACGGTGGGCGATCGCCGCCGCGCCGGTGATCCGCTCGACAGGCTGACTCGCCGTGCGGTCGGCGACGGTGTGATAGGTCGTCAACAGTGTCTCGACGGTGGCACGAGCCCGGTCCAGGGCCTCCGCCTGCTGCCGCAGCCGCGCCTGGACCTCCGTGACGGGCTGCGCCGCGGGGCTGAACCGGGCGTCCGGCCGGCAGGTGCGGTCGGCCAGCCCTTTCGCGACCAGCGACGTCAGTGCCTCCTCCGACGCTTCGGCGGAGACGCCGGTTTCCGCCGCGACCTGATCCACCGAGACCGTGCCGGCCGTCACCAGCAGGCGGTACGCGATCTCCTCGACCTCGAGCAGGTCGTTCGTCTCAGGCATCGCATCCATTCCGGCGGAGTCGATTCGGTCGTCGCGCGCGGTGGACCGATCGCTCACCACATGACGCAACGCCGGATCCAGGGGCTGACGTTGAGGGGCCGGCCGAGCGCCGGCTCCGGTCGTGGGGAGGGTGGAGCGGGGAGCGGACGCGCAAGGCGCCCGCGGGTCTTTCCCGCCGCGAAGGTGCGGCAGGCGGGAATGTCGGGGACCCGTGGCCATCGTGCGAAGTCGAGGGGCGAGTCCGCATCCGCCGTGCCGGAACGTACCACGGTGTTGCGTGCGCACGCAAAGCAGCGAAAGGCCGGGTGAGGAAGGGAGGGCAGGGTAGTCTGCTCCGGTGACATCGGATGCGCCCCTGAACCCGGACGAGGACCGCTTCTGGCGTGCGCTGATGCGCGTCATGGTGGCACTGCCGAAGGCGTTGGACGACGACCTGCTGAAGGTCACCGGGCTGACGATGTCCGAGTACGCGGTACTGGTGCACCTGTCCGAGGCCGCGGAACGCGAGATGCGCATGACCGATCTCGCCGCCGCGACCGCGCTGTCCGTCAGCCGGATCTCGCGTGTGGCCGACGCGATGCAGACCCGCGGCTGGGTGGTGAAGCAGCGCGACGCCAACGACGCCCGGGGGAGCGTGGCGAGCCTGACGGCCGAAGGCCTGCGGCGGCTGCAGTCCGCGTACCCCACGAATCTGGCGAGCGCCCGCAAGCGCGTCATCGACCACCTGGAAGCGGCCACGGTCGCCGGCTTCGCCGAGCAACTCGAAACCATCGCGGCCGGACTCGACTGAACCGGTCGGGCCGCCCACCGGCACGGCGCGTCACCATCCCCCTTCGGCCGGACCGAGGACCGCCTGTCCCACGCGGTGGGCGAGGTCGTGTGCCCGCTCGGCCTCACCGGGGCGCATGTGCACATACACGGTGTTCCCCAGGACCCGTTTGTAGTCGACGGTGGAGTTGATGCACAACTGCACGCCCGCACGCTCGCACTGCGGGCCCAGCCCCAGTCCCGGAACGGCCGGCCAGCTCAGACCCGCCCAGGTCAGATGCCCGCACGCCCCCGGGGCGGTGAGCGGGAGAAAGCGCCGAAGAGCACTTTCGTCCACGACCTCCTCCACGTCGACCTCGCCGGGCAGCAGCCGGGCGACCGCCTCCCCGTCGCCGGGCAGGTCCCCCATGCGGACGTGGGAATCCCCGAACGAATACCAGCCCCCTGGAAAGAGGGTGCGGGCCTTCAGCGCGTCCGCGACGTTCGCCAGCTCGGCGTTCACGAACACCGCCGGATGTCCCCGGACGGATCCGCAGCGCGCGAGACGGGAGGCCACGGTCAGGGCCGATTTCGTGTCGGGTGCGCGGAACACCGGATAGGCCGCGGACAATTCCATGAATTCCACCGTTCAGGACTGCTCTTGCCTCGGCGATCGTAGCCATTCGCAAGGGGAATCGACCGGGGTGCGACGTTCCGCGCCATGGCGCGGAAGTGACAGCCGCCCTGTCCGCGCCGCAGGGCCCGGTCAGCGCGGTCCGCTCGCGGTGCCCGTGCCGAGCACGGTGAGCAGGGCGAGGCGTTCGGCGTCCTCGGTGCCGGGTTCGGCGGTGTAGACCATGATGCGCAGGTCGCTGCCGGCCACGGTGAGCACGTCGCAGTCCAGCCGTACGGGGCCGACCGCCGGATGGTCGATGGTCTTGCGCGCGGCCTCGTGGCGGCCGACCGCGCCGGAGTCCCACAGCTCCGCGAATCTGCCGCTGTGCGCCCGCAGTTCGCCGACCAGGTGCCGTAGCTGCCGGTCGGACGGATAGCGGGCGGCGGCGGCCCTCAGGTCGGAGACGACGGCGGTCTCGAAGTCGGCCCTCTCCTGTGCCGTGCGCAGGACGCGGCCCTCGTCGGCGCCCAGGAAGTGCCGCCAGACGCCGTTGCGCTCGTTGCCGCGCCATCCGGAGGGGTCGCCCATCAGGGCCGCGTAGGGCGGGTTGTACTGGAGCAGCGTCCAGGAGGCGTCGTAGACCGCGACGGGGGTGCCGGTCATGCGGTCCAGCAGCCGGTGGACGCTCGGGGTGATGTACGCGGGGACCGTCTCGGGCCCCGGCGGTGCCAGCCCGGCGAGCTCGAAGAGATGGCCGCGTTCCGTCGGCGACAGCCGCAGCGCCCGTGCCATGGCCTCCACGACCTGCGCGGACGGGTTGGAGGCGCGGCCCTGTTCCAGCCGGGTGACGTAGTCGACGGAGATCCCCGCGAGCTGGGCCAGTTCCTCGCGGCGCAGCCCCGCCGCACGCCGGTGACCGCCCGCGGGCACGCCCACCGTTTCGGGAGACACCTTGTCGCGCCACCGGCGCACCGCCCTGCCGAACTCCACGGTTCCCATGTCCCCAGTCTCGCCCTCCCGGGACCGGGATACCTCCTGGTGTCGCGGTGGTGCCCGTCCGCCGGTGGAACGCCCGGGGAACGCGGTTCAATTCGTCGCCGAGTCGAAGGTCCGGTACAGGGCCCGATGGGCGAGCTGCTGGAACTCGTCGCCGTCGCTCAGGGCCCGGATCATCTCGGAGCAGTACTGGACGTGCTCCTCCCTGTGGGGCGTCCGGCTGCCTAAGGAGCGCGCGATCAGCCCTTGGGGGGCCGGGAGTCTCAGGACCTGGAGCACGCGGGAGAAGGTGTCCGCGAGGTCGATCCCCTCACCCAGTTCGTCGAGGATCTCGCCGAGCGGGTTCGTGGGGCCCTCCCGGTGCGCGGTGCGCAGCATCCGGCAGCAGCGGTCGAGGGAATCGAGGTCCGACTGCCGGACGGCGACGGGATGGAGGCGGGGCAACGGCGGGTCGGCGGATTCGCCTGGGGAATCGCGGTCGCTCTGCCCGGAAGTGCATTCCCAGATCAGCCGGCGAAGCCGTGCCGGGAACGAGCGCAGCACTTCCCCGTAACTGGAGTACGCGGTGTCCACCACGTCGCTCTGGTGGGCGGGAATCTCGCCCCGGTACCAGAAGTGCAGTGAATACAGCAGGGGTTCTTCGACGGTACGGAACTTGGAAGCGAAGACGGGGTCTTCCGGTACCAGGATGTATGACGGAATCTCCGGCTCCATTCGCACGGTGGGCCCAAGAGGTCGGGGTGAGACTGTACCGTCGCGCGGCGGAGGGTTTTCGCCGGTATCCGGTTGAGTGGCGAGGCGGTCCCCGCAGGCGCCATGCTGTGCGCAATGAACCTAGCAATGTGTGCGTTCGCAAGCAAGTAATATGGTCGGGACGGGTGCAACTTGTGCCACCGTCCTGGAGAACGCTGTGACGCAGGAGCGTGCCCGTACGCCGGGCACGCCGAGCTCCCGCGGCCGAGGTCACGCCCCGGCGGCGCCCGGCGGCAGCAGCTCCGTGGCGAACCTCGCGAACTGGAGCAGCGGCGCGCCCGCGAGGAGCAGTGGCGCCGACGCGGTCGGTCCGGCCGCCCCGGCCGCGCCCGCCGCGTACACGTCGCGCACGAGGTCGGCGCCCGCTCGCACCCGCTCCGCCAGCAGCTCATCGCCGCCCGGCCCGACGGGCAGGCGCCGCAGGTGGCCCCGTACCGCCTCGCGCTCGCGGGTCAGCAGCGCAGTGAGGTGGGAGGAGGTCGTCCCCTCCGGGTGAGCGGGCAGGCCGTCGGCCTGCGCGAGGAGGAGCCGCCCGAAGCCGAACGCCATCCCCAGGGCGGCGCACCACGCGTAAGCCGTGTGCCGGCTGCCCAGAGCCGTGCCCTCCGCGGAACTCGTCATGCCCGTCGGCACGAACAGACCACTGACCCGGAATGTGCCGTCGGCGACGTCGTGCGTGCCCTGCGAGCGGCGCACGGCGAAGACCGGGGTGCCGTCTCCCGCCCGGACCGGCAGAGCGATCCAGCGTCCCTCCCGCGCGGCAGCCGCCGGACGCCACGTTCCCGAGACCATGTGACCGCCGTCGGCGGGGCGGGCCGTGGGGGCGCCGTGGGGGTCGTCCGCGGCCGGCTCGGCGGCGGGCAGCGACGCCGTCCACTGGAAACCGTCCGTGAACGCGGCCCATGCCTCGGCCGGCCCGGTGGTGCCCAGGGCCTCGTAGGCGTCGAAGACCTCGCAGAGGGCGGCATCGAGCTGTGGAAGAGGCGTCGCCCCCTCCCTTCGGGCGCCGGGGCGCGGGCCCGGCAGGACGGCCAAAGGGCTGTCCGCCCCGTGCACTTCGGCGGGGGCGGACTCGAGGGAGTGGCAACTCATGCGACTTATGATCACACGCGCCGGTGTCCGATCAGTGGAGACAGTGTGTTCCACCGGTCCCCGATCCGGCCAATTCCCGGGAAAATCCAGGTCAAACGGCATGATGTGGCGGTCGTCACGCGCACCCGCGCGCATCGCAGCGCGACCGGTATGTAGCACACAGTGTGCCCGGCGATACGGGGGAGCCGTGCGGAGGGCCGGCAGCCGGGCGGGAGGCAGGTGGTCTGCTTACGCTGAAGGTGAGAGCCACCCGTCGGTGGTACCGGCCGCGGAACCACCGGCGCCGGCCGTCCGCGGTCGACGTCGGCCCGCGGACGTCCCTCGCCTGACAGGACCGAGCATGGGCAATCGCGCCGCGAGCCGTCCCCCGCCCGGCGACCAGAAGGTCGCCGGCTTCGTACTCGACGGCCACGGCCTCGTCTCCGCGTGGAGCGCCGCCGCCGAGGAACTCTTCGGCTACCGCCCCTCCGAGGTCGTCGGGCGCTCGGTGGCGGCCCTGTGGCCGGAGGCCTTCGCGCACCAGCAGGGAAGGGCCGCGGGCCCGGCGGAAGGGGGCCCGTCAGGGCATCGTGTCGTGCTCGCCCGCCGGGAGGGCCCGCCCGCCGATGTCGTCCTCCACACCTCGCGCATGCAGGCCCCGGGGGGCCTGCCGGGAGAGGGCTGCGTGGTCGTCGCCGTCCCCGTCGGCCCGCGCGCGACGGTCGAGGGGGAGGCCCTCCTGGAGGCGCTGTTCACCCAAGCGCCCATCGGCGTCGCGGTATACGACCGGGACCTGCGTGTCGCGCGGGTCAACAGCGCGCTGGAGCGTATCCACGGCTTCCCCGAGGAGGAGGCACTCGGCCGCTCCATCGGCGAGCTCCTGCCGGGGCTGGACGCCGGGGCGATCGAGTGCAGGATCAGGAAGGTCCTGGAGACCGGGCAGCCGATCGTCCACGCCGTCCATCACGGGCGCACCCCCGCGGATCCGGACCGGGACCATGTGTGGGACGTGTCCTCCGTGGTCCTGACCGGACCGGACGGCGGTGTCCTCGGAGTGGCCGACCTGATCATCGACATCACCGACCAGTACCGGACGCGGGAGCGCCTGGCCCTCATCGGCGAGGCCGCGGTCCGCATCGGGACGACGCTCGACGTGCGGCGCACGTGCGAGGAGCTCGTGGACATGCTGGTGCCGCGATTCGCCGACATCGCGGTGGTCGACCTCCTGGACCGCGTCATGGCGGGCACGGAGCCGGACCCCGAGCCGGCGTGCACCGGCCGGGTCGCGGTGCGCCTGGTGGCTCGGAAGGCCGCCGAACCCGGTGTCTTCGAGGGGCTCGCCGAGCTCGGGCAGCTGCGGAGCTACACCATCGACTCGCCCCATGTGCAAAGCCTCGTCGACGGGCAGCCGCGGCTCATCCCGCACCTCGACCTCGACGGCGCGTGGCTGCGCAACTCCGCCGACCGGCGCGTCCGGGCCATGCACAAGTACGGCATCGGCTCCCTGATCCTCGTGCCCGTGCGCGCCAGGGGCGTGACCCTGGGCTTCGTGCATCTGTACCGCAAGCGCACGCGGCCCTTCGAGGAGGACGACCTCGTTCTCGCCAAGGACGTCGTCGCGCGCGCCGCGGTCTGCGTGGACAACGCCCGCCGCTACACCAACGAGCACGCGGCGGCCCTCACCCTGCACGCCAGCATGCTGCCGCGCAGCGTCGCGGACCAGAGCGCGGTCGAGGTGGCCCACCACTACCGGCCGTCCCGCCGGCACGCGGGCGTCGGCGGCGACTGGTTCGACGTGATCCCCCTGTCGGGTGCGCGGGTGGCGCTGGTCGTGGGCGCGGTGCCCGGCGAGGGGTTCCAGGCGGCCGCGTGCATGGGGCACCTGAGTTCCGCGATCCGTACGCTGGCCCAACTGGACCTCACCCCGGACGAGTTGCTCGGCCAGATCGACGAGATGGTGCCACGCCTCCTGGAGCGCGAACACGCCTCGGGCTCCGCACCCGTGGTGGAGGCCCTGAAGGGCGCCACCTGCGTGTACGCCGTCTACGACCCCATTTCGCGGCGCTGCGTGATGGCCAGTGCCGGCCACCACCCGCCGGCCGTCGTCAGCCGGGAGGGGGAGGTGACGTTTCCCGATCTGCCGGTCAACAACCCGCTCGGCCTGGGGGACCCGGTGTTCGAGCCGCTGGACGTGGAACTCGGCGAGGGAAGCACCCTGGTGCTCTGCAGCCACGCGCTCCTTGACCCCGACAAGGCACACGCCCTGGCCGTCCGGCTCGGCACGGTCATCGCCGGCCGGAGCCGTCCGCTCGACGACACATGCGCCGCCATCGCCGACTTCATCGCCCCCCACCTCCCGACGGACAACGGTCTGGCCGTCCTCCTCGCCCGGACGCGCACCCTCGACCCCGAGAAGGTGGCCACGTGGACCGTGCCGCCCGTCCCCGGTGCCGTGGGCAGCATGCGGGCCCTGGCGCGGCGGCAGCTGGAGCAGTGGGGCCTGGAGCGCCTGGCCTTCGACATGGAACTCGTCGTCAGCGAGCTGATCACCAACGCCATCCGCCACGGCCATGACCCGATACGGCTCCGGCTGGTACTCGACCGGACGCTGATCTGCGAGGTCAGCGACGCGTCGAGTACCTTCCCGCACATTCGCAGGGCCGCCACCACCGACGAGGGAGGGCGCGGGCTCTTCCTGGTCGCCCAGTGCTCGCACCGCTGGGGAACCCGGTACCTGCCCGTGGGCAAGACCATCTGGGCCGAGCAGGTGCTGGAGCCCGTGGCGCCCTGAACGGTGGTGCCCGGGCGCGCCGATGTGCGGCCCCGGGATCGCCGGGCCGCACATCGTGGCACACGGGCGGTGCCGGGCGCCGAGGTCACCGGGCCCGCACCGCGCGCGGTGGGGGACGGGTCAGCGTCCGCGGTCGCCGGACAGTTCTGCGGCGGTCCCGGCTGCGGCCGTGCTCGTGGCACGGATGGTGGAGGGGGGCCGCCGCAGGTTCAGGACGGCCAGTGCGGTCAGGCCGATGCCGGCGGTGATGGCCCAGACGGCGGCCCTGATGCCGTCGACGACCCGGGCCGGATCGGCCTCGGCGTGCGACCCGTCGACCGCGCCGGCCAGCGCGATCAGCAGGGCCAGGCCGACGGCGCCGCCGATCTGCTGGCCGGTCGTGGCGATGCCGCTGCCGATGCCCTGGTCCTCGGCCGGAACGCCGGTCGAGGCGGCGGCGAACATTGTCACGAACACCATGCCCTGCCCCAGCGACAGCACGGCCAGCGGGACGGCGATCACGGCATAGGGCCGGTCGGCGCTGATCGTCAGGGCGAGCCCGGCGGCGCCGGCGGTGCTGATCGCCAGGGCGAGGAGCAGCGTCGTGCGCGTCCCGGCCCGGGTGGCGGCCCGTCCCCCGGCGAAGGTGCCGACGAGGGCCAGGCCGGAGGGGACGACGAAGGCGAAGCCGGTGGTGAGAGCGCTGTACCCCTGGACCGACTGCCAGAGCAGGGTGAGGAAGTAGGCCAGCGCACCGAAGGTTGCCATGAACAGGAAGGTGACGACCGTGCCGGTCGACAGGTCCCGGTTGCGGAACAGCCTCAGGGGCACGAGCGGCGAGGCGGACCTGCCCTCGACCACCACGAACAGCGCGAACAGCACGACCGCGAGCACCAGGGACCATACGACGACCGGAGCGGCCCAGCCCCGGTCCGGCCCCTGCACGAGGCCGATGACCAGCAGGGAGGAGGACGCGGTGCCGAGCACCGCGCCGGGCAGGTCGAAGCCGCCGCGCGCGGCCCGGGCGGTCCTGGGCAGCAGGACGAGTGCCGCGATCAGTCCGGCGCCGGCCATGGCCACGTTGACGTAGAACACGGCGGACCAGGCGAAGGCGTCCGTCAGCACCCCGCCGAGGATGGAGCCGAGGACCATGCCGGCGCCGCCGGCGCCGCCCCACACCGACAGGGCCCGGATCCGCTCCCGTCCTTCGGGGAACAGGGTCGTCACCAGGGACAGGGTCGCGGGGGCCAGGAACGCGCCCCCCAGACCCTGCACCGCCCGTGCGGCGACGAGGATCCAGGGCGCCGCGGCCAGCGCTCCCACCAGGGAGGAGGCGGCGTAGAGGAACATGCCCAGCAGGAACATGTTCTTGCGGCCGAACAGGTCGGTGGCACGGCCCCCGAGCAGCAGGAACCCCCCGAAGGCGACGGCGTAGGCGGAGACCACCCACTGGAGGTTCTGCGCGGTGAAACCGAGATCGGCGCCGATCTCGGGCAGGGCGACGAACACGATGTTGTAGTCGATGGCGACGATCATCTGGGCGAATGCCAGCAGGGCGAGCACCGCCCCGAGGTGGCGCGGCTTGGTGCCGGACACGTTGAAACTTCCTTTGGATCAGGGATGGTGAGGTCGGCGGGCGGGCACCGACGGGGCACGGCCCCGGCGGTGCGGCGCCCGGACGCGGGTCACGGCACGATGGCCGCGTTCTGGATCCGGTGCAGGACGGCCTCCGGGGTCAGGGAGGCGTCCCACGTGGACGTCACGCGGGTGATCGTGCCGTCCTCGTCCAGTTCGAGCGTGGTGACGCCCGCCGGAACCCGGCCCCCCGTGCTCCACTCGTACGCGCCTCCCTGGGCGCTGCCCACGACGTGCCGCAGCGTCGAGCCCGGACCGTAGGCCAGGTCGGCCAGGGTGCGGTCGAGGAAGTCCCGCGTCTGGGACCGCCCTTCGAGCAGGAGGTGCAGGGAAGTGTCCTCGAAGACGACGTCCTCGTGGAGCAGGGACGACGCCTGGGCGGCATCCCCCGCCGCCAGCGCCACGGCGAACGCGCGGGCGGCCCGCCGCAGGACGGGCGCGGCCTTCTCCCCGAGCTTCTCCTCGCCGAAGTCCGCGGGGTAGACGTCGTGCGGGACACGCATCGAGGCGGCGGTCTCGGCGGTCAGCGAGCGCCCGTCCCAGGTGTCGACCCAGCGGACGATCTTCCCTTCGCGGAAGTCGACCGTGCCGGCGGCGCGCAGCTCGCGGCCGAACATCTCCGGCGAGTCGGTGAAGAACACCACGGCGCTGTCGAAGTCGCCGACGATGCGGGTGGGCCAGGCGACGGCCTCCGCCGGCCAGGCCGCCAGCAGCTCCGCGAACTTGTCGTACAGGGTCTGCCAGTCGTGGAAGATCCACCCGAGCGTGGCGTCGGTGTACGTGACCGACTCGGGCAGGAAATGGCCCATCAGGACGTCCACGTCGTCCGCCGACTTCGCCTCGAAGTAGGAGGCGAGGAACCGCACCACATCGGGTGCGGCCCGGGAGACGTCCACGTCGCGCCCCATGATGCGGGCCGTGCGGGCCGTGCGGGCAGTGCTCATTGTTGTCCCGTTCTCGAGAATCGGAGGAATTCACCCTTCGCCGGCGGAAGTTCCGTCGCACCGCGGCAATCAGGGCGCCGGCTTCACCAGTTAAAAAGTGGGATTGTCCCTCGTCAAGTCATCGGGGAGCGGACATGAAGGGGACATTGGGTCTACGGCTCCGGGCGTAGGACCGATCGGGCCGGTGTGCCGCTGCCATCGGGGAGGGAGAGCCGCCCGGACGGGCACCTGGCGACGGGAAGTACCAGTTCAGAGGCAGGGGATGATGACGTTCGCGCATATTTGCTTGCGTACGCACATACCCTGTAGAGTGGCACCGCGGGTGGAGAGCCGCCCGCAATGCGCCGACCCCGTGAATTGCCGTGCCGGCGAAATTCCCCGCGCCCGTCGAGGGTTGCCACGGGATACCGGGCGGCCGCACGTACTGCGTTCCCACAGCAATAGAGGTGTTGAAATGACCCGGTTGAACGAGCCCATGGCGGACGTGAGAGACATGTATATGGCGCACACCATGCTGCGCCGGGAGTTCCGCCTGCTCCCGCAATTGGTGCGGGACGTGACGCCGGGTGACGCCGAGCGCGCGGACGTCATCGGGGCCCATGCCGAACAGGTCTGCCTCATCCTCCATCTGCACCACGAGGGGGAGGACCTGCTGCTGTGGCCGCGCCTGCTCGAGCGGGCCGGCGACAGCGCGACGGCGATCGTGCCCACGATGGAGGAGCAGCACCACGCCATCGAGCGCAGCTACGCGGAGGTGACCGGGCTGCTGCCGCAGTGGCGGGCCACGGGCCGGAACGGCGAGCAACTCGCTGAAGCCGTCGAGCGGTTGCTGCCCGCCCTCGTGGAGCACCTGGCGCTGGAGGAGAAGGAGATCCTTCCCCTCACCGAGCGGTACGTCACCGCGGCCGAGTGGAAGCAGCTCGGCGAGCACGGGATGGCCCGCACCCCGCAGGAGGCGCTGCCGCTGTCCCTCGGCATGGCGACGTACGAGGCCGCCCCGGAGGTCGTCGCGGCACTGCTCGCCGACGTGCCCGAGCCCGACCGCACTGCTTTGACGGACGCCGCCCGGGCTGTGTACGCCGCTCACGCCGAGCGCGTGCACGGCACCAGCACGCCGCCCCGCGTGGGCGCCTGACGACGCATCCGGGCCGGCTCCCCGCACGGACCCGGCCGCCCCGCACCGGGGGCGGCCGGGTCCTTTGCGCCGTGTCGCGCGGGGACACGAGCGGCCGGGGTCACGCCCCGGTCGCCGGCAGGATGGTGAAGTTGCCGCGGAAGACGTTCTCCGGGTCGTACGCCGCCTTGATCCGGCGCAGCCGCTCCAGTGTGGCGGGCGGGAAGGCCTTGGCCAGCGCGGAATCCTGGGCGTGGCTCTCGAAACTGGGGTACAGGCCCTGGAAGTCGATGTCGTCCCAGCTCCTGAGGTCGGCGGCGCTGCCGCGGGGAACCACGGCCAGGGCGAAGTTCTGGGTCCGGTGGGCGTACGCCGTGGCGTCGGCAGGGGTGTCGTTGACCGCCCCGCCCACGGTACGGATCTGGAAGTAGCCCGTCTCGCCCCTGTCGAACATCCCGCTGATGACGCCGGTGGTCCGCTCGTCGAGGTGATCGACCAGCGCGGAGCGGAAGTTCGGGCCGCCGTGACCGTCCTGCGGATGGTTCTGCGGGGCCATGAAAGCGGCGTACGGGGTGATGGCGGCCTGCTGGTCGAGGACCGGCGCCAGGTTCAGGAACGCCTCGAGCGCCTTGGTCGCGCGCTCGGTGTCGTCGTCCGCCCACAGGACCGTCGTATGCGCGATCCTCCGGCCGCCCTGGGCCGCCACGACGAGGAACGGCGTCAGTTCGCGAGGACTGCTCTCGGTGAGACGCCCCCACGCCTGGAGGAAGGCGCCGAGATCCTCGACCTCGTGGGCGAAGCGCCCGTAGATCACGTCGCCGAGTTCGGTCGCCTCGATGTCGAAGGACGTGACGATGCCCATGCCGGCGCCTGCCCCCCGCAGCGCCCAGAACAGGTCGGGGTGGTTCTCCGCGTCGGCGCGTACGACGCGCCCGTCGGCCAGCACCACCTCGGCCCCCCTGACGTGGTCGATGGTCAGCCCGTACGAACGGGACAGAAACCCCACGCCGCCGGCCGTCGCCAGCCCGCCGACACCCACGTCGCCGAAGTCGCCGGAACTGATGGCCAGTCGGGCCGGCGCGAGCTTCTGCGCGACCTCGCCCCAGCGCGCGCCGGCCCCCACCCGCACCAGGCGCCGCTCCCGGTCGATCACCTCGACGCCGTTCATCGCCCCGAGGTGGATGACGATGCCGCCGTCGTTGGTGGACCGTCCGCTGATGCCGTGGCCACCGCTGCGGACGGCGAACGGCACGCCCTGCGCGCGGGCGTAGGAGAGGGCCGCCGCCGTCTCCTCCGCGTTCGAGGGCCGCAGCACCAGACCGGGCGTGCCCGCGGTGAAGTAGGTGGAGCGCAGGGCCGCGTAGCCGCGGTCGCCCGGTTCCACGGCCCGTGCGGCCAGCGGGGCGGGCAGCGCCTCGTAGTCGATGCCCGGTGCCCGCTTGGCGAGGGCGGCGGCGGACCGCACCCGGCCGGTGGGGGTGCCGGCCGCGGCACGCTCGGCGGCGACGGCCTCGCGCACGGCGGGGGCGATCTCCTCGGCGAAGGCGACGATGTCGGACGGGTTGTCGGAGCCCAGGATGACCGTGTCGAAACCGTGCTCCAGGATCAGCGGCAGCATGCGCTCGATCCAGTCGTCCGCCGGGCCCTGCCAGGGTTCGGCACCGCGCCCGATACCGCCGAAGATGTTGAGCACCCGGCGGATCTCGCGCGGGTCGCGGCCGTTCTCCGCCGCGGCCTCGTCGATGATCCTGCTGCTCTCGGCCATGTCCGGCGAGTTCACGTAGTTGATGGTGGGGATCCAGCCATCCGCCTTGGCGCCGGTCAGCCGGAGCATGCGCGGCTTGTACGCGCCGAGCCAGATGCCCAGTTCGTGGGCCGGGGCGGGGCCCCGCTTGGCGCCGTCGACCGTGTAGTACGTCCCCTTGACGCGCAGCGGCGAGCGGTTGCCCTCGTCCCAGATGCCGCGTATGACGTCGATCGCCTCGCCGAGCGCGCTGACGCTCTCGCCGACGGTGCGGTCCGGGCCGCCCATCGCGGCGATGGCGTCGCGGAAACCACCGGCCCCCAGGCCGAGTTCGACGCGTCCCCCGGAGAGCAGGTCGAGGCTGGCGGCGGCGCGCGCCAGGACCGCCGGCGGGCGCAGCGGCAGATTGGCCACATTGGTGGCCAGCCGGATCGAGGTCGTCCGGGCGGCGACCCAGGACATCAGGGTCCAGGTGTCCAGGAAGCCGTTCTGGTAGGGGTGGTCCTGGTACGAGACGAGGTCGAGGCCGACCCGCTCGGCGAGCAGGGCGAGGTCGACCACCGCTTCCGGGTCGCGGTTGAGCGGGGTGACGAAGGATCCGAACTGCAGGTCGCGGCCGTAGTCGGGCATGGAGGTCTCCAGGTGTGGGCCGTTGGCTGATGGCATGGCCGCCCGGCGGGCACAGAGCGGGGCCGGATCGCATGCCGGCCGCTCGCGGCACAGCACAAGGCCGGTGGTCGTGGTGGACGGGCGAGCCGTCCTCGGCAGGATCGCGGCGGCCGCGGCGGCCGTCGGTCCGCGTCCCGTGATGCGAGCGGGAACGCGGGTGGGAACGCGGGTGGACAGGAAAGGGAGAACCCCGGCGCAAAGGCAGGGCGCGGTGGGTCGCGATCCGATCGGATTTCTAGCACGAAAACCGGCGCGGGTCTATTTTCCGTTCCCGTCAAGACCGCGCTGACCAGGCCTAAGTCCGGGGGAGTAGGTCCTTTTCCCGATGCGTCGCATTGCCCCGTACTGCTGGCGCAGGAATTCCTCCGGCAGGACCGGACATGCATTTTCTCGGGACGACAACGACTGTCCGTGGCATTCATCGCGGCCCGCTCGGCCCGGTGCGACAAGCCCGCCGGGCCCGGGTGGGCGTACCCCTGCGTGCCGTCTGGCGGACACGCGTCCGAACCTGTTTGCTTGCGCACGAACTCATGTTACCGTCGCGCTCATCGCCCGTTGACCAGGGCCACCGGCACGGCCCGTCCCGTCAGCGCACGGCTCGATGAACGGAGTGGACCATGGAGACCCGCGACGACGCGGTGCCCGGCGGAATGCGCATCGACTGGGACGTCCCGATCCGTATGGACGACGGAGTGGTGCTGCGGGCGGACGTGTTCCGGCCCGCGGCCGACGGCCGCCACCCGGTGATCATGACCCATGGCCCGTACGCGAAGGGGCTCGCCTTCCAGGAGGGCTATCCGGGCATGTGGACGCCGCTCGCGGCCAAGTACCCGGACGCGACGGCCGGATCGTCCAACCGCTACCAGAACTGGGAGACCGTCGACCCGGAGAAATGGGTGCCGGAGGGGTACGTGTGCGTCCGCGTGGACTCGCGCGGCGCCGGCCGCTCACCGGGCCTGCTCGACCTGCTCTCCCCGCGCGAGACCCAGGACTACTACACCTGCGTCGAATGGGCGGGCACCCAGCCGTGGAGCAACGGGAAGGTGGGCCTGCTGGGCATCTCGTACTACGCGATGAACCAGTGGCAGGTCGCCGCTCTGCGGCCGCCGCACCTCGCGGCCATCTGCCCGTGGGAGGGAGCCGCCGACCTCTACCGCGAGTTCGCCCGGCACGGAGGGATCCTCAACACGTTCACCTCGGTGTGGTTCCCGGTGCAGGTCGCATCCGTGCAGCACGGCGTCGGCGAACGCGGCGCCCGCAACCCCAGCACCGGCGAACCCGTCGCGGGGCCCGGCACCCTCTCCGACGCCGAACTCGCCGCGCACCGCGTCGACACCCCCGCGGAACTGCTCTCCCGGCCCCTCGACGACGACTGGTACCGGGACCGCTCGCCCGAACTGGAGAAGATCGACGTCCCCCTCCTCTCCGCCGTCAACTGGGCCCACCACCTCCACACCCGCGGCGGCTTCGAGGGGTACGCCCGCGCCGGATCGGCCGAAAAATGGCTCGAGGTGCACGGCAACGAGCACTTCGCGGAGTTCTACACCGACTACGGGGTAGCTCTGCAGAAGCGCTTCTTCGGGCACTTCCTCAAGGGCGAGGACACCGGCTGGCACCGCCGGCCGCCGGTCCGGCTCAACGTCCGCCATGTGGACGGGACGTTCGAGCGACGCGCGGAGCAGGAGTGGCCGCTCGCCCGGACCAGGTGGACCGAGCTCGACCTCCACCTGGACAGCCGGTCCCTGAGCGAGAAGGCGCTCACGCGCGAGGAGCGGGCGGAGTTCGCCGCCACCGGTGAGGGGCTGACCCTCACCACCGAGCCGTTCGCCGAGGAGACCGAGATCACCGGGCCCGCCGCCGCCCGGCTGCACGTCGCGTCCACCACCACCGACGCGGACCTGTTCCTGACCCTGCGCGTCCTGGACCCGGAGGGCAGGGACGTGACCTTCGTCAGCGGGCTCGATCCGGCCGGCGTGATCGGCATGGGCTGGCTGAGGGCCTCGCACCGCGCCACCGACCCGGGCCGCAGCCTGCCGTACCGTCCCTGGCACCCCCACGACCGCGTCGAACCGCTCACGCCGGGCACCGCCGTCCCGCTGGACATCGAGATCTGGCCCACCTCAGTCGTGGTGCCCGCCGGCCACCGGCTCGCCCTGACCGTCACCGGCCGGGACTTCGAACTGCCCGGAAGCGGCCCCTGGCCGCAGGTCCACGGCGTGCCGATGAAGGGGCACGGCATCTTCCTGCACAACGACCCCGAGGACCGTCCGGCCGAGGTCTTCGGCGGTACGACCACCCTGCTGTCCGGACCGGACCACCCCTCCCACCTGCTGCTGCCCTACGTGCCCCGGGTGCCGCGGCCGCCGGTGTGAACCGCGGGCCCTAGCTGTCCACGAGACCGGAGCGCCACGCCCACAGCGCGATCTCCACCCGGTTGCGCGCGGCGAGCTTGGTTTGGATGTTCCCCAGGTGGGTCTTGACCGTGCCGAGGGAGACGAAGAGCGCGGCGGCGATTTCCGCGTTCGTCAGCCCGTCGGCCACCAGCCGCACCACCTCCGTCTCGCGCGAGGACAGGTCCGACGCGGCCGGTGACACCGTCCGCGGCGGCTGGATGCCCCGCAGCAGCCGGACCGTGATCGCGGGGCTCACCAGGGCCTCGCCGGAATGGGCCGCGCGCACCGCCTCGGTGAGCAGCACCGGCCCCGAGTCCTTGAGGAGGAAGCCGCAGGCGCCGCTGTTGAGCGCCTCGTAGACATAGGCGTCGTCGTCGAAGGTCGTGACGACCACGACCTTGGGCGCGGCGCCGGAGCGGTTCAGCTCGCGCAGTGCCTGCAGCCCGTCCATCCGCGGCATGCGGATGTCCATGAGGACGACGTCGGGGTTGAGGAGCCGGTTCATCTCCAGGGCCTGGACGCCGTCCTTCGCCTCGCCCACCACCTCGATGTCGTCCTCGGCACCGAGGATCAGGGAGAAGCCGGTGCGGACCATGGCCTGGTCGTCCGCGAGCAGCACACGGATGGTCATCGGGCGCCTCCCGCCGGGATACGGGCCTGGACGGTCCAGCCCTCGGGGTCCCTCGGACCGGCGGTGAAGGAGCCGCCGAGCGCCACGGCCCGGTCGCGCAGACCGCTCAGCCCGTAGCCGCCGCCCGCGGAGTGGCCGGCGCGGCCGCGGCCGTCGTTGGAGACCTCGACCGTCACCGCGTCGGGCCACGCGTCGCGGCTCACCAGGATCTCCAGGGTCCGCACCTCCTCGGCGTGCCTGCGGACGTTGGTCAGCGCCTCCATCACCACCCGGTGCGCGGCCGACTGGACGTCGATCGGCACGTCGTCGAAGTCCCCGGTGATCCTCAGCCGCACCTTCACGTCGTCCCCGGAGGTGAAGTGGTCGGCGAGGGAGGCGATGTCGGCGATCGTGCCCATGGGGGTGAGCCGGGCCTGCGAGCCGGGCTCGTGCAGCAGGGCGACCATGCGGCGGATGGCGGTCATCGCCTCGTCCCCCGCCGCCTCGATGCGCTCCAGCGCGGGCAGCACCGCCTGCGGCTGCTTGGCCGCGACGCTCTGCGCGGCCTGGGCGAGCACCACGATGCCGGTGACGTGGTGGGCCACGTAGTCGTGGAGGTCGGACGCGATGCTCGTGCGCTGCGCCAGCTGTTCGGCGGTCGCCTGACGCTGCCGGCTGGTCCGGAGCATGCGCGCCCACAGGCCGGTGGCGCCGGCGATGACACCCGCCAGTGCCAGGGCCAGGGAGACCACGGGTGTGGCCCGTGAGACGGAGATCATGTGCAGGGGCTGGAGCACCAGGCTCGCCAGCAGCAGCGGCACCGCGAGCGCGGCGCGGACGGGCTCCGCCCGCCAGGCGGCCAGACCGATGACCAGGAGGATGACGGTGGTCATGGTGAGCCCGAACGGCAGCGCGTCGATGGCGCCGGAATTGACCTCCCTCGTCGCCGCCACCATGATCACGCCAAGGCCCACGGCGACGGTGCCCAGCGCCTGCCCGGACAGCCGCCACGTCACCATGGCCACGGCGGCGGCCAGCAGAACGATGGGCGCGAGGACCGTTCCCATGGTCAGGTCCACGATGCCCAGACCGAGCAGGACCCCGAGGCCCGCCAGCCCGACCACACCGCGCACCAGCCGCTCCAAGAAGCGGTCCGTGCTGCTGTCCACGCCTTCGTCTTCCCTACTGTCGTGCCGTGCTCCGGCTCGCCGGACGGGCGGCAGGCCCTCCGCGGTTCCCTCCAGTGTCACCGAAGCGCCTCGGATGCCCCTGAGACACCGCTCACTCCGGGGACCGCGGCGCGGTGGCGCCCCGTGCCGGCGGTTCCCGGGGCGGCCGGCGATTCCGCGTCGCGGTTCCCGCCGCGGGCCGTGTCCGGGTCGGCCGACATCAGGTCGGTGCTGCCGCCGAGGACGGCCACTTCGAGGGCGGTCACGGTGTAGACCCGGGCGGAGTGCAGCAGCCGTTGCAGGGAAAGGGACATGGGAAACCTCCTGTGGCGGTGGACGGTGGCCCGGCGGGCGCCGGGAAGGACGGCGTTCGGCGGCGCGGTCACGCGAGGATCCGCTCGCCGGCCGACGCGCCGTGGGTGCGTAGCGCGCCGCGCACGAGTTCGTCCAGCAGCTCGGGGTAGCTCAGCCCCTGGCGCGCGAACATCTTCGGGACCTGCGACTGCGCGGTCATGCCCGGCATGGTGTTGACCTCGTTCAGGACGGGGCCGGCGGCGGTGAGGAAGAAGTCGCACCGGGCGACTCCACGGCAGCCCAGCGCCGTGAACACGGCGAGGGACGCCTCGGCCAGCTGGTCGTGCTCGTCGACGGTCAGCGGCGCGGGGATCAGGAACCGGGCCCCTCCGTCGTACTTCTGCTCGGTGTCGAAGAGGCGCCCGTCGTCCAGGACGATCTCCAGCGGCGGCCCCACCGTCAGACCGCCGTCAGCCCGCCGCAGCACGGCCAGATCCACCTCGCGCCCGACGACCAGCTGCTCGACCAGGACTCGTTCGTCGAGCCGCAGCGCCTCGGCGAGCGCCGGGGCCAGCTCGGAGGCCCGCGTCACGAGGGAGACCCCGTGGCTGGATCCGGCGGCCACCGGCTTCACCACGACCGGGCCGTCGAAGACCACCTGGTCGGCGTCGTCCGCCGTGACCAGGAGGCCCGGGGCCACGGCGACACCGACGGCCTCGGCCACCAGCTTGGTCGCCCACTTGTCCATGGCCAGCGCGCCGCCCCGGACCCCCGATCCGACATACGGCACGTCCGCCAGGTCCAGCAGCGCGGCCAGCGTGCCGTCCTCGCCGTACGGGCCGTGGACCGCGGGGAAGGCCACGTCACAGCCGGCCAGCAGCGCCAGCGCGGCCGACACGCTCCCCGCGGCGGTGGCCGCCAGCGGCTGCCCGGAGGCGTCCTGCCACAATCCGTCCCGGCCGATGGTGAGGGCGAGGACGTCGTAGCGGGCGGGGTCGAGCGCCGAACGCACGGACGCCGCGGTCGCCAGGGAGACCTCGTGCTCGCAGTTGCGGCCGCCGCCGATCACCGCGACGCGGACGCGGCCGTCCCGCGATGCCGTTGTGCCGGTCATGCCGCCACCGCCCGGCTGCGCACGGTACGGCGCAGGCGTGCGCCCAGCCCCGTCACGATCTCGTGCTCCAGCGTCCCGGACCACCGCGCCCATTCCCTGACCGTCGGCTCCCCGCGGTCGCCGGGACCGAAGACGGTCGCGAGCTCGCCCGGCACCGCCGGGCGGTCACCGGTGTCGACGACGACCTGGTCCATCGAGACGCGGCCGGCCACAGGGCACCGGCGCCCGCCGAGGAGGACCTCCGCGCGGCCGGACGCGGCGCGGGGGAGACCGTCGGCGTACCCCACGGGCAGCAGGGCCAGGTGGGTGCGCTGTCCCGCGCTCCAGGCGTGGCCGTAGCCCGCCGTGGCACCGGCGGGCACGGCGCGGACCGACACCACGGGTGCGGTCAGGGTGAGCGCGGGACGCAGCCGGGTCGTCCCGGTCGGGTCGATACCGAAGAGGCCGGCGCCGACGCGGGCCAGGTCGAACCGGGTCCGCGCGTCGGTGAGGGTCGCCGACGTCGCCGCCAGATGCCGGCGGCGCGGACGCAGCCCGGCCTCCGCCGCGGTGGACACCGCGGACCGGAACAGGGCGAGCGCGCGGTCGGTGCAGGGATCGCCGGGGGTGTCCGCGCAGCCGAGGTGGCTCATCACACCCACGACCTCGACCAGGCCCTCCGCCTCCGCCGCCCGCGCCCGCCGGCACAGCTCCGGCCACGCCCCGGGTTCGGCGCCCTCGCGGCCCATCCCGGTGTCCAGCTGCAGATGGATCCGCGCCCGGTGGCGCGTCCGGGAGGCGGCACGCACCACGGCCGCCAGGTGCGCACAGCCGGGGACAGCGAGGGAGACACCGGCACGCAGCGCCTCGTCGAAGGCGGCGTCCACGGGATTGAGCCAGCTCAGGATCGGCACCCGGAATCCGGCACCCCGGAGGGACAGCGCCTCCTCCACCGACGTGACGCCGAGCGACGTCGCGCCCGCGCCGAGCGAGGCGGCGGCGGCCTCGGCGGCCCCGTGCCCAAAACCGTCGGCCTTGACCACCGCCATCAAGCGGGTGGCCCGCGCGGCGAGGAACCGGGTGTTGGCCGCGATCGCCGCCGGGTCGAGCGTCAGCTCCGCCCGGTCCCCGCGGCCGCGTTGCCGGGGCGGCTCGGCGACGCGGACGCCGGAAGCGATCGATGGTACGCAGTGCATGCGGCGCCTTTCCTGACGACTGACGACCGGGCCCGTGCCCGAGGGGGCGACCTGGGTCGCCGGCCGTACGGAGTGCCGAGTCCACGACATGGAGCTCATGACCAGCAGGCTATGAAGGCGGCCCACGCCCCGGCTTCGGGCAGAAGTCGGACCTGCCACGGGGCACTACGACTTTCGGCCGACCGCGGACATCGCCTTTCGGCGCGTGCCCGTGCGGGCCGCACGACGGACGGTTGGGCGACGCCGCGGCCTCCCACCGCAGCAGTTGCGTGCGGTGCCTGTAGGGGTCGCGTTGCCGGGGTGATCGCGTGCGCGCCGATCGGCAGGCCGGCGCCGGCGATTCCCTGCGGGGTGCGGAAGGCCCGATCGCGGGCACCTCACAGCAGCCCGGCGGCAGGGCGCGGTTCCGCATGGCGGGCACGGCTGTCGCAGTTGGGTCCGGTGCCTGTAGGGGGCGCGTTGCCGGGGTGGGTTGGTGTCCGTGGTGATCGTCAGGCCGCTGCCGATGCCCTGTGGGGTGCGGAAGGTATGGCTCTCGGTGCGGAGAGCCCGATCGCGGGCACCTCGCGGAAGCCTGGCGGCAGGGTGCAGTTCCGTATGGCCGTGCGGGTTCGGGCCCCCGGCGGGTGCGGCCGTCGCGGTTGCGTGCGGTTCCTGTAGGGGCCGCGTTGCCGGGGTGGGACGGTGTCCGCGGCCGTTGACGCCGATGCCCTGGGGGTGCGGACGGTGTGGCTCTCGACGCGGAGAGCCCGATCGCGGCACCTCGCGCAAGCCCGGCGGCTCAGGCACCCGGCAGCACGGTCACCGCGCCCGCGTGCCGCGCGCACACGGCTTCCTTTCGTCCGCCCGGATCGCCCGGGAACCAGCGGGTCGCCCGCGAGCCGCGGACGCGGCGGCCCGATCGAGCGCGCGGGAGTGCCGGGATTCCGGCGGGACACCGCGCGAGGTCGGACCGGACGACGCCCACACGTCCGCGGGACACGAGGTGAGGCCCGTGTTCCCGGAGGAACCGCGCGATCGCCGCACCCTTCCCGCCGCCGTAGGCTTCGCGTCCCGCGTCAACCGCACGGTGCGCACCTGCGGATACGGACGCACGCCGCGACCGCAGCCGCCCGGCACGGTGATCCGACCGGTGTGGCCGGTCAGGCCGGCAGGATGCGCACCGTGCTCTCGCTGCCCATGGCCTCCGCCTCCCGCGTGCTGCGGGCACGGCGGGGGACGACGACATTGCCCAGGGCGCGGGACATCTGCGTGACGAGGGCGGCGAGGCCGTCGTCCCAGTCCGCCGGAGCGGCGGTGGGCGGGACGACGATCAGCTCCAGCACGTCCGCGGAATGCGTCGCCGTTCCCTCGATGACGGCGCCGCTCAGCGCGAGGTATTCCGGTGCCGGGTGGAGGTGGGCCCGCGTCTGCTCGCGCGCCGTGTCCACCACGCGGCCGCGCAGATCGGTGAGTTGACGCAGGGCGTCCCAGACGATGTGGCCGGGGACGAGGCACACGGCTTCGCCGCCGTGCCTGGGCGCGATGAGGCCGAGCAGTCCGAGGCGGAAGAGCGCGGTCTCCATCTGGGCCGGTGTCACCGCGGCGGCGCGGGACAGCTCGTCCAGCGCCAGTGGGCTGCTCGCGTCGGCGGTGTGGTGTGCCACGAGCGCGGTGAGCAGCCGGCCCGAGGTTCCCGGGACCAGGGCGGACAGAGGGGTCTGGAAATTCACGGCGTGTGACTCCCGCACGAGAAGCGGCAAGGGGGTCTCGCCGGCTTCGTGAACTCGTGGCATCGACGACCACGAAGCCGGCGAGAGTCTGATGTCCGGCCGCTACGGCCGGATGGTGGGAATCGCGGAGTCCGGGCTGTTCATGAGTGCGGCGGCGGACTCGTCGAGCCGGTTCACCACATCGAGGAAGCCGGCCCTGCCCCACAGCGCCAGACCCAGAACGGCGACGAACACACCCGTGATGTGCACCGCCGCCGGGAGGTCCCCGTCGGCGAAGGTGCGCAGCGGCGACACGTCGCCGAGGGCCCACGCCCGCGTCGCCTCGGCGACGGCGAACTCGTAGTGGGGCGGGGCCGCGGCGGCGACTTCGTCGGCGTGCCGGACCAATTGGCCGGTATTCCACTCCGCGCCGGTCAATTCCACGATGCCGATGGTGGAGCGCAGCAGGCCGTTCAGGACCCCGAATACGTCCGTCCAGCCGCCGGGATCCAGATCGGCCAGCGCATTGCGCACCGCGACGGCGTTGTGGTTCGCGTAGCCCCGGACAACGTCGATCGCGCGCTCGTGGGAGGGCTTCCCCGGGTGCTCGCTCATACGGCCGACACTATTGCTTCACGGCGCGGGGGAAATCGGTCTCCCGGCGCACCGCGCATCGGCAAAAAGCACTAGGTCCGAAGCGCCCGCGCGGGTGCCGGAATGCCGCCCCACGACGCCGGTCGTGGGGCGGCATTGCGGCCGTGCCGGGCCATGGACGGTGTCAGGCCCCGGAGTTGTCCAGCATCGCCTCGCGGTCCACGACCTTGACGCGCTCGCGCCCCTCGGGCCGGCCGAGGGACCGCTCGTGGGCGTCCAGCCGGTACCAGCCCTCGCGCGTCGTGTACCGGATGCCGCGCTGTTCCAGGAGCTTCACGACGGCGTCGGGATCCGGCACGGCCGGGTCGGGCAGCAGGCCCGCCGCGTGGTCCGCCAGGAGGCAGGCGACCGTCTCGTTGGCGTCGCCCTTGGTGTGGCCGATCAGGCCGACCGGCCCCCGCTTGATCCATCCCGTCACGTAGACCGAGGTCATGTGCTCGCCGCCGTCGAGCACGCGGCCGGCCGTGTTCGGGACCGTGCCCGAGACGACGTCGAACGGCAGCTTCGGCAGCTCGTCCGAGTAGTAGCCCACGGCGCGGTACACGCTCTGCACGTCCCAGTCCGTGAAGCTGCCGGTGCCGCGGACGTTCCCGCTGCCGTCGAGTTCGGTCCGCTCCGTGCGCAGCCCGACGACGCGGCCCTCCTCGCCGAGGACCTCCACCGGGGACTCGAAGAAGTGCAGGAACAGCTTGTGCGGCCGGTCGCCGACGTCGCGGATCGCCCAGTTCTCCAGGGTCTTGGCGACCATGTCCGTCTGCTTGCTCCCGCGGCGGGCGGCGATCGAGCCGTCGTCGTAGTCGATGTCCTCGGGGGCGACGACGACCTCGATGTTCGGGGAGTGGTCCAGCTCCCGCAGCTCCATGGGGGTGAACTTGGCCTGCGCGGGGCCGCGGCGGCCGAACACGTGGATCTCCAGCGCCTTGTTGGCCTTGAGTCCCTCGTGCACATTCGGCGGGATCTCGGTCGGCAGCAGCTCGTCGGCGGTCTTGGCGAGGATGCGGGCCACGTCCAGGGCGACATTGCCGACGCCGAGGACGGCCACCTTCTCCGCGGTCAGCGGCCACGTGCGCGGCACGTCGGGGTGACCGTCGTACCAGGAGACAAAGTCCGCGGCGCCGTACGACGCGTCCAGGCCGACACCGGGAATGTCCAGGGCCCGGTCGGTGCGCGCCCCGGTCGAGAAGATCACCGCGTCGTAAAGGGCGCGCAGATCGTCGAGGTCGATGTCCGCGGGATAGTCGACATTGCCGAACAGCCGCAATTGCGGCTTGTCGAGAACCTGGTGCAGGGCATCCACGATGCCTTTGATCCGGGGGTGGTCGGGTGCCACGCCGTAGCGTATGAGACCGAAGGGCGCGGGCATGCGCTCGAACAGGTCGATGGACACGCCCGGTTCCTGCGCGGAATCGGATTTCAGCAGCGCGTCCGCCGCATAGATTCCAGCGGGACCTGCTCCAACGATGGCTATACGGATCGGACGTGACATAAAAGCGGCTCCTCCCGAATTGCGGTACCGCGGAACGGGCTCAATAGCAGCTCTTCCGCGGTGACAGCGACCCTATCCGATCGCTCTTCGCGTCCCGGAACCGGCTCATGGTCCTACGACTTTGTGCCCGGCCGATTGGCACTTTCGGCGCACGGCCCGAGTGCGTGACCGCCCGGGGAAAACGGACGTCGCGCCGCCGGGTGATCCCGCTCATTCCCCGACACGGGACGCGTCCCGTCCCGTTCGTCACCGACGGTGACGGATCGGGTACGGCGGCCCGCGGGCCCTGACCGGAAACGCCTGGGGCCGGGACGTCGTCCCGGCCCCAGGCGTTTCCGGCTACTACTGCCGTTGACCCCGACGGGTCAGTGGTGGCCGTGGCCGCCGTGGTCGTTGTGGCCGCCGTGGCCGCCGTCGCTACGACGGCGCTGCAGCGTGAACTTCTCGAAGACCGACAGCTCACCGGTGGGCGTGATGATGTTGTAGTAGGTGACGTGGATGCGGGTCATGTCACCGGCGTGACGGCCCGGGTCGACGCTGAACTCGGCGAAGCCGTAGGGGTGCTCCGAGTCGCGGACGCCGATCCAGACCGCCGTCTCCTGCTCCTTGACGGAGTTGAACTTGCCGACGTGCTCCATCTGGACGTACGCCGAGTGGTGCCCGTGGCCGTCGGCGTCGTCGTTGGTGAAGCTGTTGTTGGTGATGCCGGACACGCCGCCGCCGCCGAGAATCATGTGCGTCGTGCCGTGCTCGCTCTCGATCACGTCGAGTGCGGTCTGGCTCGGGTTGGGCGTGAGGGTGACGCTGCCGGGGACGACGCCGCGCACGGCCAGCGAGCGCTCGTAGTCGTGCTCGTGGCCACAGACCACCAGGTCGACGCCGTACTTGTCGAACAGCGGGCCGTACGCCGCGCGCAGCGCGACATCGGCGCCGTTCGCGGCGGTCGCCGAGCTGATCATCACCTGGTGCATGCAGATGACGATCCAGTCGACGTCCTTGGACGACCGTGCCGCCTTGAGCTCCTTCTCCAGCCAGGCGAGCTGCCGGCCGCCGGAGTAGCCCTTGATGTAGATGTCGCCGCCCTCCTGCAGGGCGATGTCGTCGTTCTGCAGGACGATCACCTTCACCGAGCCGACCGTGAAGGAGTACCAGAGGTTGTCGAGCTCGGGCTGGGTCTCGGTCGAGGGCAGCTCGAAGTAGGTCTGGTACGCGTCGAGCCCGAGCTTGCCGTTGGCCAGCTCGATCTCGTGGTTGCCCGCGGCCGGCATCCACGGACGGAACCGCGCCGAGCGGCTGTTGTTGGTGAGGAAGTCCTTCCAGACGCGGACGCGGTCCGGCCCGGTGTTGGCGTAGCAGAGGTCGCCGTTGAGGAGGTTGAACAGCGGGCCGACCTTCTCGATGCCGGTGACGATGTCGGCGGCGGCGGGCGTGGCGTTGGGCTCGAAGTCGCGGCCCGAGGCGTCGGCCGGGTTCGCACCGGTCTTCCACGTCACGCTGGGCGTGCCCTGGTCACCGAAGCTGGTGAAGGTGAACGGCGCCCTGCCGGACGGGGCCGTGTGGAAGGTGCCGGCGTCGGGGGTGGCACCGTCGTGCTGGGCCGCGTACAGGTAGTCGGTGTCGGCCCTCAGCTTGCTGAGCAGCGCGTGATGGGCCCAGACGGTCCGCCCGGAGGTGCCGTCCACGTAGGACTTCGACTTCGCGTGCACGGTGGAGCCGAAACCGCCGCTCAGCGTGCCGTAGACGACCCGCGGGTTCTTGACGGCCGCGTCGGTGATCCACGAGACGACCATCTGGCTGCGCGGGTCGGCGCCGAAGGTCAGGTGCAGGCCCTGGACGGGGGTGGTGGGCGAGCCGGTGGTGAGACCGGTGACCTCCGACTGCGCCGGGGCCGCCTCGGCGGTCCCGGCGCCGAGGACCAGCGGCCCGGCGGCGGCGCCGGACACTGTCGCGCCGAACAGGCCGAGCGCGTTGCGGCGGGAGATTCTGGTTTGCTTGGGTGCTTCCGACATGCCAGGGGCCTTTCGCGTCGTCGGGTGCAGTCGCACACCGACCGGAGAGCGGCGCCCCGAACCTGACAGCGGGCTGCGGCAGGTCAGCGGTGCGCGCCCTCACGGACGCTAGGAAGCACGATCGACCGGAGCGGTGAGACAGGTGTGAACGGCAGATGGCGGTCACCGCAACGGACGGCCGTTTTCGGCGGCCTGGCCATGTTTTGACCAATACTTTGTAGTGATAGGGGTGTTCGGGCGGGCTCTCGTCACTCGCGATGAATCCGGCGCCGCGAGGGGCCGGTCAGCGGACCGCCCGCGCCGCCTTGTCGATGATGTCGGCGACGTCGTCCGGGTGCGACACGCTCGCGGCGTGCGAGGAGTGGATCTCGACCACGTGGGCCCGGGCGCGCTCGGCCATGAACAGCTGCGCCGCACGGGGAATGTTGAGGTCTTCCCCGGTCACCAGGGCCCAGGAAGGAACCGACTTCCAGGCCGGCTCGCCGGAGGCCTCCTCCAGCGCGGCCGCGGTCACGGGGCGCTGGGTGGCCGCCATGAGACTCGTGGTGTACGGGTGCACGTCGGCGGCGAACTGGTGGTGGAACCTGTCCTGTTCGATGAGGAGGTCGACGCCCTGGGAGCCGTCGGGCAGCGTGAACGGCACACGGCGCAGCGCACTGCCGAGCGAGCTGCCCGGGAACCTGGCCGACAGTTCGACGGCGCTCTCGCCCAGGTCCGGCATGAACGCGGCGATGTAGACGAGGGCCTTGACGTTGTCGGAGCCGTGGGCGGCATTGGTGATCACCGACCCGCCGTACGAGTGCCCGACGAGGACCACCGGTCCGTCGATGCTCGCCAGGAGGCTCCTGATGTGCGCGGCGTCGGAGGCCAGTCCGCGCAGCGGATTGGCGGCGGCCACCACCGGATAGTCGTGCCGCTTCAGGGTCTTGACGACCTCGTTCCAGCTGGAGGACTCGGCGAACGCGCCGTGGACGAGGACCACGGTGGGCTTGCGGTCGCCCGAGGTGTTCCTGCCCCTGGCGGCGCCTGCCGGGGCCACGGCCACGGCGAGGAGACCGGCGGCGGTCACCGTGGCCATGAGGGAGAGCGGTGTCAGGAGGTTCCGGAACGGGGAATGGCGCTGCATGAAAAGCCCTTTCGAGGCGGGTGGTGAGTGTTTCGCCGTGCGGGGACGCCGCCCGCTCCGCCGGGGCCGGAAGAGGGCCCGCACGGCAGGGGAGCGGCAGGCCATGGCCGGCCCGGGCCGGGTGGAGGTATCGGGGCCGTCCGCACCTCCACCCCTGCCCGGTGGCATCAGCACCGGGGCCCGGCCCGCCGCGGGAGCCGGACGCCGCCCGGCCCGCGAGTGGTGATCAGGACTGGGCGTACCGCAGGTGCCGTCGTTCGGCCAGTTCCTCGGCGTCGACCACGGTCAGCACCGGGGTGCCCGGCACCGCGAACATGGTGACCACCAGCTGCGACTCCGCGTCCTGGAGGTTGTTGGCGCCCTGGTAGTGGATCACGTCGCCGCCGGGCTCGAACAGGGCGTCGCCCGCCTTCAGCACCCGCGGCGGCTGCCCCTCCAGCTCGAAGAGGATCTCGCCCTGCGTCACATAACCGAACAGCGGCCCGGGGTGCCGGTGCGGAGGCGCGCCGGGGTCACCGGGCGACAGGGTGACGCGGACGGTCCTCGCCTCGGCGCCGGCCGGGATGCGGGCCGCCGCCTCCGGCAGGGTCGAGATCACCTCGACGCCAGGGGGCATGTGCGTGTGCTCAGCGCTCATCTCTTCCTCCAAACGGGGAGTGTCCGCACTGACGACAAGGCGACCCCCGTGTTTGTGACAGCCCCGGGCGGCGGGGGACTTGGGGACGCACGGATCCGGTGGGCCGTCGCCTCAGCGGTCGGCGATCCAGCGCGCGTCCGCGGGCCAGGATCCCGTGCGGACAAGGTGCTCCACGAGCCGGAAGGCCTCCTCGACGGGCACGGTGTCCCGGTCCGGGTACGTGTCCCGCTGCCCGTTGGACAGGACGAACCCGTCGCTCGACCCCTCGGCTCCGGGGTCGACGGCATGCTCGCCGGGATCGCCTTCCCCGTCGAGCAGCATCACCATCGCCCGCTCGGTGTTGGTCACGAAGGCCAGCGACCGCCCCGACGAACTGGTCAGCCACGTCTCGAGCGCACCCCGGCCCACGCGCGCCCGAAGCGCGGCCGGAACCGGGGCCGCGCTGTCGCCGTCGATCACCCAGGACTCCGTCACCGGCTCGACGGGCTCACCCAACGCCGCGGACCGACCGCCAGACGTGCAGTGCCCAGGCGAGGTCGTCCGGCTTGTCCCACATGCAGACGACACCGGCCGCGTTGCCGTCGCGGTCCACCGTGAAGCCGTACAGCTCGTGCTGGGTGCGGCCGTTCGGCGTGGCGACGGTCCAGAAGGCGTGCCGGATCCCGTTCCCGGTGTCCTCCGTGATCCGCTGCTCCGGCGGCACGGCGGGTGCGCCGTTCAGCAGGGCGTCGAGGAACTCCTCGGGACCGCGGCGGATCCGGTCGGTGAACACGTCGCAGTGCACGGTCCGGCCGGGTGCCAGGAAGCGGTGCGTGCCGTCGACGACGCGTGCGGAGAGGCCGCGGGTGCGTTCGACGGACCAGTGCTCGTCCAGCGGGGTGCGGACCGGCACGGGCAGGGGGTGGGCGAGGCGGCTGAGGACGTCGTCGCGGTCCCAGGTCGTGGTGAGGACACTGCGGAGCAGCGCGCTGTCGCTGCCGTCGACGTACGGGATCTCGTCCGGGTCGCGCACGACCAGGGTGGCCGGGGCGTCGAGCAGGCCGGCGCCCCACGGCATGATCGCGTTGGCCATGGTGCCCTGGAAGGTGAGTCCCCGGTAGGCCGGGTCCTCCCAGATCCGGTGGGCGTGGTCGAGGTCGTCGTCGCTGATCCGCATCCATGTGCCGAGGACGAGTTCGGTTCCGCCGGTGAGGCGGACCGGCAACAGGCAGCGGATGAAGCTGCCCGCGCCGTCGACGCGGAGCAGCGCGGCGACCCCGACCTCGTGCCGGGCGTCCTCCGGGACGCCGAGTGCGGCGTCGGGCAGCCCGAAGCGGGCGTCGATCCGCTCCTCGTCGGGCACGGGGGTGCCGCAGCACGAGCACACAGGAGTGGGGTTCGCGATCACGGTGTGCAGCGTAGGGGACGCCGATCCTTCCCGGCCGCACCGGGGGGAGGGCACCTCGTACCCATCGGGTCCACGGGTGCGGGCGCCACGGTGGAGCGGGACCCCAACGCCCGCCGTGCGAGGGCCGGCAGAGTCGGACGACCCATGCGGGGGCCGTGAGGCAGGGGCATTTGACGCATGCGGCGGGCGTGGCGCCCTGGCACAGTGACCTGGGCAGCGGGCAAAGCCACCGAGCTGTGCCTTCCGCTGCCCTGATCACCCTGCGCCCTCTGTGGCACCCGGCGGCCGTCGCCCGGTGCGGCGGACGGTTCCGCAACGTCACCGCGCGGGGTCCTGCCCGACCGGGCCGCGCCATCCTCCGGGATGCCGGGCGGCCGTAAGAGGAAGAGACAATGGCTCCACTCGTTGACGAACCCATGGCCGACACGCGCGACATGTACATGGCCCACACCGCGCTGCGCCGGGAGTTCAGGCTGCTTCCCGCCCTCATCCGGTCCGTCGCGCCGGGCGACACCCGCCGCGCGGAGGTCGTCGGCGCGCACGCGGCGCTCGTGTGCCGGGTCCTGCACACGCACCACGAGGGCGAGGACCTCCTGCTGTGGCCCAAGCTCGTCGAGCGGGCCGGCGAGCAGGCGGAGGCCATCGTGCCGACGATGGAGCAGCAGCACCACGCGATCGACACACTGCACACCGAGGTGACCGGACTCGTCGCGGGCTGGCGCTCCACGGGACGGGACGGCGAGCGGCTCGCCGATGCCTTCGAGCGGCTGCTGACCGTGCTCATCGAGCACATGGCGCTGGAGGAGAAGGAGATCCTGCCGCTGGCGGCTCAGCACGTCACCGCGGCGGAATGGCACCAGCTCGGCGAGCACGGCATGGCGCACACGCCGAAGAAGGACCTGCCGCTCGTCTTCGGCATGGCGATGTACGAGGGCGACCCGGAGGTCGTCAAGGCGGTCCTGGCGAACGCCCCGCTGCCCGTGCGGCTGATCGTCCCGACCCTGGGGCGCCGCCGCTACGCGGCCCACGCCCGCTCGGTCCACGGAACGGCCAGCCCCGCGCGCGTCGGTTCCTGAGAGTTCCGCCGGCCGGCCGGCGGTCACGGACGGGGGGCCTGGAGGGGGCGCGGGCGGTGTGTATCGACCACAGGGGAGCCGATACACACCGCCCGGGAGAGGTTCACGTCGATGACGACGAAGGCAGCACGGAGCGCACGACGTCCTCGCTGCGGGCCACGACGGCTGTTCCGTCGTCCGCGGTGATGATCGGCCGCTGGATGAGCACCGGATGCCGGGTCAGGGCCTCGATCCACCGCTCGCGGGTCGAGCCGTCCCGGCCCCACGCCGTCAGGCCGAGCTCCTCCGCGACCGGTTCGCCGAGGCGCGTGATGTCCCACGGCTCCAGGGCGAGCCGGTCCAGCAGCGCCGTGAGCTCGGCCGCGGTGGGCGGGTCGTCCAGGTAGCGCCGTACGGTGTACTGCGCTCCTTCTGCGTCGAGGACGGAGAGTGCCGAACGGCACTTCGAGCAGGCCGGGTTGATCCAGATCTCCAAGGCTTCGCCTTTCTGTCGGTGCGGGCACGGCCCGCCGTGCGGGCCGTCGTTCAGGCGGTGACCCCGGTCAGCGCGAGGAACTCGCCGCGCGACCGGGGGTCGTGGCGCAGAAGTCCCAGCAGACTGGAGGTGACGGTCGTCGATCCCGTGGCGAGGACTCCGCGCAGGGTCATGCAGGTGTGCTCGGCCACGATGACCACGCCGACACCCTGGGGGTCGAGCTGGGCCTGGAGCCAGTCGGCGATCTGCTTGGTGAGGCGTTCCTGCACCTGGGGGCGGCAGGCGAAGTGCTCGACCACACGGGCGAGTTTGGACAGCCCGAGGATGCGCCGCCCGGGGAGGTAGCCGACGTGGGCGGTGCCGACGAAGGGCAGCAGGTGGTGCTCGCAGACCGACCGGACCGGGATGGAGCGGGCCAGGACGAGTTCGTCGTAGCCCTCGTCGTTGGGGAACGTGGTGAGGTCGAAGGCGCGCGGACTGAACAGCTCCGCGTAGGCGCGGGCCATGCGCCCGGGGGTGCCCCGCATGCTCTCGTTGTCGGTGCGGACGCCGAGCGCGTGCAGGAACTGCCGGGCGGCCGTCTCGGCCGCGGACAGGTCGACGCCGTCCGTGTCGTGCACCACGTGCAGGGCGGCGGGAGGTGCCGGTGTCACGGGTTCCGCGTCGCGGCGTGCGGCCCGGGCGGCGGTGCCGACCGGGGGCGCGCCGACGGGTCGTATGGCTTGCTGGTGCGGTTCGCTCGTCATAGCAGGCTCTCCTCGCCGACAGTTTTCACCAGCAAGTTTTAGACTTATTGACTCGAAGGGTCAAGCTACCTGTAAAGAAGGGCCGTGAGGCGGGGTTACGGCCACATGCATGGGTGTTACTGTGGGGCGATGGCCATGAGTCCGGCAGCGCCCGAACCCTCCGACGACGACCCGGTCGGGACCGTCGCGGTCCTCGCGGACGAGCAGCGCCGCCGGATGTACGCCTTCGCCCGGCGCGCCAGGCGCCCGGTCACCCGGGAGGAGGCGGCGGCCGACGCCGGGATCTCCACCAAACTCGCGGCCTTCCACCTCGACAAGCTCGTCGACGCGGGCCTGCTGCGCACGCGGTACGAGAACCCGGGCGGGATCCGCAAGGTCGGCCGCAAGCCGAAGGTCTACGAACCGACCGACGCGGACGTCCGTGTCAGCATCCCCGAACGCCGCCCGGACGTGATCGCCGAGATCCTCATGGACGCCGTCCTGGCCGGGCATCCCGGCGAGGACGCCCGCACCGCGGCCCTGCGCATCGCCCGCGACCGCGGCCGGGACATGGGAGCCTCCGAGCGTGCCCGCATCCGCCCGGGCCGCCTCGGCCCGGAGCGTTCCCTCAGCGTCAGTGAGCCGCTGCTGGAGCGGTTCGGATTCGAGCCCGACCGTCAGGCACCGACCCTGCTCCGTCTGCTCAACTGCCCCTTCCACCAACTGGCCGCCCGCTCACCGGAACTGATCTGCGGCATCAACCACGCGTTCCTGGCCGGGATGCTCGACGGCCTGGAGGCCAACGGCGTCGACGCCGTGCTGGCACCCTGCCCGGACCGGTGCTGTGTGGAACTGCGCGAACCGGCCGGCGGCAGCACGGCGGAAACCGCCTGCGGGCGCGAGGACGGCACGCCGGGCCCCGGAGCCTGACCGCACCGGCGACGCGGCAGTGCGGGCGCGGCTCACCCCGCCGGTCAACGCCGGTCAACGGGACGGTGCCACCCAGCCGTTGCCCCATGCCTCAACGCGCCGAACACCGCGAACACCGCGAACACCCCGAACACCCCGAATTCACGGGGAGATCCACCGCAGTCCCCCCGGACGCGCGACGGCCGACGAACGTGTCTGATCGCGGCGCACCTGTGCCATGGCACAAGAGTGACGTGTGCGACCCCTTGAACAACGGCGAGGGCGGCCGGAGGATCCAGTGATCTTTCGCTCATCGCCGCGCCCCAGGAGTCATCCTTGCCCAAGGTTCCCATTCCCCGGCCCGGGCCGATCGCCCTCGCCGTGGCTGCCGCGCTGACACTCGGCGTCATACCGGCGACCGCCGCCGTGTCCGCGTACTCCGCCGGTGAGGTGTCGCACAACGACGCCGCCCACCGGACCTCCGGCACCCACACCGTCACCCTCATCACGGGTGACAAGGTCACCCTCGGGACCGCCGCCGACGGCACCGTCGTGCGCTCGTTCCAGGCCGCCGGCGGAGCCACCACCGGCTTCCACCGCGCCGTCGTGGACGGCGCCACCTACGTCTACCCCGACGCCGCCCTGCCGTACGTGAGCGCGGGGAAGCTCGACAAGCAGCTGTTCAACGTGACACGGCTGATCGCCGAGGGCTACGACGACGCGCACAGCTCCGGGCTGCCGCTGATCGTGCGCTACACCGGCGCCGCTGCCACGTCCCGCACCCGGGCGAAGATGGCCGGCTCGACCGGCGTCCGCCGCCTGGACAGCATCCAGGGCGCGGCCCTCGCGCAGAACCACCGGCAGGCACCGGAGTTCTGGTCCTCGCTGACCGGTGGTTCCGCCGCGGCGGCCCGCTCGGCCACGCCGTCCTTCGCGGGCGGCGTCGCCAAGGTCTGGCTCGACGGCAAGGTGAAGGCCGATCTGGCCGACTCCACCGCGCAGATCGGCGCGGACAAGGTCTGGGCGGAGGGCGACACCGGCCAGGGTGTGAAGGTCGCGATGCTGGACAGCGGCGCGGACACCGAACACCCCGACCTGGTCGGGCAGGTGTCGGACAGCGCCAGCTTCGTCCCCGGCGAGGACGACATCGCCGACTACAACGGCCACGGCACGCACGTCGCCTCGACCATCGTCGGCACGGGCAGCGCCTCCGACGGCAAGGAGCGGGGTGTCGCCTCCGGCGCCCGGCTGGCCGTCGGCAAGGTGCTCAACTCCGAGGGCAGCGGCCAGGAGTCCTGGATCATCGCGGGCATGGAGTGGGCCGCCCGCGACCAGAAGGCCAGGATCATCAGCATGAGCCTGGGCGGCGGCGGCGACAAGTCCGACCCGATGAGCCAGGCCGTCGACGAACTCAGCCGCGACACGGGCGCGTTGTTCGTGATCGCGGCGGGCAACGGCGGCCCGCACTCCATCAGCAGCCCCGGCGCCGCGGACTCCGCGCTGACCGTCGGCGCCGTCGACTCCACCGACACGCTCGCCGACTTCTCCAGCCAGGGCCCGCGCGACGGCGACGGCGGCCTGAAGCCGGAGATCACCGCGCCCGGCGTCGACATCGTCGCGGCGCGCTCGCACTACAAGCGGGGTTCCGGCTACTACACCACGATGAGCGGCACGTCGATGGCGACGCCGCATGTCGCCGGCGCCGCCGCGCTCCTCGCCTCCGCGCATCCCGACTGGACGGGCGCCCAGCTGAAGGAGGCGCTGGTCAGCAGCGCCAAGGCGACCCCGGCGTACACCCCGTACCAGGCGGGCGCCGGCCGGCTCGACGCGGTTGCGGCCGTGCACACCACGGTCTTCGCCACCACGAGCGCCTACTCCGGCTTCTACACCTGGCCCCCGAAGCCGGGGGAGACCAACGTCCAGACCGTGACGTACACCAACGTCGGCGACGCCCCGGTCAGCCTCGCGCTGGCGGTGAACGGCACCGTCCCGGCAGGGCTGTTCAGCCTCTCCGCGGACCACGTCACCGTGCCCGCGCACGGCACCGCCTCGGTCACGCTCACCGCGACCCTGGACAAGCTGGCCGGTGACCAGTCGGTCAGCGCCATGATCACCGGTACGGACGGCGCCGGAGCGGTCCGCGCCCGGACCCTGATCGGCGCGGCCCGCGAGGGCCAGCGGCAGAACCTGACGGTCGTCGCGAAGGACCGTGCGGGCAAGCCGATGGAGGGCCGGGTCGTCCTCAGCGCCGAGCACCTCTTCACGGTGATGGACCTCGACGCCTCCGGCACCGGCACCGCGCGGCTGCCCGTCGGCTCCTACAGCGGCTGGCTCACCGGTGACGTGCAGGGCGCCGAGGGCGCGCACTCGCGCGGCATGGCGCTGCTCGCCTTCAACGACGTGAAGCTGGACCAGGACCGCACCGTCACGCTCGACGGCCGCAAGGCACGCCGGATCCTGGCGCACGTGCCGCAGGAGACCACCGCCGTCGCGCCGCGTCTGGACGCCCACCGGTCGTACAGCGACAGCCTGGTGGAGACCTCGATGCTGCCCGACCCCTCGTACGACAGCATCTGGGCGCTGCCCACCGGGAAGAAGGTCACCGACGGCGAGTTCGAGGCCGGCGCGCGCTTCCGTCTCGAACAGCCCGCGCTGACCCTGGGCACGAAGTCCACGACGTTCGACGACCCGCTGGTCAAGCGGGCGGCCACGCCGCTGCCCGCTGGTACCCGGAACCTGACGGCGGTCTTCGCCGGTGACGGCACCGCCGAGGAACTCGCGCGGCAGAACGTGCGCGGCAAGGCCGTCGTGGTGCGGAGCGCGGGCACGAAGGGCATCGAGGCGCAGGCCGACGCCGCCGCGGCGGCCGGGGCCCGGCTGCTGCTGGTCGTCAACGACGGCACCGGCCGCCTGCAGCCCTGGGACGAGAACCCCTGGAGCCCGCTGAGCCCGGCCCCGGTGACGGTGGCGACGCTCAACGCCGACCAGGGCGCCGAGCTGATCGGCTCGCTCCGCCACGGATCGGTGTCGCTGAAGGTCACCTCGCACCCCACGACCGACTACGTCTACGACGTCGTGCACCACTGGACCGGTGCAGTCCCGGAGGACCCCACCTGGCGTGAGGAGACCAAGGACCTCGGCAGGGTGAACGTCTCCTTCCGGAACTTCCGGCAGGGCAAGGCCATGGAGTTCCGTCCGGACGTCTGGCGTGGCTGGGCCGTGGGCAACCAGCTCACCGCGCCGGCGCAGGGCGAGCGCACCGACTGGGTGACCGCCGGTGCCACGTGGCTGGACGACGCCTTCATCCAGGGCGAGACGGGGCAGCACGCGATGGGGCCGCTGACCTACCCGGCGCGCAGGACCGCCGAGGTGAAGTGGTTCGGCCCGATCCAGCGGCCCCGCATGGGCCCGGTGAACTACCAGCCGGTGCGCTACCTCGACACGATGTACATCACCGCGCCCGGCTGGGGCGACTCGGGCTCCGGCCATGTCGGTGAGGCCGGCGCGAACTTCGACGTCAAGGACTGGATGTCGCTGTACCAGGGCGACCAGCAGCTCGACTGGGGCAACGCCGAATACCTGCAGGTTCCCGGGCTCGGCGCGGAGCGCCTGCCGTACCGGCTGGTCCTGGACAACGACCGCGGCACCTGGGCCAGTCCGTACTCGACGCACACCCTGACCGAGTGGGACTTCACCTCCGCGGTCACCGGCAGCGACGCGGCGGTGTCCCTGCCGCTGATCCAGCTCGACTACGGCGTGGACACCGACGCCTCGGGCCGTGCCGACCGGCGTGCCCCGCTGACGGTCACCGCCTCGCACCTGCCGGGCACCACAGCCGCCATCGGGAAGCCGTCCGTCGAGGTGTCGTACGACGACGGCAAGACCTGGCAGCGGTCCGACCTGAGCCGGTGCGACGACGGATGGCGGACGAACCTTCGCGCGCCGCGGTCGGCCGGGTTCGTCACCCTCCGGGTCGGCGCACGGGACAACGCGGGCAACACCGTCTCCCAGACGATCACCCGGGCCTTCGGCCTGCGCTGACGTCATCCCCCGGGGACGACCCGGGCCAGTACCGCGTGGGCGGGGCCGCAGCCGGCGGCCCCGCCCACGTGGCGTTTCCGCGCTCGCCGGGCCATGGCGCCGTACCGCCGATAGAGTGATCACCGAAGGCTCCCGCCCCGGCACGTCCGGCTTCGGGCCGGAGTCCGGGCAGGCCCATCGGGAAGGTGGCGACTCGCCATGGCCGGACGATTCGGCTGCCGGAGGATCTACGAGGAGACCTCGTCGCGGGACGGCAAACGTGTGCTCGTGGACCGCCTGTGGCCCCGCGGGATGAGCAAGGAGCGGGCCCACCTCGACGAATGGCTCCGCGACGTGGCGCCCTCCGCGGACCTGCGCACGTGGTACCACCACGACCCCGAGCGCTTCGCCGAGTTCCGCGACCGCTACATCGGCGAGCTGGAGGACGCCGGTCACCGGCCCGCCGTCCGGCATCTGCGCGACCTCGCCGCCCACGGCAAGGTCACGTTGCTCACCGCGACCAAGGACCTCGACCACAGCGAGGCCGCTGTCCTCGCCCAATGGCTGGGCGCCGCCGGCACGGCGGACCGCTGACGCGACGGGGCGGACGCCTCGTCATGCCGCCCGTACGGCCGCCCGCCACGCCGTTACAATCACCGGATCGGGATACGGGGCGTCAGCTCCCGGGGCGAGGCGATGGAGAAGGGGCGTGAGCCGCACGGTGCGCAACGTTGCTGACCCGGATCTCGGGGTGCTGGCCGGGCGCCTGCTGTTCGCCGTCCAGGCCGAGCTGTTCTCCCGTCTGCGCGACCTCGGGTTCGACGACCTGAAGCCCCGTCATGGCGCGGTCCTCGCGTACCTCCAGCCCGAGGGCATCCGCGCGACCGACCTGGCCCGGGTGTCCGGTCAGCACAAGCAGGTGATCGGGACGCTCGTCGACGAACTCACCGAGCTGGGCTACGTCGAGCGCCACAACGACCCCGCGGACCGGAGGGCCAAGCTCGTGTGCCCCACGGAGCGCGGTCGCGCCCAGATGGCCGCCGCCGACAAGATCATGACGGAGATGCAGGCACGCCACGCGCAGCGCCTCGGGGTCGGTGTCTACGCCGAGTTCAAGCGCCTGTTCGTGGATGTCGTCGAGCAGCAGCGCCGCGACGCGAGCACGGTCGCCGCCGACTGACGCCGCCGGCGCACCGCCGTGCCCGTCACGCGTGTTTGGTGTACGCCTCCGAGAGCTGGCCGACGAGGACCGAGAAGGGCATGTCGAGCGCTCCGTACACGTCCCCGGCCAGGGGTGAGGCGTTGTCGGCGAGGATCTCGACCATCAGCGTGGCGTAGTCGCTGACGACGACCCCTGCCTGCTGGAGGCGGATGAGCCCGGCCTCGCGCTTGGCGTCGGAGAAGGTGCCTGAGGCGTCGAGGGCGACGTAGGTGGCGAAGCCCTCGGCGGCCGCGGCGATGGCGGGCAGGGCGGCGCACACTTCGAGCGAGATGCCGGTGAAGATCAGCCGCTGCCGGCCGGTCGCCCTGATCCGGTCCCGTACCCGGCTGTCGTGCCAGGCGTTCACCGTGCCGCGGTCGATGACGTCGACATCGCGCGGCAGGACCGCGTCGAGTTCGGGGACGAGCGGTCCCCACATGCTGTCCGAGGCCGTGGTGGTGACCACGATCGGCAGGCCGAGCACCTGCGCGGCCTTCGCCAGGGCGACCACATTGTGCTTCAACTCCAGCAGGTCGGTGTCCCGGACCCCGCTGTAGAGGCCCACTTGGTGGTCGACCAGGACCAGTGCCGCGTTGTCGGTGGTCAGAAACTCGCGGAACGTCGTGTCGGGCATGACGTGCTCACCTTTTCCGAGGGACGCATGGTGACTCATCGCGACAGTCAAAATTCATGACTAATGTGAACGTAACGCTCCTTTTTCACCCATGCAAGCAGCGCCGGAGGGGGCGGGCGGAGCGGTGGGTTGCCATCGCGCGGACGACTGCTTAGGCTCATTGGTAAGAAATCTTGATAGTCACTGAAACTTACTACCGGCCTCTGTCCCGAGATGCCGCACCGCCGGGAGCTCCTCCATGTCTGTCATCGAGTTGACCACCTTCACTGTCGCGCCCGAGCGGACGTCGGCAATGCTGGCCGCCCGGAGCGGGATGCTCGCCGACTTCCGTGCGGACCGGCGGGGATTCATCGCCGCACGGCTGGTCCGCGTGGCGGAGAACACCTGGCTCGACATCGTCGAGTGGACCGACGCGCAGGCGTACGACGAATCGAGCGCGAAGGGCGGCAACCTCCCCGGCATCGCCGCCTTCTTCGCCACGATCGACACGCTGGTGAGCGCCGAGAGCGCCGTGCGGTACGACGACGCGGAGGACGGCCCGCGCGCGGTCCGCACCATCGCGTACGGCCCGGAACCGTCGCAGGTCGGAGAGCTGTACCTGCCGGAGGGCGACGGCCCGTTCCCCACCGTCGTGCTGATGCACGGCGGTTGGTGGGCGGCGATGTTCGACCGCAGGCAGTCGACCGCCCTCGCGGAGGACCTGGTCGCGTGCGGGTTCGCGGTCTGGAACATCGAGTACCGGCGCATCGGTGAGCCCGGCGGCGGCTGGCCCGGCACTTTCGAAGACGTGGCGACCGCCGTGGACGCGGTGCCGGACCTCGACCCCGCGATCGACGCGGACCGGATCCTGGTGGTGGGCCACTCCGCCGGGGGCCAGCTCGCCACGTGGACCGCACACCGGTCCGTGCTGCCCGACGGTGTCCCGGGTGCCCGTCCCAAGGTGCGGCCGCTCGGCGTCGTGACCCTGGCCGGTGTGCTCGACCTGGTCGCGGCCGACGAGGCCCGGCTCGGAGCGGAGCTCGCGGAGGCGGGCGCCCAGCCGCCGGCCGGTGCGCCGTCGCCGTCCCTGCCGGACCCCTGGGCCGACGTCGCCTCGCGGGCGCACGACGGGATCGTGCCGCTCCTGCTCGGCGGGCGCGTCACCGAGCACGGCGAGCGGTACGCGGCGGCGTCCCCCGTTCTGCTGGAGAATGGAGGCGTCCCGGTCCTCGTGATCCACGGCACGGCCGACGACGTCATTCCGCCCGCCTACGGCCGGACCTACGCGGAGGCGGCGGCCGCCAGGGGCGCGGACGTCACCTTCGTGGCCTCGCCCGGCGACGGCCACTTCGACGTCGTGGACCCGGCGGGACACGCGTGGAACGTGGCCCGGACCTGGGTCGAGGAGCGCGCGGCGGCAGCGGACCACGAGCAGGCTCACCTGGCAACCGCTGCCGCGCCGGCCCACGGCGGGATGTGAAGCACCTGGCCGCAGGGCTCTGCCGGAGGCTCTTGCCCGTCCTCCGGCCCGACTGAGCACGGGAGGGTCGCGTGTCCGCCCGATTCACTGACAAGGTCGTCCTGATCACCGGCGCCACCTCCGGCGTGGGCCGGGCGACCGCGGAGCGGATCGCGGGCGAGGGCGCGAAGGTGGTCCTTGCGGCCCGCGGCGAGGAGTCCGGCCACGCGGTGGTGGCCGGCATCCGGGCGGCCGGTGGCGAGGCGGTCTTCGTCCCCACCGACGTGACCGCGGAGGCCGAGGTGGCCGAACTCGTCCGGCGGACGGTGAGCCGGTACGGCCGGCTGGACGGCGCCTTCAACAACGTCGGTGCCCCCACGGCCATGGGCCCGGTCACCGGGATCGACGGCGCGGCCTGGCGCGCGGAGCTGGAGCTGAACCTCAGCAGCGTCTTCTACGGCCTGAAGCACCAGATCCCCGCGCTCCGGGCCGCCGGCGGCGGCGCGATCCTCAACAACGCCTCCACCTGCGGCGTCGCCGCCTATCCGAACATGGCGTCCTACAACGCCGCCAAGCACGGCGTGATCGGGCTGACGCGCTCGGCGGCGCTGGACGCGGCCCCGGCGGGGATCAGGATCAACGCCCTGATCACCGGCGGGGTGGACACCCCCCTGTCGCGGGGGCTGGCCGGCGGCCTGCCGGGCGTGACGTGGGAGGAGTCCTGGCGCGCGGCCGAGGCGATGCACCCGCTCGGGCGGATGGGGCGGCCGGAGGAGGTCGCCGCGTTCGCGGCGTTCCTGCTGAGCGACGAGACGGGCTTCATCACGGGGGCCGCGCTCGCGATCGACGGCGGGATGACGGCACGCCTGTAGGGCGTGTTCGGTCCGGGGGAGTCGGCGCATCGTTCGGGCGGCCGCCTCGCGGGGGAGTGCCGCCTCGATGAGAATGCCCTCGTGAGCCCTTTTGGGGCGGGCGCGCGTGCCGCGCCCGGACGGCCGGTCCTCCGGAGGGCGCCGCACACTCGCCTCCGCACACGGTCCACGCCCGGCCGGACCGCGTCGCGGACCCCGGGGCCTCCCTGCCGAAGGAGCATGCCATGCCCGTCTTCAACGCCTACGTCCCCGCGGGCCGCTTCTCGCCGGAGCAGAAGCGCGCCCTCGCCGACGCGCTCAACCAGTCGCTCGTGCAGGGGCTCGGCATTCCCGAGGGCGACCGCTTCATCGTGATCAGTGAGCACAGCGACAGCGAACTGTTCCTGGACCCGACCTTCATGGGGATGCAGCGCAGCAGCGACGCGATGATCATCACGGTGCTCCTCGGGGCGCACCGGCCCCTGGAGGACAAGCGGGCGGTCGCGGCCGCCATCAACCGGCTGGTGGCCGAGGCGGTCGGCGTCTCGCCGGACGACATCTTCATCGCGCTGATCCCCGTTCCGAACGAGAGCTTCTCCTTCGGCAGGGGCGAACTCCAGCTCGCGGACACCGCTCCACGCTGGTGACCGCGGGGCCCGGGCCCCGGCGCCGGGGTTCCGCGCGTTCCGTTCTCATTGGCGGTACCGACAGGGCTTCGGCGTAGTCACAGGGCGTCCGGTCTGTGACGATCCGTCGGACGGCGCGGGCCTGGGAACACGGCAGGCACGGCTTCCAAGATCATGGAGTTCTCTACGCCCCGTGGCCCGACTGGAAGATCGTGCCTGTCAACGCATCATCCAGATCACGCGAGGTCGAGTAGGGCCAGCGGGCGTCGCGGCGGAGGTCGGCCGCGATGTCGGTGGCGCCGGACAGCTTCAGGGCGCCGATGGCCCCGGCCCCGGAGCCCCCTACTGGTCGACCGTAAAGATCACGTGGCTTCCTGCATCTGCTGCCTGCCGGAAGAAGACGACCAAGTCAGTAAAGTTCGCCCAGGTGTAAGCGAAGTCCTCGTGGCCGAAGTTCGGTCCGTAGTCCTCGATGTCGATGCGGTCGTAGCCGGCTTTCAGTGCTTCACGGCCGACATCGGCCACGGCATCGGCGGCGTCGCGAACCCGATCCGGAGTGAGCAGACTGACGATGTAATCGTCCCCTTCGTAAAGCTGCACGCCGCCCAGGATCACCGCGTTCAGCGGGTAGAAGCCGTTGTCGTAGCCCAGGTAACCATCGGTCAGGCTGCGATGGATGGCGTCCCATGCCTTGTCGGTGTCACAGTGGCCGACACCGATGGCCTCCTCCTCGATCTCTTCGACGAGCGCAGCAACCTCGTCGTCGTCGGCCGCGAGCAGACGATCGGCGGTCTTCTCATCGATGGCGAAGTGGACTCCCAGGCTCATTTGGCACACCGTACAGGGGCGGCAAGATCCATCACGTCCAGCTGGCGGTAGCGGCCACAACCTGCTTTCGCCGCGCTGGATCCTCCTCGGCCTCCGCCGGCTCCACGAGCACCTCCACCAGCCGCCCCTGCTCACGTGATCACAAAACGGACGTCGCGCAAGAACGCCGAAGCCCTGGCGGTACCGAGGCGGGATTTCCGCGTTGTTCCGTATGCGTGAAAACTTCGAAAACCACCGGATGTCGAATTGCGTGCTGGGTGAAAGGGGTATTTCGCGGGCGTTTCCTGACGCCCGGTCCCGGGCTGTTCTGTCTGGTCAAGTGCCGTTGTGGCGGGGGTTGTCCAGTCGTCGGCCGATCTGACGACGGGCCAGGAAAGTTATTAGTTCAAGGGCTTTACATTTCCCCTGCGGGGATGGTCGGATGCCGTCCATCGTCGACTCTGGAGGAAATGTGCGAGCCCCTTTCGCCCGAAGATCTGCGGCGTCGGTCGCCGCGGTTCTCGCCGTCACCCTGAGCACTCCCGGGGCGGCTCACGGCGCTGCCCCACTCCTCCCCGCTGCCGCGCCCTCGGCCGGAACCGGCGGGGCCCAGCACGCGCCGGTCACCGTGACGTTGATCACCGGGGACAAGGTGACGATGACTCAGGACGTGAGCCGCCAGGCTCCTTTGATAGACGTCGAGCGCGCGCCGGGGGCCAAGGGGTCCGTGCGTGTGGTCGCCGAAGGCGGCGACACGTTTGTGTACCCCGACGAGGCCATGGCGTACATCGCGACGGGCCGGCTCGACAAGCAACTCTTCAACGTCACACGGCTGGTGGCCCAGGGCTATGACGACGCCCACGCCGGCGCGCTCCCCTTGATCATCACCCACTCCAATGCCGCGTCCGCTCGCACGAGCGGCGCCTTGGAGAAGGCACTGCCGGGGACGGCCACCACCGTGGACCTGCCCTCCGTTCACGGAGCGGCCGTTCGCACCCAGCGGTCGAAGGCAACCGCGTTCTGGTCGACCCTGACTGGTGCAGGGGACGGCGACCTGCCGGCGGCGAGGACCGCCGGGGCCGCCCCGGCCGGCACGTCCGCGCCGTTCTTCGCCGCCGGTGTGGACGGGGTGTGGCTGGACGCCAAGGCACAGGCCACGCTGGCCGATTCGACCGCGCAGATCGGCGCTCCCGCGGCCTGGGCCGCGGGCGGCACGGGCGCCGGGGTGCGGGTCGCGGTGCTGGACTCGGGTGTGGACGCCACCCACCCGGACCTGGCCGACCGCATTGTGGCGTCGCGCAGTTTCGTCCCCGGCCAGGAGGTCGTGGACCGCTACGGCCACGGCACCCACACCGCCTCCACCGTCGCCGGAACCGGAGCCGCCTCCGACGGCAAGGAGCGCGGTGTCGCCCCCGGTGCCGACCTGGTGGTGGGCAAGGTCCTCGGCGACAACGGCTCGGGCGCGATATCGGGGATCATCGCGGGCATGGAGTGGGCGGTGCGGACCGAACACGCCAAGGTGATCAACATGAGCCTGGGCACGCCGGCCTGGCACACCCAGGACGATCCGCTGAGCCAGGCGGTGAACGAGCTGAGCGCCGAGACCGGCGCGCTGTTCGTCATCGCGGCGGGCAACAGCGGCAACAGCCCCTACAGCGTGAGCGCTCCGGGAACCGCGGACGCCGCGCTCACCGTCGGCGCGGTGGACGGCTCCGACCACCTGGCCGACTTCTCCAGCGCCGGACCCCGCCTGAACGACGACGCCCTCAAGCCCGATCTGACGGCCCCCGGTGTCGACGTGACGGCCGCCCGCTCCCAGTACATGACCGACGGCGGCGAGGGCTGGTACCGCTCCGACAGCGGTACGTCCATGGCGGCGCCCCATGTCGCCGGCGCGGCCGTCCTGCTGGCCCAGAAGCACCCGACGTGGAGCGGGCGGCAGATCAAGGACGCGCTGATGGACAGCAGCGTCCTGACGCCCGACTACAGCCCGTACCAGGCCGGCACCGGCCGGGTGGATGTCGCCGCGGCCTACCTGAAGGACCAGGTCGTCGCGACCGGTTCGGTGGACGCCGGACTCGTGCGCTGGGCCAAGGACCGGAAGCACGATCCGGTCACGCGGAAGATCACGTACACCAACACCACAGACCGCGCGGTGACGTTGCGGCTCTCGACCGATCGCGGGGCCTCGCCCGCCGGCGTGTTCACCCTGGCCGCCGACCGCGTCACCGTACCGGCGCGCGGATCCGCGACCGTCGGCATCGTGGCGAACCCGGGAGGGCTGGCTCCCGGTCAGTACGCCGCCCAGGTCACCGCGGTGTCGCCGACCGGTTCCGTGCACACGGCCGTGGGCCTGTCCGTCGAGTCCGAGAAGCACACCCTGACGGTGCGTCTGAAGGACGGCTCCGGCAAGCCGGTCAGCGGGGAGGTCGAGATCACCGGCGCCGACGGGAGGACCACCGTCATGTGGGCCCCGGACGGCACGCTCAGCAGCCGTTGGGCGCCCGGCTCCTACACCGTAGTGTCGACGCTGGACGTGGAAGGCCGCCATGGCCCGCACTCCCTCGGGTTCGCGGTGCTGACCGCCCCCGAAGTCGACCTGACGGCCGACCGGACCGTCGACCTCGACGCCTCGCGCATCCGCCAGGTCAAGGTGGCGACGCCCAAGCCCACGTCCGTGACCACCAGCAGGATCGACCTCTTCCGCTCCTTCACCTCGGCCGAGCCCACGCCCACCGACACGCAGGCCCTGCACGAGATCCTGCTGCCCTCGCCCGCGTACGACAGCCTCTGGGCGCTGCCGACCAACGGCAAGGTGAAGAAGGGCAGTTTCGTCTTCACCACCCGGATCCGGGCCGAGCAGACCCCGCTGAGGATCAGCTACGCCGGTCACGCTCTCGACGACACACTGCTGGTGCAGCCGGGATCCCCTCAGTTCCGCGACGGCACCGCGCACGTGGATGCCGTCTTCGCCGGCGACGGAACGGCCGCCGGCTACGCGGGCCTGTCCGCGCGCGGCAAGGCCGTGGTCGTCCGCCGCAGCGCCGACGTGGCCCCCGCGGACCAGGCGGCCGCGGCGCACGCCGCGGGTGCGGCGATGCTGCTGGTGGTCAACGACGGGGACGGCCGCGGGACCGACTGGTACGGCGCACCGGACGGCATGGGCACCGGTCCGCTGCCGGTCGCCTCGCTCACCACGGACGAAGGCGAGACGCTGATTCGGCGGATCGCGTCCGCGGGCAGGGCCGGGACGAAGCTGGCGGTCGAGGCGCACCCCTCGCCCGCGTACCTGTACGACCTGGCCGACTACCACCAGGGAGGCATCCCGCAGGACCCGTCGGCGGCCACCGACCCCGGCAGCCTCGCGCGCATCGACAACGTCTTCGCCCCGCCCGCCGGCGCGCAGGTCGTGGAGAGCCGGGAGGACAGCCCGCCGTACGAGTTCTGGCCGGCCGGCTACCCGTACGCCGTGTACGGATCGGTGCGGGTCCCGCCGTTCCCGAGGGAACCGGTCGCGCGGGGGCAGCGGACCGACTGGGTGTCCGCCGGGAAGGGCGTCAAGTGGCAGCAGTACGCGTCCACCGACGGCTGGGGGACCTTCACCGACATCGTGGGCTACCAGCCGGGCAGCGTGCACAGCGAGCACTGGTTCGGCCCGATCACCCGGCCGCGCATCCTGGGCTTCGAGGTCCCGCACCGGGTCGGCAACGCCATGGGCGGCATGATCGCGGGGTTCGGCGACGGGGGATCCGCCCACAGCGGCGACACGTCGTCCCTGTGGTCGCGGAGCTTCGCGCTCTACCAGGGGGACCGGCTGCTGGTGCAGAGCGGGCCGCGACCCGATTTCGGGGTGGGCGACCTGGCACCCCAGAAGCTCCCGTACCGGCTGGTCGTCGACACCAAGGCCAACGCCGACTTCACCCCCTACTCCGCCACCACGCACACCGAGTGGACGTTCCTGTCCGGCACCGCCGACGACCAGGCCCTGCCGCTTGCCCAACTCGACTACGCCACGGACGTGGACCTCGACGGACGGGCCAAGCACACGTCGGCCTTCTCCGTCACGCCCGCCGTCCTCGGCAGTGACGCCGCGAAGGACGCGGTCTCGTCGGTCCGGCTCGACGTGTCGTACGACGACGGGAAATCCTGGCGCCCGCAGAACATGAAGGAGAACAAGGGCACCTGGCAGACGCAGCTCCACGCCCCGGCCGGGGCGCACTACGTGTCGATCCGGGTCACCGCCGCGCAGCGCAACGGCGGCGGCATCACTCAGACCATCACGAGGGCCTTCGGCCTGAAGTGACCTCCGCGGAGCGGCCGGTGCCCGACACCGGCCGCTCCGCGGGTCCGCCGACCGGGCAAGATCCGCTTGAGTGAGGGCCACGCCATGCAGATACGCCCACTCAACGAGTCAACGATCGGACCAATGGAATGGCTCTAGCCATCCTCGCGCGCGATCTTCAGCGTCAGGAGAGTCAAGCTCACCAGATCCTCGATTGTTTCCGCTTCTGCGATGGCTTCGTCTTCCAGGCTGACATCGAAGCACCTGTTGATACGCCCCGCCGCTTCGAGCACCGTGACGGAATCGGCCGCGATCTCGTCCAGAGGTACGTCCAGCTTCACCTCGCGCGGCCTGATCTCAAGCAACTGTGCGAAAATCTCGACAACTTCGATCCGCACCTCACGCTCACGCAGATCGAGCAACGACCTCTGCCGGGAGGCGAGGACCCAGAGGGCATGGATCTCGGGTAGGACCTCCTGAGGCGTTCTGCCCGGAGCGCGTGTCGCAAGGATCTCGACCAGAGCGTCAACGGTGTCCCACGGTGGAAGCCGCGGTTCGGTGAAGGCATCGTGCAGGCGGGTACGGGATATCCGCTTCTGCAGCACGCGGTGCATGCTCTCCAGGCTCGGTTGCCCCGCGATCAGGTGCAGCGCGTGAAGAGCATCGTTGAGGTCGCGCAAACGGCCCGCCGGTAGAGACGGTTTCTTGAACTGCCCCGGAACGCCCATCCTGTTCCCCCTGTCCGGTTGCGTCGGCTGCTGTAGGAATTCGTCCCACTGCCGCTGGGCGGGAAGACAGTAGTGCACATGAGCGTCACTCACATCCTGGCCGTCCTCGGAGGACTCAGTGTGGTCCTCGCGGCGGCATCCCGTCTCCCCAAGGCCGCCGCGGACGTTCTCCGTGGCTGCGTCAGCCTCGTTCGCGCCGTTCACGAGCTTCGCGCCGCTTGGCGTCAGGCCGAACGGACCGCAGTCCACAACCCTTCACATGGCCGGAACGGGGACCGTCCGCCGTCCGGGAGGCGCTGAGGGTCGCCACCCGGCGGCGGACATCCAGCGGGCGGCCGCAGCGATCAGACCCACAGACCCCACAGGGCTGTATCGCAATGACGGGCGGCCACCCGGAATTGGCGATCCGCTAAATAAGACTGAGCAATACGTTCGACTGAGGCGCGACCACCGTGTCGGGCACAACGACCGCCGATGACCTCAACCTGGCCTCCGCCACGGGGGCCGGCATCGGCGCGTCCGACACGATCTCCCTGGTCGCCGTCGACGGCCGCGTCGGCCATCCACTGGGCCGTCCGCGCCGACGTCACCGCCGGCATCGTGGCCGCCGTCGTCCTCGGCCGAAGCGCGGCCAGTACCGCGGCTGACCGCCGCCGTTGATGTCAGAAGTCAAAGGCCCCGGACCCTGCTCGGTCCGGGGCCTTCTCCCCTGTGCCCCAGGCAGGATTCGAACCTGCGGCACCCGCTTGAGGAGAGCCGTGCTCAGGCGCCCGGTCGCCTGACCGCGGCGACCGCTTCCGTCGCCTCGGCGGCGAGCGCCGCGCCGTCGCGGGTCTCCGCGGCCCACGCGACGTGGCCGTCCGGGCGGATCAGTGCGGCGCGGAGCCGGTCCCATTCCGGGCGGACGCGGTCGGGCGCGTCCGCGACCACGGTCAGGACGTGTGGCGGACGCCCGCCGTCCGTGCGCGGCGACGCGGCCTCCGCGTCCGCCTTCGAGGCCATGAGCAGCACGTACCGATCGGTGGCAAGGACCGAGAAGAGTCCCCTGCCGTCGGCGAGTCGGAGGTCCGGGGCCCGGTGGCCGGTGAGCGGATGGGCGTTGCCGCCCGGCGGATGGGCGACGGCGAGCCCGGACAACTCCTTGGCCAGTGAAGCGGAGAACGCGGGCACGTCGCTGATGGCCCGGTTCAGCACCGAGCGCAGGGCGAGCAGGTCCGGCCGGAAGTCGGTCATGAGCGACGTCTGGGCGCGGACGAGTTCCATCAGCGCGACACCGGCCGCGTGGCGTTCGTCGTGGTAGGTGTCCAGCAGCCCGGCGGGCGCCCAGTCCCGCACGGTGGCCGCGAGCTTCCATCCCAGGTTCCAGGCGTCCTGGAGGCCGACGTTCAGGCCCAGGCCGCCGACGGGGAAGATGCGATGGGCGGCGTCCCCGGCCAGCAGGACCCGCCCGGACCGGTAGCGCTCCGCGAGCCGGTTGGCGGATCCGGTCCGTGACACCCACAGGGGATCGCGGAGGCCGAAGTCCGAGCCTGCCACGGCCGCGAGCCGGACGCGGAGCTCCTCCGCGCCCGCATGGCGCGTCCAGTCGTCGTCGCCGTCGCCGGTGGCGTTGACCCCGCCGACGCGGTGGAGGCCGTTGCCCATGGGGACGACGAGTGCCTGGCCCGCGGCGCTGTTCCGCTGGAAGTACGGTATGTCGGGCGGGTTGTCGAGGGTGACGTCGGCGATCCAGGTGTACGCGGTGGAGTCCGTTCCCGGGAACGCGATGCCGACGGCCTTGCGGACCTCGCTCGCGGCACCGTCGCAGCCGACCAGGTAGTCGGCTTCCAGAGCGTACCGGCCGCCCGCGGTCTCCACCTGCGCCACCACCGAATCGGCGTCCTGCGTGAGGCCGGCGAAGGCGTGTCCGCGCCTGATGTCCGCGCCCAGGCCGCGAGCGTACTGCTCCAGCAGTTCCTCCACCCTCGGCTGGCCCAGCACGAGGATGTGCGGGAAGGGGGTGTCCAGCGTGCTGAAGTCGACGCGCTGGTCGAGCAGGCCGAAATGGGAGTTCGGGATCTTCCTGCCCTCGTCGAGGAAGAGGTGGTCGATCCCGCGCGACGCCCAGATCTCCATGGTCCGCGGATGGATCGTGAAGCCCTTCGAGTGCGGGAAGCGCTCCTCGCGGCGTTCGACGACGGTCACGTCGACGCCCGCCAGGCGCAGTTCCGCCGCCAGCCACAGACCGGTCGGCCCGGCACCGACGACAACGGCCTCTCCCATGCGTTCCTCCGCCGATGAGTCGCCCGCAGTGGCCTGTCGGCGGGGACAGTAACAGAGATCCGGTGCCGGGCCGACCGTCTGTGAGACATCAACGCGACGCCTGTGCAGCGGAGTTGGGCGGCGGCGTGCGAGGTGGCGCACCGCCGCCCGTCGCGGGGTTCAGCGGGAGGCCCGAGCTGCGGCTTCCGGCCACACGCTCGTGACCACCTTGCCCTGCGTGTAGAAGTGCACGGCCTCGCTCCCGTACATACGGTGGTCGCCGAAGGCCGAGTCCTTCCAGCCGCCGAACGAGTGGTAGCCCACCGGCACGGGCATTGGCACGTTCACGCCGACCATCCCGGCTTCGACCTCCAACTGGAACCGCCGGGCCGTGCCGCCGTCGCGGGTGAAGACGGAGCTCGCGTTGCCGTACCGGGAGCCGTTGATGACGGCCAGGCCCTCCTCGAAGGTCTCCACGCGGACCACGCACAGGACGGGACCGAAGATCTCGTTGCGGTAGGCGTCCGATGCCGTGCTGACCCTGTCGAGCAGCGAAATGCCCATCCAGTGGCCGTTCTCCAGGCCCTCGACGGTGACATCCCTGCCGTCGAGCACCACATCGGCGCCTTGGGCGGCAGCGCCCGCGACGTAGTCCGCGACCTCGTCGCGGTGTTCCCGGGTGACGAGCGGGCCCATCTCGGACGCCGGGTCGTTCCCGGGTCCGATCGTGATCCGGGCGGCCCGTTCGGCGATCCGCGGGACGAGTGCGTCGCCCGCCGTGCCGACCGCGACGACCACGGAGACGGCCATGCAGCGCTGGCCGGCGGATCCGTAGGCGGCGGTCACGGCGGCGTCGGCCGCCGCGTCGAGGTCGGCGTCCGGCAGCACCAGCATGTGGTTCTTCGCCCCGCCGAGCGCCTGGACGCGCTTGCCGCTCGCGGCGGCCCGGCTGTAGACGTGGCGGGCGACCGGCGTGGAGCCCACGAACGACACCGCGGCCACGTCGGGGTGGTCGAGCAGCGCGTCCACCGCGACCTTGTCGCCGTGCAGGATGTTGAGCACACCGTCGGGCACTCCGGCCTCGGCCGCGAGTTCCGCGAGGAGCATGGAGGCCGACGGGGCCTTTCCGCTCGGCTTGTGGACGAAGGTGTTCCCGCAGGCGATCGCCATGGGGAACATCCACATGCCGATCATGGCGGGGAAGTTGAACGGTGAGATGCCGACGACCACACCGAGCGGCTGCCGGAACGACGCCACGTCGACACGGCCCGAGACCTCCGTGGACGTGTCACCCTTGAGCGCCGTGCCGATCCCGCAGGCCAGCTCGACGATCTCCAGGCCTCGGGCGACTTCCGCGAGGGCGTCCGCGTGGACCTTGCCCTGCTCGGCGGTGATCAGCGCGGCGATGTCGTCGCGGCGTGCGTCCAGCAGGGCGCGGTAGCGGAAGAGGACCGCGATCCGCTGGGCGAGCGAGGTCGTGCGCCAGGTGGCATAGGCCCGCTTGGCCGCGGCGACCGCCGCGTCGGCCTCCTCGGCGCCGGCCATCGCCACCTGTGCGGTGACCTCTCCGGTCGCGGGGTCGGTCACGGTGCCCCAGGTGCCGCGGGCACCCGGGGCGTCCGTGAACGGCTTGCCGGCAATCCAGTGGGTGACGGTCTTCATCGGTCGGAACTCCTCCAGGGATGACGGCGGCGGGCTGCGGGGCTCCTGGTGCCGCACCTCGCACGCCGTGATCCCGGCCGGACGGGCCGTGGACCGGGCCGCGAGCGTGTGCCACGCGTCCGCGGGCCCGCACTGCTGAACTGGAATCTACGTCCGGGATCCCGGGGGTGAGGCGGTTCGGACGCCCGGGGCCCGATGTGCGCGCATCCGGTCTCGTTGTGTGGTGGCCCGCGTCACTCGCCGCCCGCCCGTCGTGCCTCCGAGTCCGCCGGTGGTGTGCTCAGTGACCCGTGCCGTCCTGCGGGGCGATGTCGCGCAGGGCCTGGGCGACGGCCGGGTAGTCCTTCTTGAGGATCGCACCGTGGTTGCTGGCGACCTTCGCGGCGATCCGTATGTTCGGGTTGCGGGAGGTCACCGCGTCGAGGCCGGCGCGGATGCGCTCCTGCTCGTCGCCGCGGCTGCCGAGGGACGTGCCGGAGGCGACGACGTAGCGGACGGGGACGGTGACGCGGTCGAGTACGGGGCCCAGTTCGCGTTCGCGGGAGAGCACGCCCAGCTCGATGTTGCTCTCGGCCTGCTGTGCGGCGGTCATGCGCGGGGCCAGGCCGGTCGGGCGCAGCAGGGGCAGGAACCAGCTCATGCGCCGGAAGAGCTTGCGGATGCGCACTTCCATGGCCTCGTCGAGCCAGTCGTGCGGGAACGCGCCGTCGACCAGGACCGCGCCCAGGGCGCGCTGCGGGTTGCGGTCGGCCCAGTGCGCCGCGACGACCGCGCCGTAGGACCAGCCCATGACCAGGGCCCGGTCCACGTTCCTGGCGGCGAGGACGGCGTCGACGTCCCGGACGGCCGCCTCGAAGGAGTAGTCCGACGAGCGCCCCGACTTGCCGCGGGCGCGCTCGTCGTAGGTGATGTGCCGCCACTGCGGGCCGAGTTCGGCGAGGACGCGGCGCCAGTACCCCTGGGTGGCGAACTGGCCGTTGAGGTAGACCACGGGGATGCCGGGGCCACCGGAGTCGGTGACGGCCAGGGCCGTGTCCTCGACCGGAACCATGCCGGACCACTGCGCACCGGCCTTGGACGTGCTGTTGTTCGTCATGGGATTCCCCTTGCTCGCGTGAGATGTCCTGTACGTGGTGTGCGGGGCCCGGCGCGGAATCGTGGGCCCCTGCCAAGGCCTGCCGCGCCCGCCGCGGCCGAACGGAACTCGGCCGCGGCGGGTCGGGCGGGGTGGGGGGTGCCGCGCTGTTCAGAGGCTGCGGGCGGTGATGTCGCCCTGCGGGGTGGTGGCGCGGATGTCGAGTTCGACGGTGCCGTCGTTCTTGAGGGCGTTGACGATGCGGCCGTGGCCCGTTCCGGCGTCCAGGGCGGCCGAGACGCCGGCGGCCGCGCCGACCGAGATGTCACCGGACTGGGTGCTGAGCACGACCGTGCCGCGCACGGCCTCGGTGATCCGGATGTCGCCCCGCGCGGTGCTGATCTCCGCGGGACCGCCCAGCCGGCCGATCTCGACGTCGCCGTCGACCGCGGTGAGGCGGACGCCCGCCGCCTCGTCGATCTTGATGTGGCGGTACGCGCCGTCGAAGACCACGTCGCCGAGGCGTCCGACCCCGCGCAGCTCGGCGCTGCCGGTCTTGGCCTCGAGGCGGGAACCGGCGGGCAGTTGGACGGTGACCTCCACCGAACCGGAAGGACCGATGAGCCGGTTGGCGTCGGGCGCCGTGATCCGCAGGATGCCGCCGGTGCAGGTGACGGTGACCTGCTCGGCGGTCTTGGTGTCGCGGCTCTTGGCGGGATCGGCGGCCACGACCTCGACGGTGGTGTCGGCGCGGTCGGCGGCGATCACCTGGACGCGGCCGGCGGGGATGCTCAGGATCGCGGTCACCGGGGCCGGGGTGTCGAACTTCTGCATCGTTCTCTCCTGTGCTCGTTCCTTGTTTCCGACATGAGAAACGCTACGTTGCTTTCCATCGCACGACAACATACTTGTTGCATCGAATCCATAGAACAGCAGTTCAGAGGCTGGAAAGTGTTGCAACGGACCTGAAAGTAACGCAACGACAGATCTCTCATGCATTGCAATGGGTAAGAAGTGAACGCTATGATGGGGGAGTCAGGGACCGCCGTGAGGAACCACCGAGGAGATCGCGATGCCGGGAGGCAGGCTCACCCAGTCCGAACGCCAGCAGATCGCGCTGGGGCTGGCCGACAGCCTCCCCTACGCCGAAATCGCCAGGCGCCTGGACCGTCCGACCTCGACGGTCACGCGCGAGGTGATGCGCAACGGCGGCCCCACCGCCTACCGCGCCGACCTGGCGCACCGCGCCACCGAGCACCGCGCGCACCGGCGCCGGCCCGCGTCCTCCCGGGCCCCGCAGACGGCTCCCCAGTCGCACGGACGCGACGCCGCGGCCGTCGCGGAGTACGAGGAGACCTTCACGACCGTGCTGATGGGCTCGGGCCTGGGCAAGACTCCGGCCCGCGTGCTGACCTGCCTGTTCACCACGGACGCGGGCAGCCTCACGGCGTCCGAACTCGCCTCGCGCCTCCAGGTCAGCCCGGCGTCCGTCTCCAAGGCGATCTCGTTCCTGGAGAGCCAGAGCCTGGTGCGCCGGGAACGCGACGAACGCCGCCGCGACCGCTACGTCGTCGACGACGAGCTCTTCTTCCAGGCGACGATCGCCAGCGCCCGGGCCAACGACCATCTCGTCGCGACGGCCCGTCAGGGTGTCGCCGTCCTCGGCCCCGACACCCCGGCCGCCGCCCGCCTGGAGAACATCGCGCGCTTCCTCGACTTCATCAGCGAGAGCATCACCCGCGCCGCCGAACAGGCCCGCGAAGTCCTCCACACCAGGCCCGCGACACCGCCGGAGGACGGCGCGTAGGCAGCGGGCCGTCGGCGGGCCGCGCTACTGGGGCAGGGTCGAGTCACGGATCGTCAGGCTGCACGGCATGCGGTGCACCCCCGAGCCGGCCTGGCCGTCGATGGCGGCGAACAGGTGCTGGGCGGCCGTGCGGCCCAGCACTTCGAGGTTCATGTCGATGGTGGTCAGCGGGGGCCTGGTCTCGGTGGACAGGACCTCCCAGTTGTCGTACCCGACGACCGCGATGTCCTCGGGCACGCGGCGGCCCCGCTCGCGGGCGGCCTCGACGAAGCCGGCGGCGATCTGGTCGCTCCCGCAGACCACGGCGTCGATCCCGGGGTCGGAGTTGAGCACGATCTCGGCCGCCTGCCGCCCCCACCGCTGCGACCATGCGCCGAAGAGCACCTGGCCGCCGGAGAGGGCGAGCCCCGCTTCCTCCAGTGCGCCGAGGGTGCCCGCCGCCCGGTCCTGCGCGGCCTGGTAGTCGGTGGGCCCGGTGATGTGGGCGATGCGCCGTCTGCCCACGGTCACCAGGTGCTGGACGGCGAGGCGTGCCCCTCCGACGTCGTCGGGCACGAACGAGACGTCCTGCGGATCGTCCGAGGGCGCGTAGGCGTAGACGACGGGCACCGGCAGGTCGCGGCTGATCGACGGCCGCCGGTCGGTGCTCTCGCCCACCACGATGATCCCGTCGACGCGACGGGCCAGCAGGGTGCGTACGTAGTGCTGTTCGCGGATGGAGTCGCCACGGGCGTCGCACAGCAGGACGGCCATCTCCCCCGTGCCGAAGGCGTCCTCCGCGCCGAGCATCACGGGGATGCCGAAACGGCCGACGCTGTCACTGGTGAGCAGCCCCACGGTGCGGGTCTGACCGGAGATCAGGCTCCGGGCGAGCGCGTTGGGCTGGTACGCGAGTTCCTCGGCCGCCCGCAGCACGCGCTGCACGGTCTCGGCGCGGACCTGGTTTCCGCCGTTGAGCGCCTTGGACGCGGTCGCGATCGACACCCCCGCGAGCGAGGCCACATCGGTGATCGTGGTCGCTCGTCGCCGCTGAGAACTCATCGTTCCAAGAACCTTTTCGTGAGGAGGGAGGACGCTGCGTCCCAGGCTGCCTGCTCCAATTTGCCTGAATATAGAGGGGACATGGGCAGTGGACAAGTGACGTACCTCACTCCGAACCCTTGACAGCCCCGGCCGCCGATCCTACGTTTCCAAAAACCTTTCAGGTCAGTTTTCGGTGCTTCTCTGGGGATGCAGAGGGGGAAGACATGGAATCGCGATCGTCCGTCCGCAAGGTCGCCACCGCGCTCGCCGTGGCGTGTGCGGCGGTGCTTGCCAGTTCCTGCAGCGACACAGGGGGTTCGGCGGACAAGCCCGGCGCGTCCTCGGCGGCGTCCACCATCACGGTGTGGACCAGAGCCGCGACGGAGGCTCAGACCAAGGCACTGGCGCAGTCCTACAACGCCTCCCACAGCAACAAGGTGGAGGTGACCGCGTTCCCGAACGAGGAGTACCCGGCGAAGATCGCCACGGCGGCGGGCGGCAGGAACCTGCCGGACCTGTTCGCCTCGGACGTGGTGTTCGCGCCGAACTACATCTCCCAGGGCCTGTGGCAGGACGTCACCGACCGGTTCGACTCCCTTCCGTTCAAGGACAAGGTGGCCCCGGCGCACATCAAGGAGGCGACGCAGGACGGCAGGCTCTTCGCGGTCCCGCACACCGTCGACATCTCGGTGATGTTCATCAACAAGGACCTGTACAAGAAGGCCGGTCTCGACCCGGACAAGGCCCCGGCGACGCTGCAGGAGTTCGCCGACCAGGCCACGACGATCCGCAAGAAGCTCGGCGGCAAGACCTACGGCACCTACTTCGGCGGGAACTGCGGCGGCTGCGACGTCTTCACGTTCTGGCCGTCCGTCTGGGCCGACGGTGGCGAGGTCATGAACGCCGAAGGGACCCAGAGCACGGTCGACGACCCGGAGATGGCCGCCGTGTTCGACGTCTACCGCACGCTCTACGCCGAGGGCGTGGCCGCGCCCGGCTCCAAGGACGAGAACGGGACGACCTGGCTCGGCGCCCTCCAGGCCGGCGACATCGGCATCGCCCCGGGACCGTCCACCTGGCTCGGCCTGCTGGAGGACAAGGGCATCGACGTGGGCGTGGCCCCGATCCCCGGAGTGAAGGGAGGCACGTCCACCTTCGTCGGCGGCGACGTCATCGGCGTGAGCGCCACCAGCAAGAACGCCGACGCGGCCTGGGACTTCCTGGCCTACACCCTCTCGGACACGGTGCAGGCGGACCTGCAGGCCAAGGGCAGGTCCACCGTGGCCCGCACCGACATCACCGCGGACGATCCCCGGGTCCAGGCGATGAACGAGATCATGGCCGACGGCCGGACGCCCTACGCGCTGAAGTTCAACGAGTCGTACAACGACCCGCAGAGCCCATGGGTGAAGACCCTGCGGGACGCGCTGTTCGGCTCCGACCCCGCCAAGGCGCTGAAGGACGGCGCCGGCACCATCTCCGCCTCACTGAGCCAGCAATAGGCCAGGTCCGGCACACCGGCGGTGTGCCGGACCGCAGCTGGAGAGAACATGACGGATTCAGCAGTACCCCGCACGGCCGCGCGCGGTACGGCCGCTCGTGCCCGCCGGCGGCGGCGTTCCGAGGGCCTGACCGGGCTCGCCTACGCGGCTCCCGCCGCCGTCGTGGTCGGCCTGTTCTTCCTGGTGCCGCTCGGCCTCGTCGTCTGGATGTCCCTCAACAAGTGGCCGCTGCTGGCGTCCCCGTCCTTCAACGCACCCGACAACTACCAGCACATCGCGGACAACTCCCTCGTGGTGGACGCGGTGGTGTTCACCCTGAAGTACACCGCGATCGTCACCGTCCTGCTCTTCGCCGTCTCCTTCGCCCTGGCCCTGATGATCCAGAACGGAGGGCGGGGGACCGGCCTGTTCCGGGGCGCGTTCTTCCTGCCGGCCGCCGTCGGCTGGGCCACCGCGACGCTGCTCTTCTTCGGCCTGCTGAGCGAGCAGATCGGCCCCCTGAACGGGATGCTCGAGGCGATCGGCCTCATCGACGAGCCGGTGTCCTGGACCGCGGGCGACCCGAACGTCGCGTTCGGGTCGACGGTGACCCTGGTGATCTGGCGGTGGGCCGGGTTCAACATGGTCATCCTGCTCACCGGCCTGCAGTCCATCCCGACCGAACTCTACGAGGCGGCACGGGTGGACGGCGCCTCGGCGGTGCAGGCGTTCCGGCGGATCACGCTGCCGCTGATGCGGCCCACCATCGCCCTGGTGCTCTGCCTGATGGTCACCGGCTCGCTGCTCGGCTTCGAGCAGTTCTACATCCTCACCAGGGGCGGGCCCGGCAACAGCACGACCTCGGTCGTCATGGTCATCGTCCGTGAGGCGTTCGTCCGGTTCGACCTGGGCTCGGCCGCCGCGATGTCGGTACTCGTGCTGATCGCGCTGGTCGTCCTCAACGCCGTGCAGCTCGTCTCCATCAGAAGGAGGAGCCTGTGAGACGTCTCGCCCTCGCGGCGCTCGCCGTGGTGTTCGTCTACCCGATCGGATGGAGCGCGTGGTCGTCGGTACGGGCCGGCGACTCCTTCACCTTCGCCAACTACCGGAAGCTGGCCACGTACGGCGAGGGCGTGGGCACCTATCTGACCAACACCGTGGTGCTCGTGGCGCTCACCGTCGCCGGAACGCTCCTCGTCGCCACCCTCGCCGGCTACGCCTTCTCGCGCTTCGCCTTCCCCGGCCGCGGACTGCTGTTCGCGCTCGTCCTCGCCATCCTGATGGTGCCCTACCCGACGATCCTCATCCCGCTGTACGTGCTCCTCGGCGAACTGGGCCTGCAGGACTCGCTCGTCGGCCTGGCGCTGGTGATGGTCATGTTCCAGTTGCCGTTCGCGGTGTTCATGATGCGCAACGCCTTCGAGGCCGTGCCGCGCACCCTCGACGACGCCGCGAGGGTCGACGGCTGCGGAAGCCTCCGCACCCTGGTCAGGGTGCTGCTGCCGCTGGTGGCCCCGGGCCTGGTGACGGTTGGTCTGTTCGCCTTCCTCGCCTCCTGGAACGACTACGTCGCCCCGCTGATCCTGATCAGCTCGGGCGACAAACTGCCGCTCCCCGTCGCGGTGGTCAACATGCGGGTGCACAACTTCGGCGCCGTGGACTACCCGGTCATGCAGGCGGGCGTGATGTTCATGGCCGTCCCCTGCCTGATCCTCTTCCTCGCCCTCCAGCGCTTCTACGTGCGCGGATTCATGACAGGAGCACTACGTGGCTGACCCCGTCGTTCCGTCCGCAGGCGTACTGACCCCGCTGGGGCTGGACACCGTCCGGCTGGCCCCGGGCTTCTGGGGCGACCGGCAGACCCTCAACCAGGACGTGATCATCGGGCACTGCCTCGAATGGATGGACAGGAGCGGGTGGATCGGCAACTTCCGCGGCGAGCCGGCCCGCGGCAGGGAGTTCGCCGACTCGGAGGTCTACAAACTGCTGGAGGCCATGGCCTGGGCGGACGACCCGCGGTTCGAGGCGCTGGAATCGGTGGTCGCCCGGGCCCAGGAGGCCGACGGCTATCTCAACACCCGCTGGAGCGGCGACCGTTACCGCGACTTCGAGTGGGGCCACGAGCTCTACTGCTTCGGCCACCTCATCCAGGCGGGCGTCGCCCGCCTGCGCCGGACCGGGCCGGGCCCGCTCACCGAGGCCGCCCGCCGGGCGGCCGACCACATCTGCCGGCGCTTCATGGAGTCGCCGGAGGTCTGCGGCCACCCCGAGATCGAGATGGCGCTGGTCGAGCTCTACCGGGCCACCGGGGCCGATCGCTATCTGGAGATGGCCCGGCGCTTCGTCGAGAGGCGCGGCACCCCCGCGCTCGCCGACATCGAGCTGGGCCGCGCCTACTTCCAGGACGATGTGCCGGTACGGGACGCGAAGGTGTTCCGGGGCCACGCGGTGCGGGCGATGTACCTCGCGTGCGGCACGGTCGACGTCGCCGTCGAGACCGGGGACGCGTCCCTGCTGACCGCGGTGCGGGAGCAGTGGGAACGTACCGTCGAGCGGCGCGTCCACCTCACCGGCGGCATGGGGTCCCGCCACGCGGGGGAGTCGTTCGGCGACGACTACGAACTGCCGCCCGACCGGGCCTACTCCGAGACGTGTGCCGCGGTCGGGTCGTTCATGCTGTGCCACCGGCTCCTGCTGGCCACGGGCGACTCCCGCTACGCGGACCTCGCCGAACGCACCCTCTACAACGTCATCGCCACCTCACCGGCCCTGGACGGGCGTTCGTTCTACTACGCCAACCCCCTCCAGGTCCGCGTCCCCGGCGAGCCCTCCGACGGCGTCAGCCCGCGGGCGGGGACCAGGCTGCGCGCCCCCTGGTTCTCCGTGTCGTGCTGCCCCAACAACCTCGCCCGCACCCTCGCCTCGCTGCCCGCCTACCTCGCCACCGCGACCGGCGGCGGTGTGCAGATCCACCACCTGACCCCCTCCGAGATCCGGCACGACGGCCTCGCCCTGCGGGTGGAGACCGGCTACCCGGTGTCGGGCGGGGCCGAGGTGGAGGTACTCGCCGCCCCTCCGGACCCGCGCACGGTCTCCCTCCGCCTGCCGCCCTGGGCCTCCGGGGCCGAGGTCGCGGCCGGTAACGCCGCGGTCAAGCGCGACGGCGCCCAGGTCCACATCGAGAAGACCTGGCGGCCCGGCGACCGCTTCCGGCTCGAACTGCCGCTGCGCCCGCGCTGGGTCTGGCCGGACCCCCGCATCGACGCGGTGCGCGGCTGCGTCGCGGTCGAACGCGGGCCGATCGTCTACTGCGCGGAGAACCCCGGGGAGCAACTCGTCCAGGTGGACACGGCGGGCTCCCTTGTCGAGCACGAGGAAGCAGGGCTGGTCGAGCTGGAGGTCCCGGCGACCACGGTGCGGCCCGGGCACCGGGGCTGGCCGTACGGCGAGCCGCCGGAGGCGCCGGGGGAGCGGACGCGGGTCCGGCTGGTGCCCTACCACCGCTGGGGCAACCGGGGCCCGGCCACCATGCGCGTCTGGCTCCCCGCCCCCCCGCGCCTGACCCCCCGATGCGGCGGTCACACCGTGTACCGGCGCGCATCCGCGGCGTCGTCGCCGGGGACACCCGCCGAGGCCGTGGTGGTTGAATGGCAGGTATGGCCGGCGACGACGCCGGGCGCACCACGCGTGAGGGCCGCCGTCCCACCGGGAGGCAGCCGGGGCGCCCCGGAGCCGAGGGCAACCTGCCCACCGAGGTGACGAGCTTCGTGGGCCGGCGCAACGAGCTGACCGAGACGGTAAGAGCGCTTCGCGGCGCCCGCCTGGTGACCCTGACCGGACCCGGCGGGGTCGGGAAGACCCGGCTGGCGCTGCGCGCCGCGGATCGGGCCCGCCGGAGCTTCCCCGGCGGGGTGTGGCTGGTCGACCTTGGGGAGCTGTCCGACCCGGCGCTCCTCGCCGACGTCGTCGCCGCAACCCTCGGCGTCCGAACGCCGGCCGGGAGGTCCACTGAGGACGCGCTCGTGGACTTCCTCACCGACAACTGCCGCCTGCTGGTCCTCGACAACTGCGAGCAGATCGTCGACGGGGTCGCGGCCCTGTGCGGGCGCCTGCTCCGCTCCTGCCCGCCGGTGCACCTGGTGTGCACCAGCCGCGAGGAACTGCGGATCGGGGGCGAGACGGTCCTGCGGGTTCCCCCGCTGACGCTTCCCGGCGACGACGCCTCCGCCCGGCCCGGGGAGTCGGACGCCGTCACCCTCTTCGCCGAGCGGGCGGCGGACGCCGCCCCCGGGTTCGCGCTCACCGCGGACACGGTCGGCGTCGTGGCGGCGATCTGCCGGCGGCTGGACGGTCTGCCGCTCGCCATCGAGCTCGCGGCCGCGCGCCTGCGCACCCTGTCGCCCGCCCAGATCCTGGACCGGCTGAGCGACCGGTTCGCGCTGCTGACCCGCGGCGGCCGCGGGATCCCGACCCGCCAGCAGACGTTGCGGCTGTCCGTGGACTGGAGCCACGAACTCTGCAGCCCCGCCGAGCGACGGGTCTGGTCATGTCTGGCGTTCTTCGCCGGGAGCATCGACATGACGGCCGCCACCGCCGTCTGCGGGTCCGACCATGTGCTCGACGTCATGACCTCACTGCACGAGAAGTCCGTGCTGGTACGGGAGGAGACCGACGGCGCGGCGGTGCGCTTCCGGATGCTGGAGACACTGCGCGAGTACGGCCGGTCGAAGGCACGGGAGGCGGGATGCGCCGACGAGGCGATCGACCGCCTGTGCCACTGGTACACCGGTCTCGCCGCGCGCGCCCGCGCGGAGTTCGTCGGGCCGCGCCAGCTGGAGTGGATCGCCCGCGTCGACCGCGAGATGCCCAACTTCCGCGACGTCCTGGACCGCCAGGTGCTCCGGGACCCCCGGGCCGGCCTGCGGACGGCGGGCGACCTCTTCCCGTACTGGAACGCCCGGGGCCTGTTCCGTGAGGGACGCCGCTGGCTGGACCGGCTGCTCGGCCAGGAGGCGGAAGCGGACGGTGCCGCCCTGGCGGGCATCGTCTACGCCGACTGCGCGCTGACGGCCCCTCAGGGCGACCGTGCCGCCATGGACGCCCTGTTGACCAGGGCGCGCGCGATCGACGCGGCCTCGACGGACCCGTCGGTGCACGGGATCACCGCCCTGTCCGAGGGCACCGCCGCGCTCTTCCGCGACGACTTCGCCCGGGCCCAGGCGCATTTGGAGGACGCCGTCGCCGCACTCGACGCGCCGGACACCTGCGAGTTGCTGCACCTGTCCGCCCTCACGATGCTCGCCCTCACCCACGAACTGCGGTCCGACGGGGAGTCGGCGCGGCGGCGCTTCGAGGAGGCGCTGGCCTTCACCACCGCACGCGGCGAGTCGGTGTTCCGGTCCTACCTGCTGTGGGGCACCGGCCTCTCGCTGTGGCGCGGCGGGCACGCCGGGGACGCCGCGGCCCGGCTGCGGGAGAGCCTGCGGATGGCCGACGACATCGGCCATCCGCTGCTGACCGCGGCCTGCCTGGAGGTCCTCGCCTGGATCGCCGACGGGGAGGGCGACGCGCGGCGCGCCGCCGCCCTCCTCGGGGCCGCCGACACGCTCAGCCACCGCACGGACAGCCCGCCGACCTTCTTCCCCGCGCTGCTGGTCCACCACGGGCACTGCGACCGGAACCTCCGGGACGCCCTGGGGAAGAGCGCCTTCGCCGTGGCGTACCGCACGGGCGCGGAACTCGCCGCCTCGGGCGACGTGCGGGGGCTGCTGGAGCCCACGCCGCCGCCGTGCCCCCCGGCCGCGGCGCCCTCCGGCAGCCCGCTGAGCGACAGGGAGCGGGAGGTCGCCGTCCTCATCGGCCGCGGTCTCACGAACCGGTCGATCGCCCGCCGGCTGGTCATCTCCGAGCGGACCGTGCACGGCCACGTGCAGCGCATCCTGGCGAAACTCAACATGAGTTCGCGGGTGCAGGTCGCGGCCTGGATGGCCGGCCACCGCTAGGGCTTGCCCCGAACGATCCTGCCTGGTGGACAGAGTTCCGCCGAGGGGGAGTTCGCGCGGTCGCCGCTGCCCCGTGCCGAGTCGGCGTGGAAACGGCCGGTGCCATCGACCGGATGGTGTCCGTCGGCCTTGGCGGTGGCTGCTGCTTGCGGGTTGAACGCGGCCGGCGCCTCTTGTCGCCGCATCCGCCGATGACGGTCTTCGCGTTCAGCGGCTGTGTCCTTCGTCTGCGGCAATGGCGGGGAGACGAACCGCCACGCGCGGCAGGAAGTAGCCGACCAGGGGCCCCATGCACAGTGCGATGAGCACGGTTCCGACGCCGACGGTTCCGCCCAGAAGCCAGCCGGCGCCGGCGACGGTGACCTCGATGCCGGTGCGTACGGCCGCGATGGGCAGGCGGGTGCGCCGGACAAGTCCGGTCATGATGCCGTCACGGGGGCCCGATCCGAACTGTGCGCCGAGGTAGAGCGCGTCGAAGAAGGCCAGTGCGACGAGGCCGACCATCAGGTAGCCCATCTCGGCGAGTGTCCCCCGGGGGTGGGGGAGCACGGTGGCGGTGGCATCTGCGGCGAATCCCACGATGGCCACGTTGAGGAGCGTGCCGAGGCCGGGCAGCTCTCGCAGGGGAATCCATGCGAGGAGCACCAGCAGGGAGATCAGGTTGGTCGTCCAGCCGAACGAGATGCCCAGAGCCTGGGCGGCGCCCTCCGTGAGCACGTTCCAGCTGGCCGCACCCAGCCCGGACTGGACGAGCGTCATCACGGCGACCCCGTATCCCACCAGGCCGACCAGAAGTTGAGGGATGCGACGCGCCTTTCGGCCGGCGCGGAGTTGGGCAAGTGCGTTCATATGGGTCGTATTGGGCTGGTCGTGACGGGACCGTGCGGGGGTGTGTGCAAGGGAAGCGGGAGGTGCCATGGGGCAAGCCTGCGACTCATCTGGACCTGGATTCCATAGCCAGATTGGTTAGGCTGGTTGGGTGAAAGTCTCTTCGCACGTGGTGGCAGGCATGCTGGGCCCCTGGCAGGAAGGGCCCGGGCCGGCGCATCAGCGCCTGTCCGACCGGCTGAGGCTGCTGGTGCTGGACGGCCGTCTCCCCCTCGGCTCGGTCCTGCCCAGTGAGCGTGACCTGGCCACCGCTTTGTCCACCAGCAGAACCACCGTCGGCACCGCGTACCGCACTCTGGTCGAGCACGGATACCTCGCCACACGGGCGCGGGCCAGGGCGGCGGTGCGGCTGCCTCATGACATGCCACCCGAGCGCCGGGCCGGCACGGACCCGGCGATCATCGACTTGTCCTTCGCCGCGCCCGCCGCGCCCGGCGAAGTCCTGCACGCCGCCTTCGCGGCCGCTCTTGAACAGTTGCCGCGGCACTTCGAGCGGCACGGCTACGACCGGAACGGCACCGCGGAGCTGCGCGAGGCGGTGGCTCACTGGTACGAACGGCGGGGACTGCCCACGGCGCCCGACCACATCCTGATCACCAACGGGGCGCAGCACGCGCTGGCCCTTCTTTCGCGAACGCTCCTGTCACCACGGGACCATGTGCTGATCGACCATCCGACCTACCCGCACGCGATCAGCACCTTCACCCAGGTGCGGGCTCGTCTCCTACCCGTCGCCGTGTCCGCTTCGGGCTGGGACACCGCGCAACTCCACGCGGCGGGCCGAAGCGCGAAGCTCGCCTACCTGATCCCCGACTTCCACAATCCGACAGGGCTGTGCATGCCCACGAGCGTCCGCCGGAGCCTCGGACTCGCGTGTCCCACGGTCATCGACGAAACCATGACCGACCTGGCCCTGGACGGCGCGAGCCCGGAGCCCTTCGCGATCCACATGCCGACCGCCATCAGCATCGGCTCGGTCTCCAAGAGCATCTGGGGCGGCCTGCGCATCGGCTGGATCCGCGCAACTCCCTCTCTGCTGGAACGGGTTCAGCAGACCCGTTACGCCACGGATCTGGGCACCCCCCTCGTCGAGCAGCTCGCCACAGCCGTTCTCCTGAATGAGGGCCGGACCCGGCGGCCCGGCACGCTCGAGCAACTGCGGACGCAACGCGACGCACTGCGCCAAGCGCTCACCGAGCACCTGCCCGGCCTCCATGCCCCGCGACCAGCGGGCGGTCTGACGCTGTGGGCGACCTTCCCCCGCCCCATCAGCTCCCGGCTCGCCGCGATCGCCCCCGACTACGGAGTGAACATCGCGGCCGGCCCGCGCTTCGGGATCGGAGGCGCCTTCGAACGCAACATCCGGCTGCCGTACGTGCTTCCACCGGACCGACTCACCCAGGCGATCCGCGGACTCGCACAGGCGGAACAGGCACTCACCCGCGGCGTCACCGGAGCTCACAGCCCCGCACCCGTCGCATGAGCGTCGACAGGTCGCGTGGTGTCGTCCATCCGAGCTTGTACTGCCGTCTGGTAGACGGAAGGGCGAAGGTCCGAGGACCGGTGTTCTGAACCCGCACCGCTGCCCGGGCCGCGCATCGGGCCGGGCAGCGGTTCCTCGCGACTCGCGCGGCGTCCTGGCGGAAGCCCTCCCGGCGCCGAGACCTGCCCGGGCGCGCGCACGCGCCGAGGCGGCGCCCGGCCGTCAGCCGGCCGGGGTGATGTTGTGGTTGGTGCGGAAAGTGTTCCCGGGGTCGTACTGGGCCTTCAGCCCGCGGAGCCAGTGCAGCGTGGCCGCGTCGTAGGCCCGCGCCGGGCCGCCCTCCACGGTGTCCGCGGGGGACAGGAAACTCGGGTGCTTGCCCGGCCTGAGCCAGGGGGCGAGGCGTTCGAGCACCTCCATCCCGGCGTTCGCGTACGACTCCACCGGCAGGCCCGGAGGGACGACCGTCAGCGCGAACATCGCGAACTCCGTGTCCCGCGCCCCGACCGCGTTCCTCGTCCGGGGCGGGTTCGCGAAGGCGCCTCCCAGGTGGCGGATGTCGACGATGTTGACCGAGGTGCCGCTGTCGATGCCGACGACTTCGAGCAGGGAATCGATCGTGGCGGGCTCGAAGTGCCGCAGCAGCGCGAAGTGCTCGACGGCGGCGGCAGGCTCCACGGGGTCGTTGCTGATCGAGGCGAAGTCCTCCGGACCGATCTGGCCCACCGTGTCGGCGAGGACCGGGGCCGCGGCGCGCAGCGGCGCGAGCAGGACGTCGGCGGCAGCGGGATCCCCCAGATAGGAGAGCCTGACCGACACCGTCATGCCGTGCATGAATTCAGGGATGTTCGGCAAGGGGGGAAAATTGAAAATCGCGAGTGCGGAGGTGAGCTCGTCCGGAGCGTTTCCGGTGAGCTCCCGGTACGCTTCGAGAACCGCGCGGGCATCGGCGCCGGAGAAGAAGAGGGAGCCCGCGTACAAACGCGTGACCGGGAACAGGGACATGGTCATGGACGTCACGACGCCGAAATTGCTCTTTCCGCCCAGAAGGGCGCCGAAGAGCTCGGGTTCATGGCTGCCGGAAACCTGGTGGAGTTCGCCGTCCGCCGTGACGACGCCCATGGAGAGCACGTGGTCGCAGGCCCATCCGTGCATCCGGCCCAGGGTCAGACTGGCGCCACCGCTCAGGGTGTAGCCGACGATGCCGACCCCCGGTGACGATCCGACCAGCGCCGCCAGACCGTACTCCGCCGCCGCCTCCGCCAGATCCCCGGAGAGGACTCCCGCCTCGACGCACGCGGTCCGAGCGGCGGCGTCGATCGCGATGCCGGACATCCGGGAGGTGTTGACGACCAGCGTGTCCTGCCCGGCAGGCAGCGTGGGGCCGTGCCCGGTGCGCAGCACCGCCACGCCGAGGCCGGCCCGGCGTGCCATGAGGACGGCCTGCGCGACGTCCGCGGGACAGGTCGCGCCGACCACCACGGCGGGGTGGTGCGTGACCGAGAGATTGAAGACACTGATCTCCTTCTCGTACCCGGCGGAATCGGGCGTGAACACCGGACCTTCGATCGTGTCCGCGAATTCGTCGAGCACGTCTTTCAGGTTGTCGTTCGTCTGCATTTTTTCGTCGACCTTCGGGCGTGGCGAAATGTGTGCGGGTGCCGCACATGGAGAACGCGGGAGATGAGTCGCGTGGATTCCCCTCGGGGGGTGTCCGCGACATCTCACGCCATACACCTACACCTCGTACGGGCGCGGAGAAAGGGATACCTCCCTCCCGCGCGCCGAATCAGGTATTCGGCCGCACGGGGAACAGGTAGTTCTGCCTGTTGACGCGAGCGCGTGCCGCGGACCGTCCCACGGGCGCGATGGGGACCCCGTCCGGGCAGGCAACCCGAACTGGAGTCCGGCTGGTTGAAGGGGTGTGCAACCGCCTCCGCGGCCCAGGACCGCCCCCACGACGTGGCTGGCGACGCCGGGCCCGCCGCACCGCTCCCGGACCCCCGCGGGTCCTTCGGGCCCGCGAGCCCCGCCGCGGGGCCATGTCCCCGTGCCCTCCTCCCCAGAAAGCCCGCACCGATGCGCTTCCACCGGCCCTACATATCCACGACCGCCGCGGTCGTCGTCTCCTCGCTCGGAGTCGCCGCCTACCAGCACGCACCCGAGAAGCCCCCCGCCCCCGCCCCCGGGAAGGCAGCGGTCGTCCAGGACGCCGCCGGTCCCGCGGTCCAGCAGCAGGCGGCCGCCACCACGCAGCCGCGGACCTCGGTCCCGCCGCCACCGCAGTACCCCGCCCGGCTGCCGGGGCTCGGCCCCCGGACCCTGGCGCGCATCCCGGCCGGAGCCCGGCAGGTCGTCCTCGTCACGGGAACGGGCAAGAAGTCGGCGGTCTCCCGAGTCGTGCTCTACCAGCGCGTCGACGGCGGCTGGCGTCCCGGCGAGGTGTGGGCCGCGCACAACGGCTACCGGGGCTGGACCGACGAGCACTACGCGGGCGACCTGCACAGCCCCATCGGGGTGTTCGGCCTCACCGACGCCGGCGGACGGCTGGCCGACCCCGGCACCAAGCTGCCGTACCACCGCTCGGGCGCCTTCAGCATCAGCGGTGCCGGGTTCGAGGGGGAACCGCTCGCGGGCGCCTTCGACTACGTCATCGCCATCGACTACAACCGGCAGCCCGGCACGTCGCCGATGGACGGCACCCAGCCCATGGGCGCGAACCGCGGCGGCGGCATATGGATCCACGTCGACCACGGCGGCCCCACCCACGCCTGCGTCAGCCTCTCCAAGGCCCACATGCGGCAGTTGCTGCGGGCCCTCGACCCCGCAGACCACCCCGTCGTCGTCATGGGCGACGCGGCCTCTCTCGCCCGATGACCATTCCGCGGTCCACAGGAGCAAGCGTGTCCTCCCTTCCCCGTCTCACCGTGATCGCCCTCGCCGTCGCCGGCGCGTCGGTCCTCACCGCCTGCGCGGGTGCGCACCCCGGCGACGCGCCCACCGCGCAGGGGACGGCGCCGTCCGGCGCCTCCTCGACCGTGCCGCGCGCCGCCACCGCCTTCCGCCTCACCACCGGCGCCGCCGACGGCGAACGCCACGCGTCCGTCGGCGGCGCGGGCGATGTCGAGGTCTCCGGAGGGCGGATCTCGTCCGTCACCCTCACCACCGCCGACGGACAGCCGGTGCGGGGCACCGCGGCCGGCGACCACCGCCGCTGGTCCCCGGACGGCACCCTGGCGTACGGCACCTCCTACCGCATGGAGGTCGACGCCTCCGACGACGCGGGTCAGCCGCAGACACGCAGGCTGTCCTTCACCACACTCGCCAAGGACGACCGCCTGATCGGCACCTTCACCCCCGAGGACGGCCAGACCGTCGGCGTCGGCATGCCCGTGTCGCTGACCTTCAACAAGCCGGTCACCGACAAGAAGGCCGTCGAACGCGGCATACGCGTCACCAGTGACAGCGGCCAGGAGGTCGTGGGCCACTGGTTCGGCGACCAGCGACTGGACCTGCGGCCGCAGACGTACTGGAAGGCCCACGCCCACGTCACGCTGAGCCTGCGCCTGGACGGGGTGAAGGGTGCCGCGGACGCCTGGGGAACCCAGGACAGGACGGTCCGCTTCACGGTCGGCCGCAGCCAGGTCTCGACGGTCGACGCCGCCGCCCACACCATGCGCGTCGTCCGCGACGGCCGCACGGTCCGCACGATCCCCATCACCTCCGGCGCGCCGGGCAGCACCACCTACAACGGGCAGATGGTGATCTCGCAGAAGCTCATCTCCACCCGCATGGACGGTGCCACCGTGGGATACGCCGGCCAGTACGACATCCCCGATGTCCCGCACGCGATGCGCCTGTCCACGTCGGGCACCTTCGTCCACGGCAACTACTGGGCCCCGGACTCCGTCTTCGGGCACTCCAACGTGAGCCACGGCTGCGTGGGCCTCAACGACGTCCGCGGCGGCGGGGACGCGGGACAGAACGCGGCGTGGTTCTACGACCACTCCCTGATCGGCGACGTGGTCGTCGTCGAGCACTCCCACGACCACACCATCGCCCCCGACAACGGCCTCAACGGCTGGAACATGTCCTGGCAGGAATGGAGGGCGGGCTCCGCCCTCACGTAGGGCTGCGCCGTCACCGACCGGTGCGGGGATACTGCTGCCGTGCTGTTGACGTGGATCGCCGAAGTGGCGGACGAGCCGCTGGTTCTGGAGCCGGCCGACCGGCGGACGGAGTGGCGGACCAACACGTGGTGGCTGGGCGCGGCGGACGAGGACAGGCGTTCCTTGTCCGCCGCCGAGGTGGTGGCCGCCTTCGGGCGGACCGCTCACGCCATCCGGCGACGCGTCCGTGACGACCTGGGCTTCTCCGGCGTGGCGACGTTCTACGTCTGGCATGACGAGCAGGCCGGGCAGCTCCGGTGCTCGACCGCGTCTCTGCCTCCGGACGCTCTGCCGTTCGGCGCCGCTTACGTGCCCTGCGACGACCTCGGTCCGGTCGTCGAGGAGTTCCTTGCCGACAGCGAACCCGGTCTCATCGCCTGGGCGGATCTGGACGAGGCCGAGGGCGACGCGGAGCCGACGGGGACCGAGCCGGAGCCGGCGCCCTTCCGCGTCTGGGTCAGCAGCGTGGGCACCTCACCCTGACGGGCCGCGGTGGTCGTCGACGAAGGTGACCGTCTCGTGGAGCGGCGCGCGGCCCGTACGGGTGCAGTCCACCGCGGCGTCCTCGAAGCCGATCGACATGCCGCAGAAGAGGATGAGGTCCTGCGGCGGTGACAGGGTCTCCGCGACGGTCCTGCGGTACTTCGCCCATGCCATCTGCGTGCAGCTGTCCAGCCCCTCGGCGCGGAGCAGCAGCATGACGGTCTGCAGGTACATGCCGAGGTCGGACCACTGGGCCAGCCCCAGGTCCCGGTCGATGTAGCAGAACAGGGCGGCGGGTGCGCCGAAGAAGTCCCAGTTCGCCGCGGCGGCCCTCTGGCGGGCTTCGAGGTCGCCGCGGGCGATGCCCAGCGCGCCGTAGCGCTGCTCGCCGAACGCGGACCGGCGTTCGCGGTACGGGGACTTCAGGGCGGGCGGGTACTGCTCGTACTCCGGTTCGTCCCAGGCGTCACCCGCGTCCACGCGCTCACCGGCGCGCTTCCTCAGCTCGGCCAGCGGGCCGCCGGTGACCACGTAGATGTGCCACGGCTGCAGGTTCGATGCGGAGGGCGCCCATGCCGCGGCGGACATCACGCGCTCCAGCACCTCTCTCGGGACGCAGCGGTCGGTGAATCCGCGTACCGCGCGCCGGGTCGTGACCGCTTCGTAGACGTCCACAGTCGCCCACCTCCCGTATGAGTGGTGTTCTGCCCTGTTGACAGCTCAAGTGCGCGAAATGTGACAAGGCGGGGCGGTATCCCGGGCGCTGCCCAGGGCATCGTGCCAGTTCAGCGTGCAAGTTAACACGAAGATTCGTTTTTTTCGCTTAGGATGGATCCATGCCCAAGGTCACGCAGGAGTACATGGACGCCCGCCGCAAGCAGATCCTGGAAGCGGCCCGCCGCTGTTTCCTGCGCGACGGATTCCACTCGACATCCATGCAGGACCTGTTCGCGGAATCGGGGCTGTCGGCGGGCGCGGTCTATCGGCATTTCGCCAGTAAGAACGAGATGATCACGGCGATCGTCGAGGAGAACATGCGCGATGTCCTCGCCATGGTCCACAGTGCCGCCGAGAAGCGTCCCAGTCATTCCGTCGGTGCTCTGATGGCGGACGTCCTCGACATCGTGAAGGCCAAGACCGCCGAGCAGAACATCGCCGGGCTCTCCGTGCTGGCGTGGTCCGAGGCCCTCCGGAACCCTTCGCTGGCCAGGCAGTTCGACGACCTGATGGCGCAGATGCGATCCGCCCTCACGGACGTGGTGCGCGAGCACCAGAGGAGCGGCACCATGCCGGGCGAGGCGTCCCCCGACGGGATCGCCGCCGCACTGATGTGCATTCTGCCCGGCTACATCCTGCAGTTGGCCATGGGCGACGCCAAGAGCATGGAGGAAGTTCCCGGCGCGTTGCGGGCGCTGTGGCCGAACTCGGCGGCGTCCACCGACTGAGCGTCGGCCCCGCCGTGCCGGCGGGTTCGCCCGCCGGGCACGGCGACGCCCCGGTGCGACCGGGGCGGTGACTTGGGTGGGGCGGTGGTGCCGCTACGCCACGCGAGGGGAGCCCAGGGACGGGAACTCCGGGGCGCGGAGGGCGCTGCCGTCGGACTGCGGGACGGCGTCCTGGGCGAGTACCCGCTCCAGCACGGCCATGTTCCCCGTCCGGGCGGCCACCAGGAATGCCGTCAGGAAACGCTGGTGGATTTCGGTGGTCACGCGGGTTCTTTTCCTCGAGGCCAGGCGTTTGCGGGCCCGGCTGACCAGTTGCCGGGTGTTGACCTCCGAATGCCCGATGAGACCGGCAATTCGTCCGTAGGGATAGTCGAAGGCCTCCCGGAGCACATAAGCGGCTCGTTCCACCGGCGTCAGCCGTTCGAGAAGTACGAGCACGGCGACGGCGAGGGTCTCCCCGCTGACAAAGCCCACCTCGGGGTCGCTCAGGGTGTCGACGGGTTCCGGCAGTGACATGCCGACGTATCTCTCACGCCGGACTCTCGCGGACTGCAGCACGTTGATGGCGAGCCTGGTCACCGTCGTGGTGAGGAAGGCCTCCGGGTTCTCGACCTGGGACCGGTCGCAGGTCTGCCAGCGGATCCAGGCCTCTTGGAGGACGTCCTCGGCTTCACTGACGTCGCACAGCATCCGGTAGGCGATACCGAACATCATGCCGCGGGCGTGGAGGAACACGGCCTCTGTCCCGGGGCGGTCCGAGGCGTCCTGCGCGGGCCTGTCCGTCGTGAGCATGGTGTTTTTCCTTGCTTTGCTTGCTTTGGTGCTGCGGCCGGCTCGCTGACCGCCCGGGTGGAGGACGGGGCCCGTGCTCTGACGGGCCGCCGGGGATCGCGTGCGATCCGGATGAGCCGGCCGGTGTGGCGGGCCGAGGGGTGCCGCCGGTCGCTTCGGGAGGGCGACGAGGGGCAGGGGAGTTCCCCTGCGCTGCCTCGTTGCGCATCACCGCCGCGGTCCCGGGAGGACCGACGACCGTGGTCCGGGTCAGTCGTGGAGCGCGTGACGTGCGTGGTGCGCGTGACGGTCCTGCAGCGCCTCCGACGGGGAGGCGGCGGGCGCTCCGGACGTCGCCGCGACAAGGGCGCCGGCGGGTTCCTCCGCGGCCGCGGCATGCGCCCCGGACGCGTGGGAGTCCTCTTCGACGGTGTCGCCGAGGACCGTGAGGGTGCGGCGGGCGAAGACGACGGACGTCAGGCCGAGCACGGTCCACAGGATGAGAACGGCGACATGGCTTCCGGCTCCATTGCCGTCGAAGTAGGCCGTACTGCGCAGGAGATTCGCACCGGCGCCCGGAGGCAGCCACTGGCCGATGTCGTCGACCGCCTTGGGGAGCAGCTCCGGTGCGGACGTGCTGCCGGAGAACGGGTTGCCCACGAAGACCAGGAGCGCGGCGCTGAGGGCCAGTCCCGGATGACCGATGAGCCTGACGAGGCCGGCGCTGGTCGCGCTGATGGCGAGCAGGGTGAGGGACAGGGCGGCGTAGGTGGCCAGGTGCTGGTGCGGCAGCGCGCCCAGGATGCCCTGGGCGACCAGGTAGGCGGCCAGGCCGCACACCGCGCACACGGCGATCAGGTCGATGACCCGGCGCCATCCCGGCAGGTGGAGAGCCGACAAGGTGATCAGTGCCGCGATGATGATGCCGCAGACGGTGAGGGGGAGAAGTGCCGCGCTGAAGACCACGCCCCTGGGGTCGTCGGCGGAGGTCGGGACGACGTCCACGGTCTTCACGGTGACCTTGGCCGCCTTGGGAACGTCCTTTTTCTTCTTGTTCCCGTGCCACTTGTCGACAGCATCAGGTGTCGGCAACTTCGGCGCGTGGGCGGCGAGTTGCTGGCCGGACGTCCCGAGGAGCTGCGCCACGGGCATGCTTGCGGCCGTGGCTTCCAGCACGGTGACCCTGCCGGGAGCGATGACGAAGGCGCCGTAGACCTCCCGGTCCATGATGGCGGAACGTGCCGCCGCCTGGTCGGGGTAGAGGTGGAAGTCGAATCCGCCCGGCGCGTTCCGCGTCATGCTTTCGACCGCCTTCTGGCTGGCCGTGCTCGTGCCCACGATTCCCACGGGCAGGTCCCGGGGGGCGATGCGTGATGCCGGCCAGGCGAATGCCAGCGCGGCCAGCGAGATCACCATGGGCAACCCCACGATCATGAGGATGGTCCGGCGCCAGGTCAGGACCCTTGCCATCGGGTTTTTCATGGCTGTGTCTCCCGTAAGACGAATGATCATTTTATTTAGTAGCAGTCTGGTGTGTTTGTGGAGAATCGTCAAGACGAACATTCGTTTTCTTTCTGATCGTACCCGTGCCCTGGGCACGGCCGACGCGGGGGCCGAGGTCTCAGCCGGCCCCGACGTCGCAGGTCAAGGAGTGGTCACGGCGGGCGTGCCGTGCGGATCGCCGGTGCCGGCCCGGGGGGCCGGCCCCGGCGCCCGGCGCCCGGCGGGGGCGGGG